>CAZNFI010000143.1:0-7612 GCA_964572185.1 uncultured Pseudomonadales bacterium
AGCCATAGTTCCCTGCACGTCCTCGTCCCGGCGCGCCGGGTTCCGGACTCGCATGCAACAGGATTCTCGCGATGTGGTTTTTCCCGGCACCGGGCGGGCATGCGGTGCGGGCGCCTGTGGCACCCGGGCGGGCCTTGCCCCCTCAGAGCTCGCCAAGCGCCTTGAGGATCAGTGCGTTGGCCTGTTTGGGGTCGGCCTTGCCCCCGGTGGCTTTCATGACCTGGCCGACGAAGAATCCCAGCAGCCGCTGTTTGCCGGCGCGGAACTGCTCGGCCTGGACGGGGTTGCCGGCGACGATGTCGCCCACCAGGGCTTCCAGTTCGGAGGTGTCGCTGATCTGCCGCAGGCCGCGCGCCTCGATGATTTCGTCGACGCTGCCTTCCCGGCGCCACAGGGCATCGAACAGGGTTCTGGCGGTCTTGCCGGAAATCGTGCCGTCGGTGATGCGGCCGATCAGAGCGCCGAGGTGCTCGGCGGCAACGGGCGCATCGCCAATGGCCAGGCCGTCGCGGTTGAGGTTCCTGGCCAGTTCACCGGTGATCCAGTTGGCGGCCAGCTTGGCGTCGCCGCCGGCTTCGGCGGCCTTTTCGAAGTAGTCGGCGATTTCCGGGTCGCCGGTCAGCCAGGTGGCGTCGTAGTGGCTCAATCGCAACTGTTCCCGGAACCGCCGGCGGCGTGCGTCGGGCAACTCGGGCATGGCCGCGCGCACCGACTCGATGAGCGCTTCGTCGAGTTGCAGCGGCAACAGGTCCGGGTCCGGAAAATAGCGGTAGTCGTCGGACAGTTCCTTGCCGCGCATGGACCGGGTTTCGTCGCGCTCCGGGTCGTAGAGCCGCGTTTCCCGGACAATGCTCCCGCCGTTTTCCAGCACCTCGATGTGCCGGTGCATCTCGTAACGGACCGCCTTTTCGAGAAAACGGAAGGAGTTGAGGTTCTTGATTTCGGTGCGCTCGCCGAGTTCACAGGCGCCGTTCGCGCGCACCGAGACGTTGGCATCGCAGCGCATGCTGCCCTGGGACAGGTCGCCGTCGCAGATTTTCAGATAGCGCACCAGGCTGTGCAGGCGCCGGAAGCAGGCAGCCGCCTGTTCCGGGCTGCGCAGGTCGGGCTCGGTGACCACTTCCAGGAGCGGTGTTCCCGCGCGGTTGAGGTCGATTCCGGTTTCGCCGGGCCAGGCGTCGTGAATGGATTTTCCCGCATCTTCCTCGAGGTGGGCGCGGGTGATGTTCACCACCACCGAGTCTCCGTCGTCCAGTGGTACCTGCACCTGTCCGCGGCCGACGATGGGCTGTGCGAACTGGCTGATCTGGTAGCCCTTGGGCAGGTCCGGGTAGAAGTAGTTCTTGCGGTCGAATACGGAAAACGGGTTGATCTCGGCGCCGATGGCGAGCCCGAACAGGACGGCCATGCGCACCGCCTGTTCGTTGAGTACCGGCAGGGTGCCGGGCAATCCGATGTCGACCGGGCAGGCCTGGCTGTTGGGGTCGGCTCCGAAGCGGGTATCGGCACCGGAAAAGATCTTGCTGCGGGTAGCCAGTTGTACGTGCATCTCCAGGCCGATCACGGCCTCCCAGTCGCCAGTTGCGTTCATGCCGGGGCTCCCGGGTGCGCGGGCAGCCGCGGGTGCAGGTCGTGCCAGTCGGTGGCGCGCTGAAAGGCAGCCCCGGTCTGCAGCAGCCGTCGCTCGTCGAAGTGTCGGCCGATGAGCTGCGCGCCGACCGGCAGGCCTTCGTGCAGGCCGCAGGGCAGCGACAGGGCGGGCAAGCCGGCCAGGCTGACCGGGATGGTGAACACATCCTGGCTGTACATGGCTACCGGGTCGTCGGCGAATGCGCCCTTGGCAAACGCGGTACCGGGCGCCACCGGGGCCAGCAGCAGGTCGACCGTTTCGAACGCGCGCAGGAAATCCTCCCGAATCAGCCGCCGGATGCGTTGCGCCTTGACATAGTAGGCATCGAAATAGCCGACCGACAGGGCATAGGTGCCGGTCAGGATGCGGCGCTTGACCTCGGCGCCGAAGCCTTCGCTGCGCGATCGCTCGTAGAGGTCCTGCAGGGACACGGGGTCGCTGCAACGATGGCCGAATCGCACCCCGTCATAGCGGGACAGATTGGTCGATGCCTCGGCGCCGGCGATGATGTAGTAGGCGGCCACCGCGGCGTCGGCGTGCGGCAGGGATACCTCGAGGCACCGGAAGCCCATGGTCTCCAGGGTTGCGCGCGCTGCATCGAGGTGCTCGCCGCCGGCGATGTCCTGTGCGAAGAACTGCCTGGCGAGACCGATGGTCAGGGGCGACTCGAGTTCCCCGACGCCCAGTTCCGGCACCCGTCTCAACCAGTCGTCCCGGTGCGTGCTCGAGGTCGAGTCGCGTGCATCGAAACCGGCCATGTGCGCCAGCCAGAGGGCGACATCCTCGACGCTGCGCGCAAACACACCGCCCTGATCGAGGCTTGATGCAAAGGCGATCATGCCGTACCGCGACACCCGGCCGTAGGTGGGTTTCAGCCCCGTGACACCGCAGAATGCCGCCGGCTGGCGGATGGAGCCGCCGGTGTCGGTGCCGGTGGCCACTGGCGTGATGCCGGCCGCAACGCAGGCCGCGGAACCGCCGGACGAGCCGCCTGGCACCCGGTCGAGGCGCCATGGGTTGGCGACCGGGCCGAAATAGCTGGTCTCGTTGGATGAACCCATGGCGAACTCGTCCATGTTCGCCTTGCCGATGGTGACACTGCCGGCATCGATCAGGCGCGCGATGGCGGTGGCGGTGTACGGCGCGGTGAAATTGGCGAGCATTCTGGACCCGCAGGTGGTGCGCCAGCCATCGATGCAGAACAGATCCTTGTGTGCGACCGGGATCCCGGTCAGGGGCGTGCCCCGGCCGCTGCCGAGGCGTTGGTCGGCGGCCTGCGCCGCGGCCATGGCACGCTCCTCATCGATGGTGATCAGGCAGTTCAGTGTCTCGTTCAGCGCGGTTGCGCGCCGCAGCGTATCGGCGACCAGTTCCGCGCTGGAATATCGGCCCCGTGCCAGGTCGTCGGCGATCTGGCGGGCACAGGCGTGCGGTTCCATCGGTTTACTCGACCACCCTCGGCACGATGTACAGCCCTTCGCGGACCGACGGGGCGCCCTCCTGCAGGTGCTCGCGGTCGAATGTTTCCGTGGTCGCGTCGGCGCGCAGTCGCTGCGTGCTGTCGAGTGGGTGTGCGAGTGGCTGCACGCCATCGGTGTCGACCGAGCGCATGCGGTCGACCATGGTGACGATGCGTTGCAGGTCGCGCAACGCGGCCACTCGATCGTCCTCGCTCAGCCGCAGTGCGGCAAGCCGGGCCAGGTGATCGATGTCGATTCGGTCGCCGTCCATGGGCGGAGTTTACTTGAATCTCGGTTCGTTGTTAGATTAGCGGTTTGCCCATCGAACCGCCTTGTGCGGTTCGATCATTTACCCGTTGCCACCCCGGGGCGCAATCGATGTTCAAAAAGTTTCGCGGCATGTTTTCCCGGGATCTTTCGATCGATCTCGGAACGGCAAATACGCTGATATATGTGCGTGAACATGGGGTAGTCCTGGACGAGCCTTCGGTGGTGGCCATCCGCACCCAGGGCAACCAGAAAACGGTTGTGGCCGTGGGTGTTGACGCCAAGCGCATGCTCGGCCGCACGCCGGGCAATATCGAAGCGGTGCGGCCGCTCAAGGACGGTGTCATCGCCGACTTCATGGTCACCGAAAAAATGCTGAAATACTTCATCGGCAAGGTGCATGAAGATTCCTTTATCCGGCCGAGCCCCAGGGTGCTGGTCTGTGTGCCCTGCAAGTCCACGGAAGTGGAGCGCCGTGCCATCCGCGAGAGCGCCCTGTCGGCCGGAGCGCGGGACGTGCGCCTGATCGAGGAACCCATGGCGGCCGCCATCGGCGCCGGCCTGCCCGTTCAGGAAGCGGTGGGCACCATGGTCATCGACATAGGCGGCGGCACCACCGAAATCGCCATCATTTCCCTGAACGGCATCGTCTACTCGGATACCGTGCGCGTGGGCGGCGACCGCATGGACGAGGCGGTCGCCAGCTACGTGCGGCGCACCCAGGGCAGCTTCATCGGTGAAGCGACCGCCGAGAAAATCAAGCACGAGATCGGCGCCGCCTATCCACAGCAGGAGTTGCGGGAGATCGATGTGCGCGGGCGCAATCTTGCCGAGGGGCTGCCGCGCAGCTTTACGCTCAACACGCACGAGATCGTCGAAGCGCTCCAGGAGCCGCTGTCGGCGATGGTGCGGTCGGTTAAGCGCGCACTCGAGCAGTGTCCGCCCGAACTGGCATCGGACATCGCCGAGACCGGGCTGGTGATTACCGGTGGAGGCGCGCTGTTGCGCGACCTCGACACGCTGTTCGCCGAGGAAACGGGTTTGCCGGTAATCGTCGCGGAAGACCCCCTGACCTGTGTGGCGAGGGGGGGCGGCATTGCTCTTGAATGGATGGAAAAGGCAGGTAACGCGGATTTTCTATCGGCTGAGTGAGGCAGCGAGGTGAAGGCCTTATTCCTCAGAAGGTCCGGAGCCGGGTATCTTTTGCTGGGGTTGACGGCCGCGTCGCTGGCGCTCATCTATGTGGACTCGACCAGCCCCGCACTGCAACCGACACGATACGTTCTCAGCACCGTCGTCAGTCCGGGGAACTACATCGTGGAGAGCCCCTACCGCATCGCAGCGGCCATCGCAGAGGCGGTCTCTACCCGGTCGGCGTTGCTGGACAGGCTGGAGCAGCTCGAACGGCGCAACCTGCAGTTGGCCAGGACCGCCCAGCAATTCCAGTCCCTGAAGACCGAAAACGACCGCATGCGGGAACTGCTGGCCAGCCGTGCCCGCCTGCCGTCCGAGGTGACCGAGGCGGAACTTGTCGGCGTGGTCCCGACCCCCGACACGCGCCAGGTAGTCATCGACAAGGGAACGGTGGCGGGAGTGGGCGTCGGCCAGGCGGTCATCGATGCGGAAGGTCTGTTCGGGCAAATCGTGGAATCCGGCCGCTACTCCTCACGCGTGTTGCTCATCACCGACGTCAGCCATGCGGTGCCCGTCGAGGTGACCCGCAATGGCGTGCGCAGCATTGCCAGCGGTACCGGACGGCTCGATCTGCTGCGGCTGGAGGACCTGCCCGTAACCGCCGATTTGCGGCAGGGTGACCAGTTGGTAAGTTCCGGGCTCGGCGGTCGATTTCCCCGTGGATACCCGGTGGGCACCGTGCAGTCCGTGCTTACCGAACCCACCCGCGCCTTTGTTCAGGCTACCGTCAAGCCGAGCGCCTTGTTGCACCGGTCTCGCCACCTGCTGGTGATACTGGATTCCGCGCAGGGGGAAGGTCGTTGAACCGGACCCGGGGCGGCTGGCTGTTGCTGCTGACGCTGGTCGCCGCTTTCCTGTTGACCATGGCGCGGGCACCGCTGGGTTGGCCGGACTGGCTGGCCTGGCTGCGGCCGGGATGGGTTGTGCTGGTGGTGTTCTACTGGGCAATGCACTTGCCGCACCGTTTCGGGCTGATCAGCACCTGGTGCCTGGGCCTGTTCGTCGACATCCTGTTTGCCGACCCGCTCGGGCTCAATGGGATGATCCTTGCCGGGGTTACCTTCATTGCCTGGCGTTTCCATGAGCGGCTGCGCATGTATGCCGTGGTTCAGCAGGCCGGGGTGGCGGCGGCGATGGTGTTGCTCAGCGAAGCGATCCGCCGCCTGGCCCACGAACAGGGAGCGGCCTGGTTGCCGATGACCGTGTTGCCCGCTGTGACCAGCCTGTTGGTGTGGCCCGCCATGCACCTGTTGCTGCGGAACCTGACACAGCGCTATCGAGTCGAATAGCCTACAATGAGCGGCACGATGTCCGAAGAACTGCTGATCAACGTCAACGAGTTTGAAACTCGCGTGGCGCTGTTTCAGGGCGGCACGCTTCAGGAACTGCACATAGCCCGCGCCCGCGGTTACAGCTTCACCGGCAACATCTATCTGGGCAAGGTGCAGCGCGTGGTGCCGGGGATGCAGGCCGCGTTCGTCGATCTGGGGCTTGAGCGGCCTGGTTTTCTGCATGTGCGGGACATCCGCCGGCGCCAGGCGGCGGATGAAGAACGGCCGGAGGCGGCGCCGGACATTCGCGACCTCATCAGTGGCGGCCAGACTCTGCTGGTACAGGTGGTCAAGGATCCGATTTCCAGCAAGGGTGCGCGGCTCACCACGCAACTGACGCTGGCCTCTCGTTACATGGTGTTGATGCCTTTCAATGATCACATCGGCATATCGCATCGGATCGAGGATGCCCGGGAACGGGCGCGGCTGGTAGAGGTCATCGAGGAAATCCGGAGCCGGCGCGATATCGACATGGGGTTCATTGCGCGCACTGCCAGTGACCTGGCCGAAGCCGGTGCCATTGAAGCCGACATCGAGCAGCTGCTGGCCACCTGGGACGGTGTGCTGGAGACCCGGGCGCAGGCCCGGTGTCCGGCACCCGTGTACCGGGAACTGCCGCTCGAGGCCCGCATCGCACGCGACATGTCCGGTTCGGAAACGGGCCGTATCGTCATTGACGATGAGCAGACCCGCCGCCGGGTGCGGGAGTCGGTGGCGGAGTATCTGCCGGATCTGGCGAGCCGCATCGAAGCCCACTCGGGTCCGCGGTCGCTGTTCGAACACCATGGGGTCGACGATGAGGTTGCGCGCGCCCTGCAACCCCGGGTGGAAATGAAATGCGGTGGCTATCTGGTCATCGAGCAGACCGAAGCGATGACCACCATCGATGTCAACACCGGCAGCTATCTCGGCAGTTACAGCCTGGAAGAAACGGCGTACCGGACCAATCTGGAGGCGGCCCGCTGCATTCCGCGACAGCTCAGGTTGCGTAATCTTGGCGGCATCATCGTCATTGACTTCATCGACATGCAGGACGACGAAAACCAGCGGCAGGTGCTTCGCATTCTGGAAAAAGCCTGCGAGCCGGACCGGGCCCGGGTGTGCATCGAAGGGTTCTCGTCCCTGGGGCTGGTGCAGATGAGCCGCAAGCGTACCCGTGGCAGCCTGGCGCAACAGGTGTGCGAACCGTGTCGGGTGTGCCGGGGGACGGGGGTCATAAAGACCGACGAAACGACCTGTATCGAGGTGTTCCGCGCCATCCTGCAGGATTCGGAAGCGCAATGCGGCGAAACGCCGGGCGACTACCTGGTGCGAGCGCCGGACGGGGTGGTGGATCGGCTGATCGATGAGGACGCCGGCCACCTCGCCAGGCTTTCCCGCCAGGTGGGGCGCGAGATCCGCATTCAGATTGAACCGAGTTACGGGCCGGGCGAGTTCGACGTGGTGCTGGTCCAGGACGGCGCCCGGTAGGCCCGGCGCTGTTTCCGGTCCTTCACATGTCCCCTCCGCTGTCGCAAGTCCGCCGGCTCGCCATTGCCCACGCCGGACCGCTTCGGTGAGCCCATCGGTATCCTCGGAAAGCCCTGAAGCAGCTGCAGCGAAGCGCGGCCCGGACGGTACTGCGAAAGCAACCGGCGCCTGGCACAAGCGCCTGCAGGCGGCCTCCGCCCGAGCGGCTAGCCCGCATATTGCACCAAGGGCCGCGATCATCGCGCCGGATTTTGCCCTTC
>CAZNFI010000144.1:0-4479 GCA_964572185.1 uncultured Pseudomonadales bacterium
CTCGCTGACCGGTTCGCCGAGATAGTCCTCGGCGGTCTTGCGCATTTTCTGCAGCACCTCGGCGGAAATCTGCGGCGGCGCCAGCCTGTCGTTGTTCGCCTCGATCCAGGCATCGCCATTGCTTGCCTCGACGATGGCATAGGGCACCATCTTGATGTCCTTCTGCACCACGTCGTCCTTGTACTTGCGGCCGATCAGGCGCTTGACGGCGAACACCGTGTTCTGCGGGTTGGTTACCGCCTGACGCTTGGCGTTCTGACCGACCAGAATCTCGCCGTCTTCCGTGTAGGCAATGATGGAGGGGGTGGTGCGATCCCCCTCTGAATTCTCGATGACCCGGGCATCGCTGCCATCGAGTACCGCAACGCACGAATTGGTGGTGCCCAGGTCAATGCCGATGATCTTTCCCATGATCCTTGTCTCCAATGCTCGAGCCCGCCATCGAGGCCCGCCTGTATTCCGTTATTACTTGATTGGGGCGGGTGACCGTAATTCAATGCGGCACCGGCCACGGGCTGCTAGTGTCCTGTGTCACAAATACGCTACCTTTCAGCGGGCCGCGCCTTGCCCTCGGCGGTTTTGCGCGCTCTGAAAGGCAGCGTATTTGTGACACAGGACACTAGCCCTCCGGCTCTTCCGCCGATGACTTCGCGCCTGCCTGCTCCGCTGCGGCAGCTTCCGCTGCCGGCGGGGTTTCCGGCGCCTTGCTGACGATGACCTTGGCGGCGCGCACCACCCGGCCATTGAGCAGATAACCTTTCTGCATCACCTCCATGACGGAATTGGGGTCGGCGTCCGGATTGGGCACAGCCGCCATCGCCTCCTGCTGCGACGGGTCGAAGGGTTCACCGAGCGGGTCGACCTGTTCGATGCCGTGCCTGCGCAGGGTGTCCAGGAACAGTTTCAGCGAAAGCTCGACGCCCTCGGCCAGGGCCGGCACATCGACCGCCGTGGAGGCGCTCTCCACGGCTTTCTCGAGGCTGTCGGCCACCCCGAGCAGGTCGCCGGCGAAACGTTCGAGTGCGAACTGGTGTGCCTTCTCTACGTCGCGCGTGGCGCGGCGGCGAATGTTTTCCGTCTCGGCCTGGGCACGCAGGGCGGCATCCCGCAGGCTCGCCGCCTCTTCGAGGGCCGCATCCAGGGCCGCCTGCAAGTCTTCCGGCGTTTCGAGGTCGGCGCCCCGGTCGGCGGCCGGCCCGGCGCCATTGTCTTCCGGTTTCTGGTCTGCGGCGTCTGCCGCCGGTTTGGAGGAGTCATCCACCATGATTCAAATTTCCCTTTGACTGCCAGCGATCGCAACACAAACGGAGGACGCCCCGGCCGACGCGGGTGCCGACTCGACTCGTCCGGACACCGGCTGCACCACCAATCGGCCCAGGCAACCGGTTCGCGCCGACTCGGTGCCGGTCGCCCTTGAACGGCTCCAGACACCGCAACGCAACGGCTCCAGGGCATCGCCTCGTCAGCCAATATGGGACCGACTGTCGCGGATTCAACCCCCGGCTTCCAGGCGCAGCGCGCGCGCATAGTCCCGGGACTTCTCGCTGACGCCGGCGCCGGCCAGCATGCGGGCGAGTTCCTCCACCCGGCCGGCGTCATCGAGGGCAGCAATGCAAATCTCCTGTTCGATGTCCTTTTCGACCAGAAAGTGGGCATCGCCCAGGGCCGCCACCTGCGGTGCATGGGTGACGCAGATCACCTGGGTGTGTTGCCCGAGACGGCGCAGCAGGCGCCCGATCACGTCGGCGGCGGGCCCGCCCACGCCAACGTCGGCTTCATCGAGCACCAGGCATGGCAGCCGCGCCCGCTCCGCCGCGATCACTTCAATGGCCAGGCTGATGCGCGCCCGTTCGCCACCGGACGCGACGTCTTTCAGAGCGCCGGGCGCGTACTTCGGGTTGGCGCTCACCAGGAATTCCACGGATTCCAGACCCTGTTCGGAGTCTGCATCCTCGAACCGGACCGCCAGGCGCCCGCCCTTGATGCCCAGGGTCTCCATGCACCCGCTGACCGCATCGGCAAAACCAACGGCACCGTCGCGGCGCTGGCGGCTGACCTTCGCGGCCATTTTTTCATACGCGGCCCGGCAGACCGCGGCTTTCTGATCGAGTTCGTCCAGACCGCCCTGCCGGGTCTGCAGCGACTGAAGCTCCGCTTTCAAGTCGGCCGTATGGACGGCCAGCGCCTGGGGAAGAATGCGATGCTTGCGGGCAAGTTCCTGGATAAGGTTGAGCCGTTCCTCGATTTCCGCAAGCCGCTCCGGATTCACCTCCAGGGCATCGAAATAGCCTCGCAGGTCGCGCCTTGCGTCTTCGCTCAGGTCCAGCGCCGAGTCCAGCGCCTGCCGCGCCCGGTCCAGCGCCGGGTGCGCGTCGTCGAGCGCCGCCAGTGCGCCCTGCACCCGGCGCAGGTCGTCCAGGTCGGCCAGGCGGTCCACTGCCCCCATGACCGTGCCGCGGATGGTCTGTGCCTGGGACAGCCGGCGAAACTCCGTGTCCAGCGCCTCGAACTCACCCTCGCACAGGCTCAGGTCATCCAGTTCGGCAAGTTGATAGCGCAGCAGTGCAGCGCGGTTGTCGATGTCGGCAAGCTGCTGCTTCAGGTCCAGCGCGGCGCGCCGGGTTCGCTTCCAGGATCGATGCGCGCGCTGCATGGCCTGCCGCGCGCCGGGCGCCACCGTATAGGCATCGAGCAACTCCAACTGCACATGCCGTTGCAGCAGGCGCTGGTTTTCGTCCTGGCCGTGCAGGTCCACCAACCCGCCGGCCAGTTCCCGCAGGGTATGCAGGTTCACCGGCGTACCGTTGACAAAGGCCCGGGAGCGGCCGTCGCTGCCCACCGTGCGTCGCAGCAGGCAGCGCTCTGGCTGTTCCGGGTCGCCGAGCTCGTGGCTTTCCAGACAATCGAGCGCGCCGGCATTGCCCTGCAGATCGAATTCGGCATTCACCTCGGCCCGCCGCGCCCCGGGACGGACCAGGCCAGGGTTCGCCCGTTCCCCCAGCACCAGGGCCAGCGCGTTCAGCAGGATGGACTTGCCGGCTCCCGATTCACCGGTCAGCACGGTGAGTCCACCGACAAACGCAATGTCGAGTGCGCCCACCAGCGCGAAGTCGGAGATGGTGAGGTGCCTGAGCAAGAGCTTGACGATCGAGAGAAAAATCCCATAGTACTCGAACGTAGCCCAATTGCCCGCAGCGGGTTTGCCATGGCGAGAAAACAGGTCGACGACCGCACCGAACAGCTGTTCAAGTTGCTCGTGGAGTGCTATATCGACGACGGTCGGCCGGTGGCCTCCAACGCCCTTGCGCGCAACCCGGAGGTGCACGTCAGTTCGGCCACCGTGCGCAACATCATGGCTCGGCTGGAAGGGCAGGGGCTGGTCAAATCGCCGCACACCTCCGCCGGCAAGATTCCCACCAGCCAGGGGCTGCGTTTCTTCGTCGACAGCCTGCTGTCGGTCGAGCCCCTTGACGACGCCGGCATGCAGAGCCTGGAAAGCCAGCTCAGCGCCGACCTGTCGCCATCCAGGCTGGTCGAGTCGGCCTCCCGCCTGCTGGCGCTGATCACCGAGATGACCGGCATCGTCACGCTGCCCCACCGGGACGCCCTGGCATTGCGCCACATCGAGTTTCTCAACCTGGACGGCGACCGGGTTCTGGTGATCCTCGTCTACAACGACCGGGAGGTGCAGAACCGCGTCATTCACATGGAACGGCACTATGACGACGCCGAACTGCTGCAGGCCTCCAACTACTTGAACAAGGAGTTCGGCGGCCTGTCCCTGACCGAAATCCGCCGGGACCTGATCGACAGCATGCAGCGCGACAAGGACCGAATGGACCGGCTGCTGCAGGCCGCCCTGGACCTGGCCTCGCAGGCGTTCGAGCCGGACGACAGCGAAGAACGCAGCTTTGTCGTCTCCGGCGAATCGAGGCTGCTCGACATGAGCGAGGACACCGAGACGGTACGCCACCTGTTCGAGGCGTTCTCGCGCAAGGGCAGCATCCTGCACCTGCTCGACCAGAGCCTCGGCTCCCAGGGCATTCAACTCTACATCGGCGAGGAATCCGGCTACCGGGTGCTCGATGAAACGAGCATTGTCACGTCCTCCTACACCGTGAACGGCCGCATCGCCGGGGTACTCGGCGTGGTCGGGCCGACGCGCATGGCCTATCAGCGCGTGATTCCGGTGGTGGACATGACCGCGCTTATGCTCGGCGATGCCCTGAAGCATCCCTGAGAGAACGCCGCGGACCGACATCGGCGGCGGCGCGCCGCCCGACGCAGCGCCAGGCGGTTCTGCATGCCAGGGGGCCGGCCCGGCATACGAATGCCGCCTCCGCGTGCGGTCGCCGCGTATCGGGTCCGGTTTTGCCCGCCCCCCGCGGACGGGCTACCATGCAGGCTGTTTCCGGGGGTTCATGCAATGACACTTCGCGCCGTGACCGTACTCATCGCCGCCACCGTGGTGGTGGCCGG
>CAZNFI010000144.1:4527-7589 GCA_964572185.1 uncultured Pseudomonadales bacterium
ACCGTGCAGCAGGGCAATGTGATCACCCAGGAAATGATCGACAGCCTGAAGCCCGGCATGACCCGCGCCCAGGTGGCGTTCGTCATGGGCGAACCGATCGTGCGCAACACCTTCGACCGGGACCGCTGGGACTACATCTATACCGTGGAAGTACCCGGCATCTACGACGAGGAAAAGCGCATCAGCCTGTACTTCCAGGACGACAAGCTGGCCTACTTCACCGGTGACTACGTTCCCAGCGACGAGCAACCCGCTGAGGTTGCGGAGGCCGCCACGACAGGCTCCTAGACCTATTCATGAATAAACTACTGCGGTCGTAACATAGGGGCGAAAACGGCTAGCCGCCGGCACGTCGGCGGCGCGCTTCCTTGGGATCCACCAGCAGCGGGCGGTACAGCTCCAACCGGTCCCCGTCCCGCAAACGGGTGTCGCGTGCCACCGGCCGGCCAAAGATACCCAGTGGCATCGAGTGCAGCGGCAGCCCGGCAAACGGCTGCCGGTTGGCGACCGCCTGCAGCGCCTGGGAAACGGTTGCTTCCGGCTCGACCTCCACGGCGATCAGCGTCTGTTCGACGGCGCTGGCGTAGGCGATTTCCACACGCATCGGCTCAGCCGTCCAGCTTGTCGTGGGCGCGGCGGCAGAAGGCGTCCACCATGGAGTCTGAGGCTCTGGAGAAAACCCCCTGAAAGGCCCTGGCCAGTACGGTTCGCGTGCCGCTGAAGCGGAAATGCAGGGATAGTTCCACCCTGCATCCCTGGTTGTCGCCAACCTCCGAGAATCGCCACACCCCGGAAAACTCGCGAAACGGGCCATCGACCAGGCTGAGCCGAATCTCCCGGGGCGGCGTCAGGGCGGCCGCGGTGGTGAAGCTCTCCGTAAAGCCCTTGCCGGCGACCATCAGCGAGGCGACAAACCCGTTGGCACCGCTCTCGCGAACGGTCACGCTCCGGCACCAGGGCAGAAACTCGGGGTAGCTGCCCACGTCGGCAACGATGGCATAGACACCCTCCACCGCCATCGGCAGCAACGCGGAACGGTGCAGATCAGGCACCGATCAGGAAAACCACGCCTTGATGGTGTCGAATCCTACAATGGTCACCAGGAAAACGGCCAGCACGCCGAGCGGCGCAACCACGCCCCCGAGAGCCCGCCACAGCAGTTCGCTGGCCCGGTTGCTCAGGCCCAGTTGGCCCTGCACCACCGACTTGGGCAGGGCGTAGGCGGCAAACAGGACGATGAACAGGCCCCCCAGCGGCAGCATGATGTTCTGCGACAGATAATCGACAAAGGCAAATATGGTCAGGTCACCGACCACGTGCACATCCGCCCATTCGTTGAAGGACAGCACCGTGCCGATGCCGAGCAGCCAGCAGAACAGGCCCATGCTGATCGCAACCCGGGAGCGCCTGGCGTTGTACTGCTCGACCAGGTAGGCCAGCGCCGGCTCGGTGAGCGAGATGGCCGAGGTGATCGCCGCGAAGCTCACCAGCAGGAAAAAGACCGCTCCGAACAACGCGCCGAGCGGCAATTGCCCGAATGCCAGGGGCACGGTCACGAACATGAGGCCGGGGCCCTGGCCGGGTTCCAGCCCGTTGGCAAAAACGATCGGGAAGATGGCGAGCCCGGCCGCTACGGCAACCACCGTATCGAGCAGGGCGATGGTGATCACCGTGCTGGTAATCGATGCCGAACTCGGCACATAGGCGCCATAGGCCATGATCGCGCCCATGCCCAGGCTCAGGGTGAAGAACGCCTGGCCCATGGCGATGAGAAAGGCTTCGCCGGTGATGGAACCCCAGTCGAAGCCGAACATGAAGTCGACCCCCTGGCCAAAGCCGCTGCTGGTCATGCTGTAACCGAGCAGCACCAGCAGCAGCACGAACAGCAGCGGCATGAACCAGCGAATGGCGCTCTCCAGGCCCTTGATGACGCCACGGCCGACGATAAAGATGGTGATCGCCATGAACAGCGTATGCCACATCAGCAGTTGCCAGGGATCGGCGAGGAATTCGTTGAAGGCCTGATCGGCGAACTCGGCACTGACTCCCGTGAACGTGCCGTCCGCCATGCGCAGGATGTAGTAGATCGCCCAGCCGGCGACCACCGCGTAATAGGACAGGATCAGGAATCCGGCCGCCACGCCTATCCAGCCGACCAATACCCAGGACGGCTTGCGGTGATGCTGCCGGGTGAGAAAGCGCATGGTATTGATGGGGCTCTGCCGGCCTTCGCGGCCAATCAGCACCTCGGCCATCATGATGGGCACGCCGACCAGGGCAACACACACCAGGTAGACGATGACGAACGCGCCGCCGCCGTTCTCGCCGGCGATGTAGGGAAACTTCCAGATGTTGCCGAGGCCCACCGCCGACCCGGCCGCCGCCAGCACGAACAACCAGCGGCTGGACCACATCCCGTGCCGTGATTCTGAACTGGGCGCCATGTCGGTATCCGCAAACTGGCCGGTTATGGCCCTGCATTGTGGCGCAAACGCCGACAGGCCCACAAGCGCGACCGGGCCGCATGCCCCGGGGCGGGGCACGGGATGCGTCATGGGACGGCTGCCAGATCCCGGCCGGCCGCGGCACCAGGCCGATTCAAAACCACCGGCTTGACCACCGCCAGGCGGTGACTTTACAGCGTACGATCGAGCAGCGCCCGGCAAGCTATAATTCACGGGCTTCGCCGAATTCACGAGCACACACCAGTGGCAACCAGCAGCACGAAGGGCGCAGCGCCCCGGCCCTTCTCCGGGCATCCGTCGCGATGAGTGCCCAGACCAGGGCCAAGGGCGCTGCCGGGCCGGCGCGACGGTTCATCGCCCGCAACAAGCGGGCGATGCACGACTACGCCCTGGAAGACCGTTTCGAGGCGGGGCTGGTGCTGGAAGGCTGGGAAGTGAAGAGCCTGCGCGCCGGCAAGGCACAGATGGTCGACAGCTACGTGCTGCTCAAGGACGGCGAGGCCTACCTGTTCGGCACCCAGGTCACGCCGCTGCCGAGCGCTTCCTCACACATATCCCCGGACCCCAGCCGCTCCCGCAAGTTGCTGCTGCATGCCC
>CAZNFI010000145.1:0-7544 GCA_964572185.1 uncultured Pseudomonadales bacterium
AGACCTTGTGCGGCACGCTGAAAGGTAGCGTATTTGTGACACAGGACACTAGGCGGCCTCGGCAACCAAGCGCATGCCCAGTGCTTCCGCGACCCTGGGATGCCGGATTGCACCTCCGTGCACGTTGAGCCCGGCGGCAAAGCCCGCATCGTTCCGGAATGCCTCCCGCCAGCCCCGCAGGGCAAGCGCCTTTACATACGGCAGCGTGACATTGTTCAGCGCCTGGGTAGAGGTACGGGCCACCGCACCGGGCATGTTGGTCACGCAATAGTGGACCACGCCTTCGTCGATGTAGACGGGGTCGTCGAGCGTAGTCGGGCGGCTGGTTTCGAAACAGCCGCCCTGGTCGATGGAAATGTCGACCAGCGCGGCACCATCGGGCATGGCGCGTACCATGTCACGGGTAAGCAGCCTGGGCGCCGCTGCGCCGGGCACCAGCACGGCACCGATGACCAGATCGGCTGCCAGGGTTTCCTGCAACAGGTTGTGGCGCGATGCCATCAACACCCGGGCCCGGCCGCGAAATTCACCGCTCAACTCGCGCAGCCGCGCAATGGAGGTATCGAGAATGGTCACGTCGGCCTGCAGGCCAACGGCCATGGCTGCGGCATTGGTACCGGCAACGCCGCCGCCGATGACCACTACCCTGGCAGGCGCCACACCCGGCACGCCACCCAACAGCACGCCACGGCCGCCATTGGAAATCTGCAGCGCATAGGCGCCGACCTGCACCGACATGCGCCCGGCGACCTCGCTCATGGGGGTCAGCAGCGGTAGCCGGCCGCTGCTATCGGTCACGGTCTCGTAGGCTATGGCTGTTGCCCCGGACTCGACAAGCGCCTGCGCCTGCGGCTTGTCGGCGGCCAGATGCAGGTAGGTGAACAGCATTTGTCCCGGGCGCAGGCGCTCGCACTCGTGCAGCAGCGGCTCCTTGACCTTGACCACCAGGTCCGTGGCAAACGCCTCCTGTACCGAGCCGATACGCGCACCTGCCCGCCGGTAATCTTCATCGCTGAAGCCGACGCCACTGCCAGCGCCTGCCTGAACGACCACATCCGCACCGGCGGCGGTCAGTTCCGCCACCGACTCCGGTGTGAGGCCAACCCGGTTTTCACGGACTTTCACTTCCTTGGGTACACCAATTCGCATGACCGCCAACTCTGAGACACCAGGGGAAAGCCACTGTAACGAAACGACACTCGAAAAAAATTGCTTTATTGCGACTTTTTTGAAAATATAAGCAATTAATAACCTGTATTTGGATAATCTATGAAAGATTATGTGAAATTAGATCGTTTAGACCGTCTAATCCTCCATGAGTTACAACTCAACGGCAGGTTGTCGAACACGGCTCTGGCGGAACGGGTCAACCTGTCGGAGTCCGCCTGCCTGCGCCGGGTCCGCCGTCTGGAGGAGACCGGCATGCTGCGCGGCTACGTGGCCCTGGTCGATCAGTCCGGCGCCGGCTACCCGGACAACGTGTTCGTACGCGTGACCCTGCAAAGCCAGCAACGTGACGACCTCACAGCCTTCGAGCGGGCGGTGGCGGAACTCGCCGAAGTCATGGAGTGTTATCTGATGTCCGGCGACTCCGACTACCTGCTGCGGGTAATCGTCAACGATGCCCGGGACTACGAACGCATCCACAGCCAGCACCTCACACGCCTGCCCGGCGTCGACAGGTTGCATTCGAGCTTCGCCCTGCGCACCGTGGTCAAGAAAACCGAAGTGCCGATCAGGGCCGGTGCCTGAAAACCGTCAGCCGCCCTCGTAGACGCGCAGCACCCGGGGCGAGATACCGGTCAGCAACTCGTAGGCCAGGGTGTCGGCCCGCTCCGCAACCTCATCCACTGGCAGTGCCGGTCCGAACAGTTGCGCCCAGTCGCCGGGCGCCGCCCGCGTTTCGCTCACGTCGACGACGGTCAGGTCCATCGATACCCGCCCCGCCATGGCGCAGCGCCTGCCACCGACCACCGCCTGGCCACGATTTGACAGGCGGCGCGGCAAGCCATCGGCGTACCCCAGCCCGAGCACCGCCAGCCGACACCGCCGGTCGCTGCGCCAGGTCGCGCCATAGCCGACCGATTCGCCGGGCTGAACGTCGCGAATCTGCAGTATGGGAGCCTCCAGCGTGGCTACCTGCCGTACCGGGCTCGAACGCCCCGACCATGGATTGCCGCCGTACAGCCCGATGCCGGGGCGCGCCAGGTCTCCCTGATAGCGACTACCCAGCAGAGCGCCCGCCGAGTTGCCGATACTCGTCGGCACACCGGGAAAACGCTCCGCCACCGATGCGAAACGAGCCAACTGGGTTTCGTTCAGCGGATGCTCCGGCTGGTCGGCACAGGCCAGGTGGGTCATCAGCAGGGCAATCCGGAACCCATCGAGCGACGCAGCGGTCAAATCGGTTGAATGACCAAGCCGATTCATGCCCGTATCGACATGTACCGCGATCTCCCTGCTGGCGTAGGGTTTCCAGTGCACAAGCTGCGCCGCGTGATTGACAACCGGAATCAACCCGGCATCGGCAAGCGTGGCGCCGGTTTCGGCGAATACCCCCTCAAACACGAAGATGGACGCCCCGGCCATGACTTCCCGCAGCGCCAGGCCCTCGGCAGCGGTGGCAACGAAGAATTGCCGGCAGCCGAGCCCGGCGAAAACCGCCGCGGCTTCGGCCAGGCCGGTGCCGTAAGCATCGGCCTTGACCACTGCCGCGCAGTCTCCCTGCACGGCAGACCGAAACAGCCGGTAGTTGTCGGCCAGGGCATCTCGATTGACCCGCAGGCGAGCGGTCATGCACAGCCTCATCTGGTGGCATCAGAACCCGGGAACCGAAGACCGGCGCCGCGGATTCATCGCTGTCGGGGTACCACGCCGGTCGCGGCAGCCGCCCCGCCCGTGCCGGAAGGCTCGCCGCGTTCGCCGGTGCGTATCCGGACTAGTGCCGTGTCATGCGCAAAAAGACCTGTGACACGACACTAAGTGCTAAGTATGCCCGTTATTTCGCCGGTTACATCGTCCAGGTCGATATCGAAGGCATTGGGGTGCGAGGGTAACCCCGGCAGGGTGTTGATGTCGCCGGCCAGGGTGACGATCTGTCGCGCTCCGGCCTGTACCCGCAATTCGCGGATCGGCAGGGTGTGACCGGTCGGCACGTTCAACAGGTCCGGCTTTGCGGACACCGAGAGGTGCGTCTTAGCCATGCACACCGGATAGTTCCAGCCGAGCCGTGCAAAACGTTCCGCCGTAGCGCGGGTCCTGGGACCCCACTCGACGATATCCGCCTGGTAGATGTCTTCCGCCAGCCGCTGCACCTTGGCCTCCAGCGACTCATTGTCGGAATACAGCAGCTTGACGTCGGCGGCGCCATTGTGGGCGGCCTCCCAGCAGGCGGCGGCCAGGTCGGTCATGCCTGCGCCACCGGCCGTGAACCCGTTCGCTTCGGCCACCGCCAGCGCACCAGCCTCGACAGCTGCCCTGCCAGCCGCCTCGATTTCGGCGCGGCTGTCCGACGGAAAACGATTGATCGCCACCACCGCGGGAAGCCCGTACATGCGGACAATGCGAATGGCGTTGGCCAGGTTTTCGGCACCGGCCTGCACTGCCGCGACATTGCTCGAATCGAGTCGATTGCGCGGCACGCCGCCGTGCCACTTCAGGCCGCGGATGGTGGCGACGACGATTGCCGCGGATGGCGCCGGCCCACCCTGGCGAATCTTGATGTCCATGAATTTTTCGAAGCCCAGATCGGCGCCGAACCCGGCTTCCGTCACGGTCAGATCGGCGGTGTTGACGGCCAGCCGGTCGGCCAGGATCGAACTGCAGCCGTGGGCGATGTTACCGAACGGGCCCATGTGCACGATGGCCGGCTGGCCTTCGACCGTCTGCACCAGGTTCGGTTTCAGGGCATCCCGCAACAGCGCCATCAGCGAACCGATACCGCCGATATCCCGTGCCCGCACCGGCTGCCTGTCCTTGGTCCAGCCGAGCACGATGGCGCCGAGCCGGTCGCGCAGGTCCGCATACCCCGACGAAAGCGCAAGTATCGCCATGATCTCCGAGGCCGCCGAGATGTCGAACCGCGCCTCTCGCATCGGCCCGTTCACACGACCGCCAACACCGGTGACCACCTGCCTGAGCGACCGGTCTTCCGCATCGGTCACCCGGCGCCAGGTGATGCCGCCCGCCTCCAGGCCCGCGACCGCCTGGCGGTGCGCCGCGTTATCGGCCATCGCCGCCAGCAGGTTGTGGGCCGATTGCACCGCGTGAAAGTCACCGGTGAAATGCAGGTTGATTTCCTCGGCCGGCTGCACGGTGGCACGGCCGCCCCCGGTACCGCCACCCTTGTGGCCAAACACCGGGCCAAGCGACGGTTGGCGGATGGTCAGGGCCGCGTTCCGGCCGAGTTGCGCAAGACCCTGGGTGAGCCCGACAGCGACAGTGGACTTGCCCTCTCCCGCCGGCGTCGGCGTAATCGCCGTAATCACCACCAGGCGACCGGGTTCGGCCCGGGTGGGAAAGGCATCGAGCGGAATCTTGGCTTTGACCGACCCGTACAGCTCCAGGTCGGCGGTCTCGAGCCCCAGGTCGGACGCCACTTCCGTAATCGGCCGAAGAGCCTTTCTGGTCATTTGTACAATCCCGAAACACCGCTCGCCTCATGGCGCGGCGGGCGCACACTCAACACCCGATGCGGGGAGGAAGTCAAACCCCCTTCGCAAGTGCTTCAAATGTGAAGTCGCCTGTAGTAAATATGCTGTCGCATCCTGCTATTGATGCGACCAGTGGGAGAGAGTGAAATGGCTGATGGGCAACCGTACCGATATGGATTTCTGTTGACCCGCGATTTCACACTGATCGCCTTTTCGTCGGCGGTCGAGGTGCTGCGAATGGCAAACCTGACCTCTCAGCAGGAACTGTACCGTTGGCCGGTGATGACGCTCGACGACCAGCCCGTGACCTCCAGTGCATCGCTCGAAATCCAGCCGAATTTTCCGTTCGCCCGGGCCAGGGAACTCGACGCCGTGTTCGTTTGTGCGGGCGTGAACGTGCGCAAGAACTGGAACCCCGCGCTGGGCAACGGCCTGCGTCGCCTGGCCGCCTCCAACATGCCGCTCGGCGCGCTCTGTACGGCCAGCTACCTGCTCGCCCAGTCGGGCATACTCGACGAACATCGCTGCACCGTTCACTGGGAGTACCTGAGCAGCCTGCGGGAAGAGTTTCCGCGGGTAACCGTCATGGACGAGATCTTCGAGATCGACCGGCGTCGCTACACCTGTGCCGGCGGCACCGCACCCCTGGACCTGATGCTGTACCTGGTGGCGCGAGACTACGGCCGGGATGTGGCCATGGCCATCTCCGAACAGTTTACCGTAGAGCGCATCAGGGGCCTCGGCGAACCCCAGGAGGTCTCGGTGCGCAGCCAGTCGCCCGGCGCGCCGGAGTACCTGAGCGACGCCGTGCAACTCATGAAGAACAACGTCAGCGAGCGCCTGTTCGTCGAAGAGATCGCCTGGTATGTGCAGGTTTCCACCCGCCAGCTCGAGCGCGCCTTCCAGCGTCACTTCAACGCTTCGCCCAGTCAGTACTACCTGCGGGTGCGCCTGAACGCAGCGCGCAATCTGTTGCGGCACTCGGGCATGACGGTGCGCGCCATCGCCATCGAGACCGGATTCAAGTCGCTGCAGCATTTCAGCAAATGCTACTTCGACCATTACAAGGTGCGCCCCACCCAGGAACGCGGGCGATGACGGGCGCGGACAACAGGATATCGGCACACCCGGCCAACCGGTCGGGCTGAAGGAGCGACCATGGCACGGCGGTCCGGCGGAAGACAGGCACGCAGGGCGCAACGCGCCGCTCCCCTGGCGGATGCGGTAAAGCCCGTTCACCCGGGTGAATCCGGCGGGCAGTTCAAGCCGTTTTCGGAGTCGGATGTCGCCGCCGTCACCGAGAACATCTTCCGCATACTCGAAGAAGTCGGCTTCGCCGATGCAACGCCGCACTGCCTCGAGACCTGCACCGCCGCCGGGGCGGTACTCGGCAGCGATGGACGTCTGCGCATGCCACGCGGCCTGGTCGAGCAAACCATCGAACGGGCCCCGTCCGACCTCGTCCTGCACGGCCAGGACCCGCGCCATGACCTGAAAATCAATGGCAGCAAGGTGCACTTCGCCACCGCCGGCGCCGCCGTCATGATCGCCAACCCGGAGGACACCAGCTATCGGGACTCCACCGCCCAGGATCTCTACGACATGGCGCGCATCGTCGACACCTGCGAGCACATCCACCTGTTTCAGCGCACCTGCGTGGCGCGCGACATCGCCGACAACTACGCCCTGGACGTGAATACGGCCTATTGCGCGGTGTCCGGCACGAGCAAACACGTGGGTTCGGCCTGGGTGCACGCCAGCCACGTGGACAAGACTCTCCAGATGCTGCACATCATCGCCGGCGGCGAGGCGCAATGGCGGGCACGGCCGTTCGTCAGCCAGTCGAACTGCTTCGTGGTGCCGCCGATGAAGTTCGCCGTGGATGCCTTGGGATGCCTGCGCGCCGCTGTCGAAGGTGGCATGCCGGTGCTGCTGCTTTCCGCCGGACAGGCCGGCGCGACCACCCCCGCCTGTCTGGCCGGCGCCGTTTCCCAGGCCTGGGCGGAGTGCCTGGGCGGCCTGGTATACGTTAACGCGATCCGGCCCGGCGCTCCGGCGATCCTCGGCGCCTGGCCGTTCGTCTCCGATTTGCGAACCGGCGCCATGAGCGGCGGCTCGCCGGAACAGGGCCTGCTGTCTGCCGCCTGTGCACAGATGGGCATCGCTTTCAATCTGCCGTTCGGCACGGCCTGCGGCATGACCGACGCCAAGCTGCCCGATTTCCAGGCCGGCGCGGAACGCGCCTCCACCGTTCTGGCGGCAGCGCTGTCCGGCGCCAACATCATCTACGAGTCGGCCGGCATGTACGCCAGCCTGCTCGGTGTCTGCCCGGAGAGCATGCTGCTCGACAACGACGTGCTCGGCGCCGCCATGCGCGTGACACGGGGTATCGAAGTGACCCCCGAGACGCTGAGTTTCGACGAGATCAACCAGGTCTGCACCGGTGGCGAAGGCCACTATCTCGGCTCGAACCACACCCTGCAGGTCATGCAGAGCGAGTACATCTACCCGGAATTCAGCGATCGCACGAGTCCCACGGTGTGGGAGGAAAACGGCAAGCCCGATCCGTTGCGGGAAGCCATTCGTCGCAAGCGCGCCATCCTGGACAGCCATTATCCCCGACATGTGAGCGATGCGGTCGACGAATCGATCCGGTCGCAGTTTCCGATCTTTCTTTCCCGTGAAGCAATGGGCAGAGGATAAGCACCCATGAATCAAGCCGTTTCCGACGACCAGCAACTTGACGAAGACATCGATCTGGCCGCCCTTCCCGACGATGAACTGGTCGAGCAGATGCACGACGACCTGTACGACGGCCTCAAGGAAGAGATCGTCGAGGGCACCGAGATTCTGCTTGAGCGTGGCTGGTCGGCCGACAAGGTTCTGCAGACC
>CAZNFI010000146.1:0-7483 GCA_964572185.1 uncultured Pseudomonadales bacterium
AATCTGAATGTGGGTCTATCCCGCCTGCGGGGGGGTGGGGCGCGGGCGCCGGCCCAAAAAAACAGAAACAACACGGCCGGGTTGCCCCGGCCGTTTTTGGATCAGGAGATACGCTGCGCGTTCTCCCTTTCCTCCCCCAGTTGTGCATATGACCAAACTTCCTGGGGCGTTGTCAATTCGGCATCGTCGGGCAGTCGAAACCGGTACGTTGCACAGGTGGAGTTTGCGGAACAGCGCGCGGGAAGGAATGGGAGGGATACCCGCTGGGATGGGAGGGGAGGGAAGGAAGTCGGGTATCCCTCGGTGCGACCGGTTACCCGATGACTCGGGCGTGGCCGCTGACAACGAGTGTCATGGATTTGTATGTTACTTTCGGTAACAATGATTGCAACCGTTGGTAACGCAACATTATGTTGCGTTTTTGCAACACACGGCCGAAAATGTGGGTCGGACGGTGCATCTAACCATCATGCCCAGCAACGCGTGGTGTTTCCGGCAGAACATGAACTGGGACGATTTCAAGTACTTTTCAACGGTGGCCCGCTGCGGTTCGGTGCGCGCCGCCGCCCGCGAGCTGCACGTCCATCCCTCTACCGTCACGCGGCGCATCGAGCATTTCGAGCGGCGCCTCGGAGCCAGGCTGTTTGCCAGGACCGGGCGCGGGCTGTCGTTGACGACATTGGGCTCGGCGGCGGTCCGCGATCTGCACAGTGTTGAGCAGCGGCTCGCCCGTATCGAACGATCCATCAAACAGGAAGATCAGGCACTGGCGGGCACCGCGCGGGTGGCGCTGCCCGAGTTCCTGTTGCTGGGCGGGCTGCTGGACGATTTCATACGCTTTGTCGACATATTCCCGCGCATCGCCGTCGAGTGGCTGGCCACTGGCGCCGGGCAGGCACTGACCAGGGGTGCGGCGGATCTGGGCATCGACGTCAATTCGAATCCGCCGCTTGATGTGGTGGGACGGCGTATCGGCAGTTTTGCGATATCCGTTTACGGCAGTGAGCCCGTACGGCAGGGCATTGCGCAGGGACAGGCGGTTCGATGGATCGAGTGGTTGGGCGACGACGACCTGGCCGCAGCCTGCGCGGCGGCCCGGGCAGCGGCCTGGCCCGATGCTGCCGCCGCCGGCGCCTGTCACACCGTTACGCAAGTGCTTGCGACCGTGAAAGCGGGGGTCGGCGTGGCGGCGCTTCCCTGCCTGGTCGGCGATCGCGAGCCGGCACTGCAGCGCCTGCCCGGCGCGCCGCTGGAGTCGGTGGAACTGTGGTTGCTGACCGCGCCGGAATTGCGCTATGCCCGGCGCATCAAGGTGCTTGGCGAACATCTCGTTGAAGCGGTCGAGATGCGTCGCGACCTGCTCAATGGCCAGGTCGGCGCCGCAACTCCGCGGGTCGGCGACCGGTGAGTGTGCCGGGTATCCGCTATCGGGAGCGCAGGTACTGCAGGACGGATGGTCGTTCGCCGCTAAAAATCACCCGCCCCTGTTTCGACCGGAGCTGGTAGTCGTACATGGGGTCGTAGTACCACTCGAGCAGCTGTTCGATCCAGTTTTCGTGTGCGCCGGTGCGAAAAGCACCGTTCAGGGCGGCACGGACCTGCCGGTGCCGGTCGCCGCCGAGACGCTTCCTGATGCGATCGAGGGAAGCACTCAGGCGGTGCTGCAAATCGGCCGCGGGCATGCCGCGCGCCAGCGGTTCGTCGACGTACTCGGTGCGTATGTTGCTCACCCGTTGCGACATGGGCGCTTCGACCAGCACCAGCGGTGCGCCACGCATGCGTTCGAACCAGGCCTCGGGAAGGGCGAGGCGGCCGATGGTTCGGCTTTCGTCCTCGAGCACCAGGGTGCTTGCCGCATGCCCGAGATAGGCCACCGCCAGCGCGTTCTCGAAGGCCGCCGGCGTCGGTTGCCCGCCGGGCAGGGCGCCGAACGCCGAGCCGCGATGGCGCGCGGTCGCTTCCAGGTCGATGGCGTTGTCGAGCCGGTCGATCACCCGGGTCTTGCCGCTGCCGGTACGCCCGGCGACCACCAGCCAGCGCTTGCCGTCGTCGGCTGCACTCTCCAATGTTGCAAGGCAGGTGCGGCGCAGGCACTTGTAGCCGCCCGCGACGCTGGGCAGCGTGAAGCCCGCCTGCTGCAACCATGCGCCGGCGATGCGCGAACGCAGCCCGCCCCGCCAGCAGTACAGCCAGGCATCGGGACGCTGCTCTATGAAATGCGCCCAGGCCTGGATGCGTTGCCGCCGGACGGTGCCGCTGACCAGTTCGTGACCCTTCGCAATTGCCGCCTCGCGCCCCTGATTCCGGTAGGCAAGCCCGACCTCGTGGCGTTCGCCATCGTTCAGCAACGGCAGGTTTACGGCGGTCGGAAAGGCACCCTGGGCGAATTCGACCGGCGCCCGCAGGTCAATGAGCGGAACGCCGCTGGCAAGTAGCTCGGCGGGCTTCAAGGAGCTGGTTCGATAACGGGTTTGCCGGCCATGAACAGGTCGAGGTGTTCTTTGAGGATATCCAGTACGTCCTGCCGGTCGGCATCGACAGCCTGTTTCAATGCCAGTTGCTGCAGGCGCACGGCTTCCTCGAACTTGCCGTTGGCAGCGAAGGCCGCAGCCCAGGTGTCGAGAAACTCGGGGCTTTCGCGGGCCTGCTCGTCAGCTTCCATCATGCGCGTCATGATCTTCAGGGCATAGCGTTTCTTGCGCAGCCGGTCGAGGTCCGACACGGTCAGGGTCCAGGCGACTTCGTTGACTATGTCGGCATCGTTGGGTGCGGCCCGGGCCGCATCCCGGTACCAGCGATAGGCGGCACGCAGGTTCTGTCTTGCAGTCACCCCCCGGGCATGCAGGTTGCCGAGCAACAGCATGGCCTGGGGGTCGTTGTGTTGCTCGACCAGGTCTTCCAGCCACGTTATGGCGCGTTCGTCTCCTGCTACCTGATCGCGCTCCGCCATGAGGTAGCGTGCATAGCTCAGGCGCGCTGCCGGGTTCTGTAGCGCTGCCGCGCGAATGAAATACGCTTCGGCCGCCGCGGCATCGCGTTGTAGCGCCTGTCCTTCGTAGTGCAAAAACGCCAGGGAGAGCAGCGCATCGCTGTGGTCAAGGTCGCCGGCCTGTTCGAGCAGGGGTGTGCCGGCGACCGTGTTGTCCTCTCCGAAAGCGCCCGTCAGGTAGAGCCTGCCGAGCGCATACATGGCATCCGACGAGCCGAGCGCGATGGCGTGCAGGTAGTTCTCCAGCACCTGGTCGAGTGCCTGGCGCTTTTCTTCCTCTGTTTCGGCGAGTTCGGACTTTTCCCAGAAGATCCTGGCCAGCATCACGTTGGCCACGACATTGCCGGTGCGCGAGGCGCTGCGCAGCCAGCCAGTGGCGTCGTCGTACTGTTGACGGGCAATCAGCAGGGCGCCCAACGCCGCCTGGGCGGTCGCATCGCCTTGCCTGGCCAGCATGGCCATGAGCGCAAGCGGCGAGAACCCGATGTCGGCCGCCTGTTTGCCGGACTGCCTGGTGAGGATGTCCAGGGCATTGCGGTACAGCGCCTGCAGGTCGAAGTGGAAGTTCTGCAATGGCCCCGTTTCGGGTCGGCCGACCACCAGCATCACGAACGACGATGGGTCACTCGACTGGTAAATGGAGCCCACCGGCGACAGCGACTCTGAGGTTACGAACACTATGGCTTCCGCGGGCGTCATGGCGGTATACGGGTCGTCGGGGGTGGCCGAGGCAGCGCCGGCCATGATCGCCTTGATGGAGTCGATCCACTCCTGGTGGGAGGCCGCCGCGTCGCGCGACCCGACGTGATCGTAGAATCGTTGCAGCGCGTAGTGGCCGGTCAGGCTGGCCTGGCAGATGTCCAGTATTGCCGTGCCGATGGCGCCCAGTTTGAGAGGTTCGTCCTCGACGAGGCGCGTAGCCTGGGTCTCCAGTTCAATGAGCTGGCGCAACTCGTCGGCGCCATCGGGTGCGGCCAAAAACGCGTGCCGAAGTGCGGTGATGCGGGCCTGCGTCAACTCCGGTTCGGCGTGTGTGGCGGGCGTGGCAGGCGTCGACTGACAGCTCGCCATCAGGGTTACGAACAGAAACAGCGGCGCGGCGAGCAATACACGCATGGCGCGTTTTATAGCATCGTTTCGAATCGGTATCATGTAGAGTTTGCGCGTAGCCCGCCGCGGGCGGCACAACAGATCGATACGGAGGTTGATTCATGCCTTGGGGTAGCAAGCTGCGCCTACCGAGCGCCAACGAGGCTCTGCCGGGCCGTTCGCAGGCCATGCCGGTACCCGACCGGCACTTCGTCAACGGCAATCCGCTTCGCGAGCCTTTTCCCGATGGCCTGCGGCAGACTCAGTTCGCCCTGGGGTGCTTCTGGGGGGCAGAGCGCAAGTTCTGGCAAACCCACGGAGTGTTCGTGACGGCGGTTGGCTACGCCGGCGGGGCAACACCGAATCCGGCTTATGAAGAAGTGTGTTCCGGCCTTACCGGGCACACCGAGGTGGTGCTCGTGGTTTACGACCCGGCGGCGGTCTCGTTTCATGCCTTGCTGAAGGTGTTCTGGGAGGCACACGACCCCACCCAGGGCATGCGCCAGGGCAACGATGTGGGCACTCAGTACCGCTCCGCCATCTACACCTGCAGCGATGCGCAGCAGGCTGCCGCCGAAGCCTCGCGCCAGCGCTATCAGTCGGCCCTGGCGCAAGCGGGTTTCGGCCCGATCACGACAGAGATTGCCCCGGCGGGCCCGTTCTATTACGCCGAGCACTATCATCAGCAGTACCTGGCCAAGGTACCCAACGGCTATTGCGGTCTCGGCGGTACCGGCGTGGACTGCGCCACGATACCGCACGCGGCTGTCGCCGAAGACGGCTGACCACGACGCTTTTTCGCCGGCGCCGATGCTGGTCGTCCTGTTCGCGGAGGTGGCTGTCGAATGAGTCGAGCATGTACCCGTTCGCCGCTGTCCCGTCGAGCCGGGGTCTCGCCCCGTTAGCCCTGTCAGCCGCACCCGCCACTGTGACCGCATGAACGTCGGCGTCGGCATCGACTTTGGTACCACCAATTCCACCGCGGCGGTGTTCGATGGCGAAACGGTCACCCTGGTCGAACTCGAGAATGGCGACCCGGTGATGCCGTCGGCAACCTATATCGATCGCGACCTGCAGACCCAGGTCGGTCAACGGGCCATCGACAGCTACATTGCGGCCAATACCGGGCGCACCGTCGAGTTGATCCCCGAGGTGATTGGCGAACACAGCGAGTTCGTCGATCACGGCGGTGCCGACGAGCCGGCGCCGCTGCAGACGTCGACTACCCGCATCTATGGGCGCCCGCTGCTCGACAGCGGCCTGAACGGCCGGCTGTTCCGCGGCGTCAAGCGACTGCTTGGCGACAGCCGCATCCAGCGCCTGATGGTATTCGATCACCCGTTCCGCCTGGTCGCGCTGATCACCCCGCTGTTGCTGCACATTCGCAACCGCATCGAGGCGCTCGCCGGCAGCGCGGACTACGGCCATCTGGGCCACCCGGTGAACTTCGAGGGCCGAGCGCCGTACCGCAACAAGACGGCGCTGACCCGGCTCGGCGAGGCCTACCGTCACGCTGGAGTCAACAAGCGGGAATTTTTCGCGGAGCCGGTGGCGGCCGCTTGGAGTTTTCTCAGGGCCAACCCGGACGTGGATGGCGAGCACCTGCTGACCGTCGACTTCGGCGGCGGCACGCTGGATTTCTGCATTCTCGAGCGCCGCTCCAGCGGCTTTGAAGTGGTGACCACGCACGGCATGGCGCTCGGCGGAGACCATATCGACCAGTTGCTGTTCCGCAAGCTGCTGTTCCCGCTGTTGGGCAAGGGGGAGATGTGGAAGCGGCGCGGCATGGACCGGGAAATCGAGACCCGGTTTCCGTTCGAGGACTATGAGGAACTGCTGCTCAACTGGCCGGTCGGCTACACGCTGAACCAGAACCGGTACACCACCCCGGTACTGGACTGCATCGCCCGGGGCGGCTCCGGTGTCGCCAAGTTCCGCAGGTTGCGTGACCTGATTGGGCTGAACCTCGGCTACGTGGTTTTTCAGGCACTCAAGGATTTCAAGGCAGAGCTTTCGTCCGCACGGCAGGCAACCCTGGACATTGCCGAACTCGATGTGCGCATACCGCTGTCGCGGTCAGATTTCGAATGGTTGATCGCCGGGCTGCTCGACTCCTTCGAACGGGCGCTCGACACCACGCTGGCGCGGGCAGGCCTGGCTCCGCATGACATTCAGATCGTGCTGGGAACGGGCGGGTCCATACTGATTCCGGCGGTTCGCGGAAAGCTCGATGAGCGCTTTCCCGGGCGCATGGTTGAACACGACCCGTTCACGAGCGTGGCCGCCGGGCTGGCAATCGCCGACTTTGACATGCGCGCCGGCAACCGCGGCGCCGGATAAGCTGGCCCGACTCTACTGAATAAACTACTGCGGCCGTCAATAGCAGCGAAATCACTGGCCGGCGATTGCCAGCTCGGTGCTGCGTGGCCCAGACTTGACCGCGCGCGCCGGGGCAGGCGCGGCGCTGTCGTAGAACTGGGCGAACCACTTGCGGTATTTGGCAATGGGGCCGTCGCCGTCGCACAGCAGCGGTGTCGCGTGAAACGTCTTGTGTTCCCAGATGGGTATGTCCTGCTGCACCTGGCGAACGATCTCGGCGATCATGGCATCGACGATGAAATTGAACTTTGGCGAAAGGTCGCGCCGCTTGGTGAAGGCGAAGTACAGTTTCATGCGCGTTGCGGTGATCGGCGTGATGGCGCCGAGCATGGTGGTCTTCCAGTTCATGCTGAAGCTCTGCACGCTCATGCCGGGGCCGCAATTGCCGGTGAGCAGGTGTATTTCCTGCAGCCGGTTGAAATCCATGTTGCCCTCTTCATCGATTGCCGGAATGGGGCACGACAGGTGCGTCTCGCGGCGATGGCCATCGATGGTGATAGTGGCCTTGGGCATCGCCTGGGCACCGTGCACAGTGACGAAGTGGGCGATGTCGACAGCGTTTTCACCGGCTTCCTGGATGGGAGTTTCGACCTCCCATTCGTAGCGGTCGACGGGGCTCCAGTCGGGGTCTGAAAGTTCCGGTACGTCGTCGACATCCCACAACGGCGCGATGCGCCGCGGGTGGTACCAGGCCCAGATCATCTGGTTGCGCTCCTGTACGGGGTAGCTGTACAGGCAGGGGCCCGCAGCGGCGCGCCTGGGCATCTGGCTGGCGTAGGGACTGTTCACGCACTGCCCTCGGCCGTCGAATTCCCAGCCGTGAAAGGGGCACTGGATGGCATTGCCCCGCACCTTGCCGCCGTGGCCGAGGTGGGCGCCCAGATGCGGACAATAGGCTTCCATGGCGCATGCCTTGCCGTCGTCGCTGCGAAACAGCACCAGTTCTTCCTGGAAACGATGCAGAGGCTGGACATCGCCCCTGGCCAGATCGGAACTGTAGGCCAGGGCAAACCAGCCGTAAGGAAT
>CAZNFI010000147.1:0-570 GCA_964572185.1 uncultured Pseudomonadales bacterium
CGCGCTGCGCCTGGCCGAGCCAGCGCATGCAGTGGAAGATGCGGCCCGGCCCGAGGCGCTGCTGGGCGATCTTGAAGCCCTGGCCGCGCGGCCCGAGCAGGTTGCTGGCGGGCACCCGCACATTGTCGTAGACCACTTCGAAGTGACCCTGGGCCTGGCCCATTACCTTGACGTCGCGAATGATGTTGTAGCCGGGCGTTTCGGTGGGCACCACGATCATGGAAAAGGCCTGGTGGTCCGGCGCATCGGGTTCCGTGCGCACCATGGCGGTGGTGTAGGCGGCGCTGCCGGCGCCGGAGGTGAACCACTTGCGCCCGTTGATCACCCACTCGCCGCCATCGAGTTCGGCCCGGGTCTGCAACTGAGTGGGGTCGGAGCTGGCCACGTCCGGTTCGGTCATGCCAAAGCTGGGGAACACCTCGCCGTCTACTAGGGGCTGCAGGTATTTCTCGCGCCACTCGTCGCTGGCGTACAGGTGCAGCATGATGGAGTCCTGCAGCGAGTGGGTGCCGAGCGCCACGGTCGCCACCTCGGAGCGCCCCACCACCTCGTTGATGAATACATAATCCA
>CAZNFI010000147.1:580-7437 GCA_964572185.1 uncultured Pseudomonadales bacterium
TGCCCACAGGCCCTGCGCTTTTGCCTTGTCCATCAGCTTGCGCAGCGCACCGCCCTGGCGGCTGCCTACCCGGTCGACGAGCACCTCGCCTTCCACCGGGTAAATTTCCTGCTCGACAAACTGCAGCACCTTGTCGCGCAGCGGCCGTATGTGGTCGGGTATGGACAGGTTCAGCATTGGTTTCCCCCGGTACGCCTGTTTGCGGATTAGGTTGGCAAATCAGCCGACTGTCAAGCCGACGACCGCAGTAGTTTATTCATGAACAGGTCGGGCCACCGCGTGGCAAAAGCCCGGCGAAGCACCGAGAGGGGAGCCAGGCGGCGAGGTCTCCGCCAGCCGCCGCACATCGTCGCAGGCGCTCGATGACGGCTTCGCGCGCCAGGGTTTCGTCTGATTCCCAACCTCTGATGCTTGCCGGAGTAAAGAACCTGCGGGAATCAAGCGTCGCGGAACAAAGCCGCGAGCGACACTTGCAAAGGCGCCCGGGCGATGCCGCGGTCGGTGACGATTCCGGTGACCAGTTCGGCCGGCGTCACGTCGAACGCCGGGTTGTAGGCGGCGACGTCGGCCGCATCGCCACGGCGTACCTCGTCCGGGGAGCGCTGTTCGATTTCCACATCGGGTCCCGTCGGCGTTGCCGGGTCGTAGGTGGACGCCGGGCAGGCGACATAGAACGGTACGTCATAGTGTTTGGCCAGCACGGCCAGGTTCAGGGTGCCGATCTTGTTGACCACATCACCGTTTTTCGCCACCCGGTCGGTGCCGACGATGACCAGGTCGATCTTGCCGGCCGCCATCAGGCTGGCCGGCACGTTGTCGCAGATCAGCGTTACGTCGATGCCGGCGCGTTCAAGTTCCCAGGCGGTGAGGCGCGCGCCCTGCAGCAGCGGCCGGGTCTCGTCGGCGTAGACGTGAAAGGGCACGCCGGCCTGGTGGTTGAGGTAAAGCGGCGCGGTGGCGGTGCCGAGTTCGCAGACGGCCAGGGCACCGGCATTGCAGTGGGTAAGCACGTTGTCGTTCGGCCGCACCAGCCCGCGCCCGTGTTCGCCGATGGCGCGGCACTGGGCAATGTCTTGCCGGTGGATGGCTTCTGCCTCTTCCGCCAGCGCTGCCGCGGCCGGCTCCCGCGCCCCCCGCTCGCGCATCCTCTGCACGGCCCAGCCCAGGTTGACGGCGGTGGGCCGCGCGGCAATCAGTGTATCGCCATCCTCGCGCAGTACCCGGGCCACGCCTTCCGGTCCGCTGGCATTGGCCGCCGCGACGGCCAGGGCATAGGCGGTGGCCACGCCGATGGCGGGCGCGCCGCGTACGGCCAGGGTCCTGATGGCTTCCACCGCCGCCGGAACGTCGCGGATGGGAAGGTATTCCACCCTGCCCGGCAACAGGCGTTGGTCGAGCAGGTGCAGTTCGCCGTCGTTCCAGCGAATGGTGGGAGGCAGGTTCACTGGCAGTGCCCCGGGTTGCGTGTTGCGCTTGGCGCATCGTTCATGAATCTTGCCTTGCGGTTGTGTCTGTTGCATTCGCCAGGCTCCGGGCCAGGTACTCGACCAGCAGTTTGCCGGCGGCATCGGCCGTGGCGCCACAGGCAAAGACACCGTCGAGATGGCCCGGGGTCACGAACAGCAGCGGCCGCTTGCGATGCGTTGCCAGCAGGTCCGCTACCGCTGCGGCCATCGCCGGGGAACCGTAGGCCACCCCGGATGCGGTGGCGGGCAGGCCCAGGTTGCGCGCCTGCCGCCAGATCTCCGGGCTGTGGGCGTGGAACACCCAGGCGATGGCTGGGTCGGCGGCATAGATCATGGCGTGCGTCAGCGACTCCGAGGACGGTGGCCGCGCACCCTGGGCCGTTACCCGAAATCGCTCGAGGTCGAAGCTGCTGATTCGGCACAGGCCATCGGCTCCGAGCCAGTCATCGCCGCTGGTCTGGCTGGCCGTGATGATGAATTCGCCCGTCGCATCGGTGGCGCGGGCACTGAGGTTGCCGTAGCCGAAACCGTCGTACCGGTCTGGCGCCTGGCCGAGTAGCTGCAGCCGGCGCAAAACGCTGCGCCAGGCCAGCAGCGCACCGAGCAGGCGTGCGCCGGCCGGCGCACCCCCGGCGCTCTCGAGCCGGTAGGCGAACTGTATGGTGCCTTCCGCGTCCCGCATGGTTCAGCTAACGGCGCGATGTCCCGGCCCGACGATACGCCTCGAGCGGTCTTGATGTGCAAGCCTGTTGCCCGGTGTGCGACGCAAACTGTACCCGGTTGCAGCGAACGCTTGACGACAGGTGGCTGAAACCCGACATTCCGGCGGGTTGCTTCGGCGTTTGGAAGTGGGATTCTTGCACCATGTTCACGGTTCGCAATGGTTTACGGTTCGGAAAGCGGCCGGCGCGTTGCGGCGCGCAGGCGAGCGCAATGACGCCGGGTAACTGCGCGCGGTTGCCCGGTCCCGGTGACCAAAGGTGCTGCGCCTGCCGGGGGCAGCGCCTTGAACGTCGCTGATGCCATCGTGTTCATGCAGTTTCGGCGGCGGTGGCCGTGAGCCGCTTCGACCCCCGCAAGGTTCCCGTCTTCCGCGCCTATCGCGACGAGATTCCCTGGGAACTGATGCCCCGGGACGATATCGAACCGGAGTGGGTGCGGGTCGCCAAGCTCGATGGCGAGGTCATCGGCGTGTACGCGGTGCACCCGCTGTCGCGCGTCGAATTCTGCATCGATGTGGTAGCGGTCGCGCCCCCCTTTCGCGGGCAGGGGCTCGGCAGCTGGCTGCTGCGCCACGCCATGGGCGTCTGTGAGACGAAGGGCGCCCAGCAGATCGTCACCGACGGCGAGCCGGGAACATCGATGTTTGCCCTGGCGGGGTTCGTTGCGGACGGAGGCTGTCTGAGGCTGACGCTGATACCGGAGTGACAGGGTCCGGAGGGGCAGAGCACGGCGAGGGGTCATGTCTCGATGCCGTAATCGTTCAATGCGGCATGTTGTCCGTGCGCGCCCGGCGCCCGAGGTAGCCGCCGTGATGGCGAAGCCCCCAGTCCTGCGTGGTGACGCCCTTCACTTCCATCAACGCCAGCGCGATGGCATCGCCGATTGCCAGCATGACCGCCATGCTGGCGCTGGGCGTCAAGCCGAGCGGGCAGGGCTCGTCGATGCTGCCCATGTCGAGCACCAGGTCGGAGAGCCGGCGCAGTTCCGAGTCGGGGTGGGAGGTCACGCCGATCACATTCGCGACGCCGATGTGCCGGGTCATTTCCAGCAGTTCCAGCACTTCGCGGCTCTTGCCGCTGGTGGAGAAGGCGACCACCACATCGTCGCCGCCGACCAGCCCCAGGTCGCCGTGTGCCGCTTCGGCCGGGTGGATAAAATCCGCGGGTGTTGCCGTCGAGCACAGGGTGGCGGCGAACTTGCGCGCGATGTGCCCGGCCTTGCCGATACCGGTGGTCAATACCTTGCCTCGGCAGGCGGCCAGGCATTCGACGGCGCGCACGAACTCGTCTGTGACCGCGACCGCCCTGATGGCTTCGGCCTCCGCATCGAGCACCGCCCGCATGCGCTCGCGTACCTTCATGTGCGCTTCTTCAACCCGGGGGTTGGCATGGTGTCACGAGTCGAGACGATTGCAAACCGCCCCGGCCAACCTCGCTCCAGGCTCGAACATTTGGTGCCTGAACGGTCTTGACGAATAATAGGGGCGTGCCAATCCCCGCACGGAGTTCAAGCGGCATGACGCGGCCCCCCGTGGACTACATCGAGCGCACCCGGGAGCAATACTCGGCCCTGGGCTTTCCCGCCTACCGCTGGGTCGAGGAGACCGAGCCGCCCGCCTTCACCAGGGTCGACAAGCCGATGCGCGAGTGGTGCGTGGGCCTGGTCGCCTCGGGGGGCATCTACGCGCAGGGGCAGATCGCGTTCCACCACCGTGACGACTTCAGCTATCGGGAAATTGATGCGCTGACGCCGGTCGATGCACTGCGCGCCACCCATTTCGCCTACGATCTCACCGATGCGCGGGCAGACCCGAACACCGTGTTTCCCCTGGAAGCGCTACGCTACCTGCGCGGCTGCGGCGAAATCGGCGCCCTGGCGCCTTGCGCCTACACCTTCATGGGCGGCATCTACTCGGTGCGCAAGGTGCGGGAGGTGCTGGCGCCGGCGCTTGCGGAACGCCTGTGTGCCGATGAAGTCGACGTCGCGATTCTGGTTCCGGTCTGACCGGTGTGCCATCAGTCCGTGGGGCTGATCGCACGCGAAATCGAACGGCGGGGAATCGCCACGGTCAGTTTGTCGAGCGCCTACTCGATCACCCGGGCGGGTTTCGTTCCGCGCGCGGTGTACCTGGACTTCCCGCTTGGCCGCACGGCGGGCAAGGCGGGCGATGTGGCGATGCAGCGCGGTGTCGTGCGGGCGGCGCTGGCGGCGTTGCGCGATACCGAAGAACCGGGCCGAATCGTTGACCTGCCCTACCGCTGGGCGAATTCGGACGCCTGGAAAGACGGCGTCATGCGGCCCGGCCAAGGGGCCGGCAAGCGCGGGCGCATGGACGACCGCGGCGAACGTCGCGGCACGCCGCAGTATCAGACGGAGGAAGACGCCGCCCTGGCGGATCCGGGTTGCCCCACCTGCATCTTTCCTGAAGCTGCGGGCTAGTGTCCTGTGTCACAAATACGCTGCCTTTCAGAGCGCGCAAAACCGCCGAGGGCAAGGCGCGGCCCGCTGAAAGGTAGCGTATTTGTGACACAGGACACTAGCAACACACCTGACGGCTGGTTCCCCCAGGGTAGAAGGTCACCGGGAATCAGCTCGTATCTTTGTGCTTCAGTTGCTTGAGTCGCCGCCGGTCCTTCTTCGTCGGCCGCGTCGACCCGAATGGCCGCCCGACCCGTTCGGCCCGACGCTGCGCCGCCTGCTCTTCACGCCGCTGCACCGACCCGGCCGTCTCGGTGTAGAGCAGTGCGGCGGCGCGCGCGTTGCCCCTGCGGTCGGACAGCGCGGTGACCGCGACGACGAACTGCTCGACACCGCGCCGAACCGTGACGGTGTCGCCGATCTTCAACTCCTTCGCCGGTTTGGCGCGACTGCCGTTCAATCGCACATGCCCGCCCTCGATCGCAATCTTGGCCTGCGACCGGGTGCGGAAAAAGCGCGCCGCCCACAGCCACTTGTCGAGTCTCAGTGCGCCCATTTGCGACACAGGACACTAGGCGTGGTCATGTGGCGTCTGTTCGAGTTGCGCGGTGCGCTCGGCGATGTCCTTTGCCGAGAGTAGCCCTGCGCCGACCAGCGCCTCCTGCAGCGCGTTCAGAAACTGCACGTAGTAGGGGCTTTGCTTGTCTTTGCCGATCTCGCGTATCAGTTCGGTGCGAAACCGCTCCCACTCGAGTCGGCCGGAGTCGCTGAGGCAGACCGCCATCGACAGCACGCGGCCCTGCCAGGGCGCCTCGAACAGCAGTTCGCCATTGGCGCTCGGTGCGCCCAGGTGTTCGGCCCGGTCGCCAACTTCGGCGCTCCAGTCGTTCATAGCACGGCAACCCCAATCATGGCGTCGCGCGTGACCCGCGCCTGCAGGTCTTCCGCGCCCATCGCGCCGGCTCCGACCGGCTGCTGCGGCAGCACGAGATAGCGAATCTCGGCGCTCGAATCCCACACGCGGATGGGTTTTTCCGCAGGGAGGTCCAAACCCATCTCCGCTAGTACTTTGCGCGGCTCGCGCACGATGCGGGAACGGTAGGCGGGGTCCTTGTACCAGCGCGGCGGCAGTCCCAGCAAGGCCCAGGGATAGCAGGAGCACAGCGTGCAAACGACCACGTTGTGCACGTCGTCGGTATTCTCGACGACCACCAGCTTTTCGACCTGACCGCCCTGGAATCCGAATTCCTCAATTGCCGCTGTGCCGTCGTCGAGCAGCCGCCCCTTGAATTCCGGGTCGGTCCAGGCGCGAGCCACGACCTGGGCGCCGTTCATGGGGCCGATGCGGCGCTCGAAGAGCTCGATCACCTTGTCCACGTCGCTTTCCTGCAACAGGCCGCGCTCCAGCAGCAGCGATTCGAGCGCCTCGGCGCGCAGCTTCACCTGATGCGGCGGGTTCGAATCGGTCATGGGGATGTCGTCTCCAGCTTGTGCAGATAGGGCTCGAAGAGGTCGATGCAGACCTCCGAGGCGGCATCGCCATCCTCGCCCCAGAGTTCCGTTGCAGGGAACTTCACGGTGTAGAGGTGGCAGGGATGCTCACCGCGGCCGTGCGCGTTCGTATCCGGAAACACCCAGGCGTCATGCAGCGACTGAATTGCGCCCCGCTTGTGACGCGCGTAGGCCGGCAGGCGGGTGTGGCCGGAATGGCCGTGCGGGTCGGTGATCACCGGGTCTCCGACCTGGAAGCGAGGCTTGGCGGCGACCTGCCTCCTGGCGCCGTCGGGAGTGTCTGGCGATCTGGCGCCGATGGCGTTGGCGCTGTTCGGCCGCGCCGCGCGAACGATGGGCTGGTGCGCTGGCACTCCGCCCAACTCGCGCATGCGCCGGTCGATCTGGTCCCCGGTGACCAGCCCTTCTTCCTCGAACAGGGCTTCCAGGCCGCCGAGCCATCGACCGTAGTAGGTGTGCGTGAGGTACGCGGCGGGGTCGATGCGCTCGATGGCGTGACGGAAGCGATCGACATTGGCAAGCGACCCATGCCGGACCAGCACCACCATGGCATAGACGCTGGCTTCCCAGGGCTCGTGAAAAACCGGTTCATTTCGCTCGCGAACCACCGTCCCGAAGCCCTGTCGACCGCCGAGGTCGTGGATGCTGTCCATGGCGATTCACTATGCAAGCATCGCCGGCCGGGGGCAAGGCGCGGCCGGATCGCTGCATGGGCATCCGCACGAGCCGCGGGCGGGC
>CAZNFI010000148.1:0-7365 GCA_964572185.1 uncultured Pseudomonadales bacterium
TCAAGGATGCCCTGAACGAAGCGCTGCGCGACTGGGTGACCAACGTGGACGACACCCACTACATCATCGGTACGGTTGCCGGGCCGCATCCGTATCCGCAACTGGTGCGCGACTTTCAATCGGTGATCGGCCGGGAGGCGCGCGCCCAGTGCCTGGAAGCGACCGACAGGCTTCCGCATGTGCTGGTCGCCTGCGTTGGCGGCGGCTCCAATGCGATCGGCCTGTTTCATCCCTTCATCGATGACCTGGACGTGCGCATGGTGGGGGTGGAGGCGGCCGGGCTGGGCCTGGAAACGGGCCGTCATGCGGCGCCGCTGAACGACGGCACGGTCGGTGTGCTGCACGGCAATCGCACCTACCTCATGCAGGATCACGACGGCCAGATACTGGAAACGCACTCGATTTCCGCGGGCCTGGATTACCCCGGCGTCGGCCCCGAGCACAGTTATCTCAAGGACACCGGCCGGGCGGAGTATGACGCCGTGACCGATGCATCGGCTCTGGATGCATTCCGCCTGCTGAATCGCACCGAGGGCATCATGCCCGCCCTGGAGTCGAGCCACGCGGTTGCCTGGCTGGCGCAGCATGCCGGCGAGTTCAATGGTGATCAGGTGGCAATCGTCAACCTGTCCGGCCGGGGCGACAAGGACATTCACACCGTCTCCGACCTGGACGGCATCGAACTGTGAGCCGCATCGTCAAGACCCTGGCGCGCCTGGAACGCGAGCAGAAGACCGCCCTGGCACCCTTTGTCACGGCCGGCGACCCCCATCCCGATACAACGGTGCCGGCGCTGCACGCCCTGGTGGCCGGCGGCGCCGACCTGCTGGAACTGGGCATTCCGTTCAGCGATCCCGAGGCGGACGGGCCGGCCATCCAGGCCGCCTCGGAACGTGCCCTTGCCAACGGCATCACGCTCATGGACGTGCTGGGCATGGTCATCGAGTTCCGCGCCACGGACCGCCTCACGCCGATCGTTCTCATGGGCTATTTCAACAGCATACTGGCCATGGGCGAAAAGCGCTTCGCCGAGGCGGCCGCGGCAGCGGGAGTGGATGGGCTGATCGTGGTTAACCTGCCGCCGGAGGAAGCCGGCCCGCTACGCGCGGAACTGCAGTCCCGCGACATGGAACTGATTTTTCTTGCCGCGCCGACGACCACCGAGTCCAGACTGCGGCTGATCGGCGGCGTGTCGGGCGGATTCGTGTACCACGTCTCGCTGAAAGGCATCACCGGTGCCGACCATATCGCCGTCGATGCGGTTGCCGCCGATGTCGCCCGTTTGCGCCGCCACACCGGCCTGCCGGTGCTGGTTGGCTTCGGCATCAAGGATGGCGCCACCGCGCGCGCCGTCGCCGAGCACGCTGACGGTGTCGTGGTCGGCGCCGCGCTGGTCTCGAGAATGGCGGTGTTGGCCGACCGGGCAGAGGACATTCCCCAGGTGCTGCAGGGCGCGGTCGATGAAATTCGGCAGGCACTTGACGCGTGAGGTGCCCGCGAGTCATTGCCTTCGTGGCTGACGGTGTCGCGGGCCTGCTGGCGATGCAGGGAGTTCGCTGAACGATGGCGCGCACGCTGGCCGATTGGCTCGAGTACATCGAGACCATTCACTCGAGCAGCTGGGACCTGGGCCTTGAGCGGGTCGGCGCGGTGGCCGAACACCTGCAACTGAGCAAGCCCGCACCCACTTCGGTCATCGTCGCCGGCACCAACGGCAAGGGCTCTACCTGTGTGTGTCTCGAGCAGATACTGCTGGCCGCGGGCTTGAGTGTTGGCTGCACACTGTCGCCCCATGTGCACGAATTCAACGAACGCATTCGCATCAACGGTCAGGAACTCGATGACCCGGCGCTGTGCGCCGCATTCGAGGTGATCGAGGCAGGCCGCGGCGACACGACGCTGACCTACTTCGAGTTTGCCGCCCTGGCCGCCCTGCACTGTTTCCGGCAGGCATCCGTCGATGTGGCGATTCTGGAGATCGGCCTGGGGGGCCGGCTCGATGCCTTCAACATCGTCGATGCCGACGTTGCCATCATCACCAACATCGGCATCGACCATACCGACTGGCTCGGCGACACCAGGGCGTTGATCGGCGCTGAAAAGGCCGGCGTGCTGCGCCCCGGACAGCAGGTGGTGCTGGGGCCCGACATGCCGGCCAGCGTATGCGAACCGGCCGCTGGCCTGGCGCGTCGATGCCTGCGTGCCGGCCATGATATCGAGTTCGACTGGCACGGGCGGAACCGCTGGTGGTGGCGCTCTGGCGACCGCTTGCGGGAAGGCCTGCCGGCCGGAAGCCTGCCGGTGGAAAACTGTGCGCTGGCCATCGCCGCTGCCGATTGCATCGCCGCCATCGACACCGAGGTGATCCGTGCCGGGATCGACAGCGCCTGGATGCCGGGGCGCTGCGAGGAGATTCCCGGCAACGGCCGACATTGGGTCGTGGACGTGGCGCACAATCCACTGGGTGCGCGTTATCTGCGCGACGAGGTGCGGCGCAGGCACCCGGGGGCGCGCCTGCTGGCGGTACTCGGAACGCTGGAGGACAAGGACGCGCCGGGCATTTTCGAGGTTCTGGAGGATGTCGTTGCCGACTGGATCCTGGTGGACGCGCCGCCGCCGAGAGGATTGACGGCCGCACAGCTCGGCAAGCGTTCGGGTCAACGAAAGGCAACCATTGCCGGGTCGGTGCGCAACGGGCTGCGGCTGGCGGGGTCGCTCGCCGAACCCGGTGATGTTATCCTCGTGTTCGGATCGTTTGCCACAGCGGAAGCCGCCCGTTTGGAGTTGACGAAATCCGGCGATGCCCTCTCATAGCTCGCACAGCGACATCAACAACCGGTCGTCCCGTCACCTTCGATGAGTGAGCAGTCCCGCTACCGCATCACCGGCAGCCTGTTCCTGCTGGCGCTTGCCGTCATCTTTCTGCCCATGCTGTTCGATGGCGACGGCGTTCCCAACGTCACCGTCGAGCCCTTGGAGACCAACTTTGTTCCGGAGGCGGTGCAGCGGTTCGACGATGCGGTACCGGCCAGTGATTTTGCCAGGGAGGTCGCGGAACTGCGCCGGGAAGTGGACGAGCAGGGATATCATCGCGAGACCGGCACCCGAATCGGCGAGCCGGTACTCGGCGCCGCCACCGACGGCACCGAGGCCTGGGCGGTTCAGCTTGCCAGTTTCACCGAATCGGATCGGGCCGTGCAGTTGCGCGAGCGGTTGCGCGCGGACGGCTTCGAGGCGTTTCTCAGCAGTTACCGGCCGCCGGGCGGCGAGGCATTGACCCGAGTCGCCGTCGGCCCCTATCTCGACCTGGCCCGAGCCGAGACCCTGCAGCGCGAGCTTTCCGAGCGCTATTCGGTCGAGGCGGTGATCAAGTCTTTCGGCAGTTAGCCCGACGGGTGTAGCGACGAGATGGCAAATGTTGCTACCCCGGACATCGTCCTGTCCATCGTCATCCTGCTGTCGGCCCTGATGGGCCTGGCGCGGGGGCTGGTCAAGGAGGTGCTTTCCCTGCTGATCTGGGGAGCGGCCTTCGTGGCGGCCATCGCCTTTGGCAATCTGGCGGGCGTCTGGCTGGGCGGCGATATGGGCGATGCGCTGCGCAGCCTGCTTGGCTTCGCCGCGGTGTTCGTCGCCGTGCTGATTGCCGGGGCCGTCGTGCAATGGCTGTTTGCCAAGCTCATTGAAAGCACCGGGCTGTCCGGCACCGACCGCTTTCTCGGTTTTCTGTTTGGAAGCGGCCGGGGCATCGTGGTCTGCGCCGTGGTGCTGATTGCGCTGCGCCCATTCGTCGAGGATGCGCACTGGTGGCAGGAGTCCAGAATCCGCCCCGAACTCACCCGGATGGAACAGGGCCTGCTGGAAATCTTGGGGCAGACCAGAGACCTGGTGGTCGATTCCGATGAAACCGATGCCCCGGCGGGGGAACCCATCTGATGTGCGGCATCGTGGGTATAGTCGGCTCGCGCCCGGTCAACCAGGAGATCTACGACGCGCTCACGGTTTTGCAGCACCGCGGGCAGGACGCCGCCGGCATGGTCACCAGCGATGGCAAGCGGCTGCACCTGCGCAAGGCCACCGGGCTTGTGCACGACGTGTTCGAGCAACGGCACATCGATCGCCTGGTGGGCAATGTGGGCATCGGCCATGTGCGCTATCCGACCGCGGGTTCGTCAAGCTCGGCGGAGGCGCAGCCCATGTACGTCAATTCGCCCTATGGCGTGACGCTGGCGCACAACGGCAACCTCACCAACACGGAAAACCTGCAGGCCGACCTGTTTCGGGAAGATCTGCGCCACGTCAACACCACCAGCGACTCCGAAGTGCTGCTCAATGTGTTCGCCCACGAACTGCAGGTGACCCACGCCCACGAACCGAGCGCCGCCGATGTGTTCGCGGCGGTCGCCGGCGTGCACAAGCGATGCCGTGGCGCCTACGCGGCGGTTGCCATGATCATCGGCGTCGGCATTGTCGGCTTTCGCGACCCTTTCGGCATCCGGCCGCTGGTGTACGGGCGGCGGCCCGGGCGGCGCGGCTACGAGTACATGATTGCTTCGGAAAGCGTTGCGCTGGACATGCTCGGCTTTGACATGATTGCCGATGTGGCTCCCGGCGAGGCGGTGTTCGTCAGCGAAAAGGGGCAATTGCACACGCGCGCCTGCTCGGAACGGGCGGAACTGGTGCCCTGCATCTTTGAACATGTGTACCTGGCCCGCCCGGACTCGATCATCGACAACGTGTCCGTCTACAAGTCGCGCCTGCGCATGGGCGAGTATCTTGCCGACGAGATACTGGCCCGGTACCCGGAACACGACATCGACGTTGTCATTCCGGTGCCGGATACCAGCCGCACCTGTGCACTGCCACTCGCACACCGGCTCGACGTCAAGTACCGGGAAGGCTTTGTCAAGAACCGCTACATCGGGCGTACCTTCATCATGCCCGGACAGAACATGCGGCAGAAATCCGTGCGGCAGAAGTTCAACACCATCGAACTGGAATTCAAGGACAAGAACGTGCTGCTGGTCGACGACTCCATAGTGCGTGGAACCACCACCGGGCAGATCATCCAGATGGCTCGGGAGGCCGGTGCGAAAAACGTGTACATGGCTTCCGCATCGCCCGCCATTCGCTACCCGAACGTTTATGGCATCGACATGCCGGCGGCTGCGGAACTGGTGGCATTCGGACGTTCCGACAAGCAGGTCAGCCGCATCATCAATGCCGACTGGCTGATCTACCAGCGCATCGAAGACCTGGTCAGAAGCGCCCGGGAGGGCAATCCATTCATCCGGCGTTTCGATTGCTCGGTGTTCGACGGAAACTACGTCACCGGCGACATCGATGACGCCTACCTGAAGCGCCTGTCGCAAAACCGCAGCGATGCCATGAAGCAGCGACGTGAAGCCGGCGTTGGGTCGGTGCAGACCGTCATCGAACTGCACAACCAGGCCTGATGAGCGGCGGGCGGGGCAATCCGCGGGCCGGCGGGCGGGTCAGCCCCTGTATCGGTGTCTGCTCCACAACCTATGGCGACCTGGTGTGCCGGGGCTGCAAACGCTTCGCCCACGAAGTGGTGCAGTGGAACGGTTACGACCACGACCAGCGCGATGCCATCTGGCGGCGGCTCGAACAACTCCGCGAGGGCGCCATGCGCCTGGTTCTCTCCGGCGAACGGCTGGACCAGCTCTGTGGCGCAGCGGCCGGCGTACGCTTGGCCGACCAGGGCATGAGCGGCGCCACGCTAGCCTATGAAGTGCTGCGGCGGCTGGTGATGCGCCGCTTGCGGCTGCCGTGGGAGGGCCCGGACCAGGCATCGGCGGCCAGGGACACGCTGCGCAGCATCGACCGGGAATTCCTGGAACGCTCCAGTGCTTTCTACGAACGCAGCTTCAGGATTCCGGCCGAGTGATCGCCGTGGTTGGCCGGTAACGGACGGCCAGCGAAAAGCACTCCAGATCGAAGCGGTGGCCCTGCTGCCGCAGAATCCAGCCGCAGCGGTCCCAGTTTCCCAGCACGTATCGGGTCATCCGCGCATGCCGATGGACGCCCGGTCGATGCGTGTGTCCGTGAATCAGCACGGATGCGCCCTGTTCGCTCGACAGGCGCTGCGCCTCGGCCGGGGTGACATCCATGATGTGCTCGGACTTGTTGGCATTGCCGGCGATGCTGGCGGCACGCATTTCGGCACCGATGCGCCGCCGCTCGGAAAGCGGCCTGGCCAGCATGTCGCGGCGCCAGGCCTCCGAGCGCAACCGGGCGCGCAGCTCCGCATAGGCGCGGTCGGCCGTACAGAGCGCATCGCCATGGCTGAGCAGCACCCCATCGTCGGTGCGGTGCGGGTCTTCGATCAGGTTTGCGCCGCTGCGCTCGACAAAGCCGGACCCGCAGAGGAAATCGCGGTTGCCGTGCATGGCCAGCACGCGGCAATTGGCGCTCGCCTGCAGCAGCGATGCGCAAGCCCGCCCGGCCAGTTCCGAGTCGTCATCGTCACCGATCCACATCTCGAACAGATCGCCGAGGATGACGATCTCCTCGGCCCATAGCGATTCGGCCCGCAGGCACTCGCTGAATCGCGCGAAGCGCGCATCACGGGCACTGTCGAGGTGCAGATCCGAGAGGTAGATGCGCCGCCTTGTCCGGTCAGGTCGCAACGCAACACCAATCGGGTTGCGGCGCTGCCCCGCCGAGCGAACGGCAGCCGGGCCAGGTATTCGCGCGCTGAGCGGGCAGGAGGGCCGCCAATCAGGAACGCTGAGCCGAGATCAGCGTGTTCTGCAACAGCGCCAGGCGCGTCATCGGCCCGACACCGCCGGGCACCGGCGTAATCCAGGAGGCGTGCTCGACGGCCTCCTCGAACACCACATCGCCTTGCAGATTGCCGTCGGCATCGCGGGTGAAGCCGACATCGATCACCACGGCGCCCGGTTTCACCCAGTCGCCTTTGACCAGTCCCGGTACGCCCGCCGCGGCAATCAGGATGTCGGCCAGGCGGGCCTTGGCCGCCGTGTCGATGGTGAATTTGTGTGCCGTGGTGACGGTGCAGCCGACGCGCAGCAGTTCCAGTCCCATGGGGCGGCCCAGGTGGTTGGAGGCCCCGATCACGGTCGCTTCGGCGCCCTTGTACTCGATGCCGGTGCGGTCGAGCAACTGCATGATGCCCTTGGGCGTGCAGGAGCGCAGCACCGGCCGACGCAATGCCAGGCGGCCGATGTTGTAGGGGTGGAAGCCGTCGATGTCCTTGTGCGGATGGATGTGATCGATGATGCGGTCCGCATCGATGTGTTTCGGCAACGGCAGTTGTACCAGGATGCCGTCGATGCTCGCATCGCCGTTGAGCGCATCGACCCGGTTCTCGAGGTCCTGCTG
>CAZNFI010000149.1:0-7288 GCA_964572185.1 uncultured Pseudomonadales bacterium
CGGCGATAGCGAATTTTCGCTTTCGCGACTTCCTACGGCGCAGGCTCCTAGAACCACTCTGTTGCGGTTGCCCGGCGCTGCCGCAGCTTCAGCGAGCCGGCACCGGACGGGACCAGGCAAGCAGCGCCATGGCCACAACAATGGCCGGCACAGACGCCCACAAAACCGCGTTCCAGCCAAACAGCTGCATGACGGCGCCTGCGCCGAGCGAACCCAGCGCAGAAATGCCAAACACCGAAAAGTCGTTGACGGCCTGAGCGCGAAACCGCTCCTGTGGCCGGTGCGTACTGCCCAGCAGCGTCGTTCCTCCCACAAAGAGAAAGTTCCAGCCGACGCCCAGGGCAACCATCGACAGGCCGTAGTGCATTACCTCTCGCCCTGCGAAACCCGCCAGCACGCTCAAACCCAGGATCAGGGCACCCACCAGCATGATCTGCCTGGTACCGAACCTGCGCAGCAGCAGGCCCGTTACCAGTGACGGCGCGTACATGGCCAGCACATGCGCCTGAACAACCGTAGCCGTTTGCGCGAGCGTATGGCCATCCACGACATGCATGGCCAACGGTGCGGCAGTCATCACGAAGGACATGACCCCATAGCCGGCCGCGCCGCCCAGAACGGCGACGATGAACACCCGGTTGCGTGCAATTTCTCGAATCGGCCGCAAGCCGTCCGCATCCGTGACCGGCCCCGTCACCGGCGGACTGCGCAAACGCAACAGCAGAAGGCCGCCGGCCAGATAACAACCCGCCACCGCGGCGAACGTTCCCGCAAAGCGCGCTCCGGTCACCCAATGCTCACCGCGCATCGCAAGCTCCGGGCCGAGTACGGCGCCAACCAGGGAGCCGGCCAGGGTGATTGACACCGCCAACCCGGCCGAGGCGGCGCTGACACTTTCCACAGCCGCAAATCGATACTGCTGGGCAAAGGCATTCGCTATGCCCACCAGCCCGGCCGCCACGCAGAACAGCCAAAAGTCCTGCTTTACCATGGACCCAACCGCGCACAGCGCCCCCGCGCAACCGATGGCGGCGCCGCATGCGAAACCACGCGCGCGCCCGATGTGCGCCATCGTCCAGGCCGCCAGTACCGTGGCCGAGGCGGTTCCTACCACCAGCATCGATATCGGCAGCGTCGCCAAAGCCGGCGCCGGCGCGATACTGCGCCCGACAATTCCGCCAAGAGTAATCAGTGAGACCGACGCGGTGACCGCGGCAGCCTGCGCAATAGCGAGTACCGCGATGTTCGTGTTGAGCAGCTCGGAGCGAATGTGTCAGATATCCTGTTTACCGGCTTGCCCGTGCAATGCGCACGATGGTCCGCACCATCGTTCAGCGACACCGCCCTGGCCATGCGTGCGTGCGTTGCCCCCGACGCGATCAATTGTACCGGCACCGAACGGTATCGCACACGAAACTTTCGGCACCCTCGCCCCCGCACTCGATTTGCCGAGGGAGCTTCTCCAGGTGCCCCGCCACCCGTCATAATGGCTGCACCGTCCAGGCCCGCTTTCGAGAGGAATCCCATGCCCTGGTACCACGGCTGGAACGTGCTGGCCGTCGCCATGCTGTTTCAGGCCGTCACCTTCGGCATCGGCTTTTATTCGTTTACCTTCTGGGTAGCGCCCTGGACAGAGGAGTTCGCTGTCGGGCGGGGCCAGGTCATGACCGTATTCGTGACCCTGCAGGCGTTCATGGGCCTGTTCTCGCCACTCGCTGGCAGGGCCATGGACCGGCTCTCCATCCGCGGCCTGATCGTCGCCGGGGCGCTGTGCCTCGCCGCCGGCCTGGCGCTGGCCGGGCGCGCCAACGCATTCTGGCAACTCAACCTGGTCTACGGCACCCTGGTGGTGGCCGGCATGCTGCTGGCGGGGCCGCTGGCCGGCCAGACCCTGGCTGCACGCTGGTTCACCCGGCGGCGCGGTATGGCTCTGGGCGTGGTTACCGTGGGCACGTCAATCGGCGGCTTCCTCATACCACCGCTGGTGACGGCGCTGCAGGCGCAGATCGGCTGGCGCGCGGCCAATGACGTGCTGGCGTTGATAGTGGCGCTGGCCATCGTGCCGCCGGTATGGCTGCTGGTTCGCAACCGGCCCAGGGAAGCCCACAGGTTGGAACACACCGGACTGTCAGGGCGGCTTGACCTGCAGCCCAGGGTCAGAAAAATCACCACGCTGCACATACTGCGCCATCGTATGTTCTGGCTCACGGTATTGGCGTTCACGCCCATGGCCACCGCCTTTGGCGGTGCGCAGCAGAATCTCGCGCCCTATGCCCACGATCTTGGTATCGATGCCCAAGCCGCCGCCTACCTGGTTTCCGTGATGGCGCTGGTAATGGTGGCCGCCAAAGTCTTTTTCGGCGCAATGGCCGATCGTTGCGATCTGCGGCTGCTGTTCCTGATGACCCTCGCCGGCCTGGGCATTGCCCTGGGAACCATGCTGCTGCAACTCGGCTACGTTGCATTGGTGCTGGTCTGCGCCCTGCTCGGCTTCGTTGCCGGCGGTTTCCTGCCGCTGCTTGGCGCCCTGGTCAGCCGCAACTTCGACATACACGCATTCGGCCAGGTGATGGGAATGATAGGCCCCTTCACCACCCTGGCAGCGGTCGGGCCCTGGATTGCCGGCTATGTGCGCGATACCACCGGCAGCTACGATGCCGCCTGGCTGGGCTTCGGCATGCTGCTGATACCCAGTGCCGTGGCGATTGCCCGGTTGAAGCCGACGAACTGAGTCGATGCGCGGAAGCAGCGAGCGACCGGGCATCGAAGTTGCACGCCGGATGCCTTACCCGGAAGCCGTCAGCCAACTATCATGTCGACCACTCGGAGCACAGGAGGACAAAATGCGGCTGCCCGACAATGCCATTACCCCGGCGCCCGGAAAGCCTCGCTATCGGCGCGAACGGGACTGCCCCGCAACGGGCAGCGCGGCACCCATTGACCGCCGCCTTGGCGTCGGTGCCAGGCAGGTGCGGACATGACGCCGCTGTCAGTCGGCACCGTCGGTTCTCCGGAACTGGTCGCCGGTGACCTCGACGAACGCCTGGCGCTGCTCGAGCGTGTGCAGCAACGCGGCATCGATCATGTATTCACGGCCGACCACGTGAGCTTCCACACCGGCATGGGCATGGATGGTCTGATCAACGCGGCCACCCTGGCCGCCATGGGCACGGGTTACCGCGTCTGCATCGGCGTTTATCTGCTGGCACTGCGGCACCCGGTGACGGTAGCGCGGCAACTCGCATCGCTCAGTGCAGCGGCGCCCGGGCGCATCATCCTGGGCGTGGGATTGGGCGGCGAGGATCCCCATGAACTCGAAATCTGCGGCGTCGACCCGAAACGGCGCGGCCAGCACACCAACCATGCGCTGGCAGCCTTGCGGGCACTGTTGAGTGGCCGGTCCGCAAGCCATGCGTGCGACTTCTTCAGCTTTGCAGACGCCCTGATTCTGCCGGCACCGCAGCCGCCCATTCCCATCGTGATCGGCGGCCGCTCCGATGCGGCCATTCGCCGCGCCGGGCGTTTCGGCGACGGTTGGCTGGCCGCCTGGTGCTCGCCGCAACGATTCGCCAGGGTGCTGGCGGAAATCGATGACCATGCCGAGCAAGCCGGGCGCTCTGTGCAATGGCACCACGGGCTGCAGATCTGGCTTGGCACCGGCGCCAACGAACGAGAAGCCAGGAACCATGTCGCCAGCGGAATGGAGGAAATGTACCGCATCCCGTTCGAACGATTCGAGCGCTACACGCCCTATGGCAGCGCGGAGCGCATTGCCGATTTTCTGGCGCCCTATGTGGATGCCGGGGCACGCTATCTCAATCTGGCTGCTCGCGGTCCGTCGCGGATCGCCTGTATCGACATTGTCGGCGAGGTGGCGGCTGTCCTGAAAAAGCAGTTTCCGGCGCTCGCGGCGATCTAGCCGCACCAGCCTGATTGGAGACCCCATGCACCCCCTGGTACAGACGGCGGCGGAATTCGTTCCGGAGCTGATCGAACGCAGTCAGGAAATCGACGACAACCGGTTCCTGCCCCAGGATCTGGCCGACCGCCTGGCCGCGGCAGGTTTCTACCGGTGCTGCGCGCCCGAGGCGACCGGCGGCCTGAACATCGGCCCGCGTGCCGCCTGCGAGTTGGCGGAAGTTCTGGCGACCGGCAATGGCTCCGCCGCCTGGTGCGCGTTCATCTGCTTCACCTCGCACCTGCACACGGCTTCATTGCCGGCAGTGCAGCGCCAGCGGTTCGCCGCCAACCCAGAGGTCATCGTCAGCAGCGTCTTTGCACCAAGCGGAACCGCGGTGAAAGCCGCAAACAATGGGCGCGATGGATATCTGGTGAACGGCCACTGGCGCTGGGGTTCGAGTTGCCGCAATGCGCACTGGATCTGCGGCGCGCTCAACGAGGTGGATGACAACGGCGACCCGGTCGGCGGCGACACGGCGGTGAATCGCGCGGTGTTCAGGCCCGGGGAGATCGAGATTCTCGACAACTGGCACGTAAGCGGCCTGAAAGGCACCGGCTCCTGCGACTATGTTGCAACCGATGTCTGGGTGCCCGCCGAGCGCATGGGCTCGCCGCGCGATGCCGCGGCCTATGCCCACGAGCCGATCTTCCGCTTTCCCCGCTTCGCCCTGCTGGGCGTACCCTGCGGCGCCATCGCCCTGGGCATGGCACAGGCGGCGGTCGATGAAGTGCTGGCCGTCGCCAAGGAGAAAACACCGCAGTTCAGCCGGCGCACACTGGCCCAGCGTCCGCTGCTGCATCGCGACCTCGCCGTGAGCCATACGCAGATACGCGCAGCGCGGGCGCTGCTGTACGACGGCATCGACGATGTCTGGGACAAAGTGCAGTCGGAACCGGCGACGCTCGATGACCGCCTGGCGCTACGCACCGCGACCGTGCATGCGGTGCAGGCCGGGGTGCAGGCCATCGACCGGATGTACACCGTTGCCGGAGGCAACTCGGTGTTTCAGTCGTCCTGCCTGCAGCGCCATTTCCGCGACGTGCACGTGGTTTCCCAGCACATGATCGTCGCCGAGCCGGTCATGGAGTTGGCCGGCCGCGTACTGCTCGGTCTGGACGATTCCGCTCCCGGCCTTTGAGCTTGGTCGCAGCCATCACGCGACCGGCCCGGATGCACCCGCAAGGACGATTCCCCCGCCAGTATTCCTGCCAATCAAGCACGACCCTGAAGCAGTTCCCGCACAGCGGCTTGCACAATCGCACTCGACGGACTGTACTCGCCGAAATACACTGATGAGTTGCGGTGCAAATTCGTTGCGGGAGGATTGACCACATGAAAGCCAAGGACATCGCCAATCTGCGTCAACTGATGGAGTATGAAGCGGCGCGCAGCACGCCCCCTCCAGGTTTTCCGAAGCTGCCGGACATTCCCGCCGGTCGCTACACCGACCAGCGCTTCTACGACCTCGAAAAGCAGCACCTCTGGCGCAAGTCGTGGCTGTTCGCGGCGCACATCGATGAATTGCCCGAGCCCGGCTGCTATGTGACCTGGGAAAACACCGGCGAGCCGGTGGTGATCGTGCACGCCGAAAACGGCGATGTGAACGCCTTCTACAACACCTGCCGCCACCGCGGCGCACCGGTGGTCACGGAGGCAAGCGGCAAGCGCCCGCGCCTGAGCTGCAAATATCACGGATGGAGCTACGCATTGAACGGCGATCTGCTGTCGGTGCGCGACCCCGAGGACTTCACCGATCTCGACCTGTCATGCCGGGCCCTTAAGCCGGTGCGCTGCGAGCGCTTCGGCAACCTGATCTTTCTCAACTTCGACGCCGGCGCCCCGCCGCTGATGGACTGGCTGGGGCTGGTGGCCGATGAACTGCGGGAATTCCGTTTCGAGGATTGCCGCCTGGTCAGCAAGCACAGCTTCGACCTGAAGTGCAACTGGAAGATCGCCATGGAGGCGAATACCGAGGTCTACCACGTGCGCAACATCCATCGCACCACGGTAGCGCCGTTCCTCGACGACCGCCGCAACGTGAACACCTTCTACGCCAACGGCCACGGCCGCATGGTCGCGCCCAACCGCCAGACCGCCCCGGGCGGGATGGACGAAGGCGGGCGCTCGAGCGCCATCGACCGCGGCGGTTTTCCCATCAACGAGTCGGTCGGCGAAATCGGCCGCACCTGCACCCAGTCCTACGGGCTGTTCCCCAACTGGGTTTCTCCACTGAGCGAGCGGACCATTCCGCCGCTGCTGTTCTGGCCCACGTCCATACGCACCTGCCGATTCGAGGTGTGGACCATGTATCACGGCGCCGACGATCAGCCCATGCCGGCCGGTCTGCACAATATCTGGACGACGCCGGACGGTTCGGAACTCGGCCAGGTTCTGCAGGAAGACACGCAGTTCGGCGAAGCCATTCAGAAGTCAATGGAATCCAGCGGCTTCGAGGGCGTTCCACTGAGCTACCAGGAAGCGCGCATTTACCACTGGAACCAGTGGGCAGACCGACTGATCGGCCCGGAGCACATTCCGGAAGAACTGCGCGTCGCCCAAGTGATGGGCGATGAATGGCTGATGCCCAACGAAATGCGCCTCAAGCAGATTGACGCCGTAGCCGCCGGATAAACGCACGGGCCAGCGCCAGCGGCGCGATGCCCCAACCGGTCAGGCGGCCTGTGACGCCGGGGGGCCGCGATGGTGCGCTCCCGGCAAGGAACGGCCTGGTGCGCTATGCGGGTCAGCCATCCGGACCTTCCGGAGCGACGCCAAACTGCCGGGCCGCCTGCCTCAATGCCTGCTCTCGGCTTTTGCTGGGGCGCTCGGCGTAGCGCGAGACAGCAATCCACAGCGCCGCTTCCGGGCCATCGAGATTTTCGGAACGGAACACCCGGCGCAGGAACTGCGACCAGCGGTCGGAATCGTCGGGCACAGTCGCCTTTGCAGGTGTGGAGCCGCTTTCCGGGGTTGTAGTGGTCAAGTTTCGTCCGCCTCGCCCGAAGTCGTTTCACGACGGGAGCGTCGAACAGGCCGGATCGGTCGGCCTCCGCACCAGCCTCGCCGGCCATGCAGCAACCAGGTTCGCGCACCCTGCACAGACCCTGGCATCACCTGCAACGGCAACCGGGAATAGCCGTGGCGGCACCGAAGCGCTGCCTCCGCACCCGTCGCGCCTTCCGGTTTGAAAATTACCCAAAATAAGACGGAAAGTCGACTGATTTTCGACTCTGTCGCATGGTCACTTGCCGCAACTACTCGTGAAAGAACGTAGCGAGGCTGGCAAGCGTAGTGAAAGCACTGGGTGCGCGGAGTAAGAGCGCGCAC
>CAZNFI010000150.1:0-7121 GCA_964572185.1 uncultured Pseudomonadales bacterium
ATCCGCGCACCACCAACAAGATTCTGGAAGCCTACCTGAAGGCCAAGGGCGTCGGAGACGAGGACATCATGATCAATTACACGCCGTTCGGTCATTCCGACTGGCAGTCGATTGTAGCCGACATCAAGAAGTTCGGTTCCGCAGGCAAGAAGACCGCCGTGGTGTCCACCGTAAACGGTGATGCCAACGTGCCGTTCTACAAGGAACTCGGCAATCAGGGCGTGTCCGCGGAAGACATCCCGGTCATCGCCTTTTCGGTGGGCGAGGAGGAACTTTCCGGTTTCGACACCAGCCCGCTGGTGGGTCACCTGGCGGCATGGAACTACTTCATGAGCGTCGATGCGGACGTCAATTACGATTTCATCGATAGCTGGCTCGACTTCATCGATGATGACGACCGGGTCACCAACGACCCGATGGAGGCGCACTACATCGGCTTCAGGATGTGGGTGGAAGCGGTGAAGAAGGCCGGCAGCACCGACTCCGACGCGGTGCAGCAGGCGATCATCGGCGTCTCGGTGCCGAACCTCTCCGGCGGCATCGCCACCATGATGCCCAACCACCACATCACCAAGCCGGTGCTGATCGGTGAAATCCAGACCGATGGCCAGTTCGAGATTGTCTGGCAGACGGCCGGTGCCGTGGTGGGCGATGCCTGGTCCGACTTTCTGCCCGGTTCGCGGGAGATCACCGCAGACTGGACAGTTCCCCTGGCCTGCGGCAACTACAACGTGAAGACCGGGACCTGTTCCGGCCAGAACTACGAGTGACCCGCTGACGACCACCGCGCACGGGGCGGGTGGCGGTGGTCGCCCGCCCGGCTGAGGGGCCGAAGATGCCGCATTCCATGCCGCATTCGAGCAGTCCGGGCAGGGCGCCGCCGGCGGCCGGGTACCCGGCCGGGTACCGGAGACCTGACTCCTCCGGAACCCCGCAACGCTGTTTCGAGCGCCCGCCTGCAGTATCCGAATCGAAATGGGAAGGGTAGTGCGACTGTGCCGCTTGACGCCCGTTATCGGGGCGTTCCTGCTTTTGCCGCCGCTGTCTGGGCTGGCCGGCGTTGACGACTTTGCGGCGCGGGTCGCCGCCCTTAATGCAGCCTCGTTCTCTGCCAAGGAGGCGGCCGCCCGACAGGTAGCCGCTAGTGGGCACGAACGGGCCGCGGCCGTTTTGACCGCAATGCTCGAGGGGGAACTGCACCGGCAGGTCGCCACCGACAGGATTGTGATCGCCGTGCGCGCGCACCGGGCATACGCACTGTCCGATGCGGCGGACGGCGCCAATCTCGGCTCCGCGCGGCGTCGGGAGGTGCGCCGCATCAGCGTCAACAACAGCCTGCGCCGCACCCTGCGCGGGCTGATCGCCGGGCTGCGTCTCGACCACGTGCATGCCGGGGAACGGGTTGCGGCGGCTCGCGCCATCGCCGATTCCGGGGATGCGGCAATGCGGCCGCTGCTTGATGCACGCCGCGCTCGGGAAACCGATGCGAAGGTCATCGAGGCGATCGATACCGCCATGGTGGTCTTCGATCTCGACGCGGCCGACGGGGCGACACGCCTGGCCGCTATCCGGGCTTCGGCCGGCAACCTTGACGGCAGCGTGCGCATCAAGCTGACCGATATCGCCGGCGATCAGGCCGCGGAGGGTGCATTGCGCGAGGCGGCCCGCGAGTCGCTGCGTGCCATCGAGCGCACGGTGGCCCGCTACGAAATGGTGCAAACGGTTTTCTTCGGCCTGAGCCTCGGGTCGGTTCTGGTGCTCGCCGCCATCGGTTTGTCCATCACCTTCGGGGTGATGGGCGTGATCAACATGGCGCATGGCGAGTTGATCATGCTGGGTGCCTACACCACCTATGTGGTGCAGACGCTGATGCCGGACGCCATCGCCTGGTCGCTGTTCGTGGCGGTGCCGGCGGCATTCGCCGTTTCCGGGCTGGTTGGCATCGCCATCGAGAGGGGCGTCATCCGTTTCCTGTACGGGCGGCCGCTTGAGACCCTGCTCGCCACGTTCGGCGTCAGCCTGATTCTGCAACAGGCCGTGCGCTCGATCTTCTCACCGCTGAACCGGGCGGTCGCCACCCCCGAGTGGATGAGCGGTTCGCTGCAGGTGCTCGAGGGGCTGTCCATCACCTACAACAGGCTCTACATACTGATCTTCGCCGGCCTGGTGTTCGCGGCTCTGTGGCTGGTGCTGCAGCGTACCCGGCTTGGCCTGGAAGTGCGGGCAGTGACACAGAATCGGCAGATGGCGCAGGCCGTGGGCGTGCGCAGCGCTCGGGTGGACATGATGACCTTCGGCCTGGGTGCCGGCATAGCTGGTGTAGCGGGCGTGGCCCTGTCGCAACTGACCAACGTGGGGCCGAACCTGGGCCAGGGCTACATCGTCGACTCTTTCATGGTGGTGGTGTTCGGTGGCGTCGGCAACCTGTGGGGAACCATGGTGGCGGGGCTGACCCTTGGTGTGGTCAACAAGTTGATCGAGCCGGCGGCGGGAGCGGTGGTGGCCAAGATCATTGTGCTGGTATTCATCATCCTGTTCATCCAGAAGTGGCCGCGGGGCCTGTTCCCGCAACGCGGCCGGGCGGCGGAAGGCTGATGCTGCTGCGGCGCCTTGCCGATCACGAACGGGGCGGTTGGATGCTGCTCGCCGTGCTGGCCGCAGCCGTGGTGCTGGTGCCTGCGGCGAACCTGCTGGCGCCGGAAGGTTCGCCCCTGCACCTGTCGAGTTACACGGTGGCGTTGCTCGGCAAGTACCTGTGCTTTGCGCTGCTGGCGCTCGCCCTGGATCTGGTGTGGGGCTATTGCGGCATCCTGAGCCTCGGCCACGGTGCTTTTTTTGCGCTGGGCGGTTATGCCATGGGCATGCACCTGATGCGTGAGATCGGGCCACGGGGCGTGTACGGCGACCCGGTGCTGCCGGATTTCATGGTGTTTCTGAACTGGGATGCGCTTCCCTGGTACTGGTACGGCTTCGATGCGTTCTGGTTCGCCATGATCATGGTGGCGCTGGTTCCGGGGCTGTTGGCGTTCGTGTTCGGCTGGCTTGCGTTCCGCTCGCGGGTCTCCGGCGTTTACCTGTCGATCATGACCCAGGCGCTCACCTATGCGCTGATGCTGGCCTTCTTCCGCAATGAGTTCGGCTTTGGCGGCAACAACGGCCTCACCGACTTCAAGGACATTCTCGGCGCCAGCCTGCAGTCGGATGTGACCCGGGCGGTGCTGTTCGCCTGTTCGGCGACGGCGTTGGCGATGGGCTACCTGCTGTGCCGCTACATCGTCACCTCCAAGCTGGGCCGGGTGGTGATGGCGGTGCGCGATGCGCCGGACCGCACCCGCTTCCTGGGCTACCGGGTGGAACGCTACCAGGTATGGATCTTCACCCTGTCCGCGGTTCTGGCCGGGATTGCCGGTGCCCTGTACGTACCCCAGGTCGGCATCATCAATCCCAGCGAGTTCCAGCCGCTGAACTCCATCGAACTGGTGGTGTGGGTGGCGTTGGGCGGCCGCGGCACGCTGTATGGCGCGGCACTGGGCGCGGTGATCGTCAACTATGCGAAAACCGTGCTTACCGGTGCCTTGCCGGAGCTGTGGCTGTTCGCGCTGGGGGCCCTGTTCGTTGTCGTGACGGTGGCGTTGCCAAAGGGCGTCGTGGGTCTTTGGCAACGCCTGCAGATGCGTAGGGTGGGTGCGGCAGGTGGCTGACCGGAGACCGAGGCGGCCGCTGGTGGAGCGCGACCGGGTGTTCGAGTTTCTCATCGAAAAACCCACGCGCAAGGAACTGGTGGACACGGCGCGGGGCCAGATTCTCTACCTCGAGGACCTGACGGTTAGCTTCGATGGTTTCCGGGCGTTGAATGAACTGACCCTGTACATCGAGACTGGTGAACTGCGCTGCATCATCGGCCCCAATGGCGCCGGAAAGACCACCATGATGGATGTCGTTACCGGCAAGACCCGGCCGGACTCGGGTACCGCCTTCTACGGCCAACGGCTCGATCTGCTGCGTCTGTCCGAGCCGCAGATCGCCGACCTGGGCATCGGCCGCAAGTTCCAGAAACCGACCGTGTTCGAGGCGCACACCGTGTTCGAGAACCTGGAACTGGCCATGGACTGCGACAAGCGGGTGTGGCGCAGCCTGTTGCGGCGCCTGACCGGCGCCGAGCGCGACCGTATCGAGGAGGTGCTGGTGCTGGTGGGGCTCGAGGAACACGTACATAGTGTGGCCGGCACGCTCAGCCATGGCGAAAAGCAGTGGCTGGAGATCGGCATGTTGCTTATGCAGAACCCGCTGGTACTGCTGGTGGATGAACCGGTGGCCGGCATGACCCGGCAGGAATCGGAGGCCACCGCAGAGTTGCTGCTGCGTCTGGCCGGCGAGCACTCCGTGGTGGTGGTGGAACACGACATGGAGTTCATCCGCTCGATCGCCAGGCGGGTTACGGTGCTGCATGAAGGCCGGGTGCTTGCGGAAGGCCCGTTCGATGCCATTCAGAACAACGCCAGGGTGCGTGAGGTGTATCTCGGCACATGATGCAAGTCCGCTCACTCAATCAGTCCTATGGCCAGAGCCAGGTACTCTGGGATCTGGACCTGCGCATCGAGCCGGGCAGTTCGGTCAGCCTGATGGGCCGCAACGGTGTCGGCAAGACCACCCTGCTGAAATGCCTGATGGGCCTGTTGCCGGTGGACTCCGGCAGCATTGTCTACGACGGCATCGACCTCGTGTCTGAGCGGGCGGAGCGACGCGCATCCCTGGGTATCGGCTATGTGCCACAGGGCCGCATGATCTTTCCGCTGCTCACCGTCGAGGAAAATCTGCAGGTGGGCTTCGCGGCGCTGCCCAGGGACAAGCGGCGCTTGCCCGAGCCGATCTTCGAATATTTCCCGGTGCTCGAACGGATGCTGAAACGGCGTGGCGGCGATTTGTCCGGCGGCCAGCAGCAACAGCTGGCGATTGCCCGGGCACTGGTGCTCAACCCGAAGCTGCTGATCCTGGATGAACCCACGGAAGGCCTGCAGCCCAATGTCGTCCAGGAAATCGGCGAGATCGTGGTGCGCCTGAACCGGGATCTGGGCATGACCGTGCTGGTGGTGGAACAGAAACTGCATTTCGTGCGCAGCGTCGCCGATGCGTTCTTCATCATGACCAAGGGCACCATAGTCGCGCACGGGCCACTGTCCGGGCTGAATGAGCAGCTGATCGAGGAGCACCTGCTGGTATGAGGGTGATTGCAGCGAAGGTGGAGTCGTTTCAGTGTGCGCATGCGGTCATTGTCCGAATGCGGTACTGGGAATTGGTCGGTGGGTGATCGAAGAGCGCCTGCCGGCATGAGTGCGGCGGTTGCGCCCAGGGAAGCGGGTTGGCGCGCGCATCTGCACCTCGAGTTCGCGCACGACGGGGCCCGAACGGTGCTTCGGGATCGCGCCCACCAGGGGCCGCTGTATGTGCAGCGGCCCTTCTATCCGGAAGGGGATGTCTGCCACGTCTACATCCTGCACCCGCCGGCCGGCATGGTCGGCGGCGATGTGCTGGAAACCCGTGTGCGGGTTGCCCCTGGCGCATCGGCGCTGATCACTACACCGGCGTCGGCCAAGGTGTACCGGTCGGTCGGCCCCGCGGCGGAGATCGCCCAGTACCTGACTGTCGGTGCAGGCGGCACGCTGGAGTGGCTGCCCCAGGACACGATTCTGTTCGGCGGCAGCAGTCTGGCCATGCAGACCCGCATCGAGATGGAAAGCAGCGCCCGGTTCCAGGGCTGGGAAATGCTGTCGCTGGGCAGACCGTTGAGCGGCGACCACTACCGCACCGGTGACCTGCGCCAGCGCACCGTTATCCACATCGACGGTTCACCGCGACTCATCGAGCGGCAGGACTGGGACGCGGGCGATGCCATCCTGACCGAAGCATGGGGCCTCGGCGGCAAATCCGTGCTTGCCTCGTTCTACATCTACCCCGCCACCCCCGACTTGCTCGACCGGGCGCGAGACGCCCTCACCGAAATCGGCCTCGAACACGTCGCGGCCACCCTCCTCGACAACCTGCTGGTGGTGCGCGCGCTCGGCGAAGACGCCACTGCCCTGCGCGAAGCCCTGGCGACAGTCTGGTCACAGCTGCGCCCGATGGCCCTCGACAGGCCACCCTGCGCCCCCCGCATCTGGGCCACCTGAACCCGGTTGACGGCGAAAAAAGTGAAAACACCTGCAAATGAAGAAGTCAGGACACCCACAAAAAAAAGTGAGGACACCCACAAAGGGAAAATGAGAAATTGAGGACACCCATGAAAATGCCGACGAGAGGACAGCCATGGAACTGATGCCACGGGAAAAGGACAAGCTGCTGATATTCGTCGCCGCGCAACTCGCCGAGCAGCGCCGCGCTCGCGGGGTGAAACTGAATTATCCGGAAAGCGTGGCTTTGATTTCGGCGGCGATCATGGAGGGAGCGCGGGACGGACGCTCCGTCGCCGAGCTGATGAATGAGGGCACCAGGATTCTGGCCCGCAAGGACGTAATGGATGGAATACCGGAAATGCTGGCGGAAGTGCAGGTGGAAGCGACCTTCCCGGACGGCACCAAGCTGGTCACCGTGCACGACCCCATCGGCTCCTGAGCCGGGCGACGCATCGACATGGACGACATTCGGGCAAAGATGGCACTGAGGACACACCCATGAGACCTGGCGAGTATTTCATCGAGGACGGCGACCTGGTCCTGAACGAGAACCGGAACACCGTTCAACTGAGCGTGGCCAACACCGGTGACCGACCGGTACAGGTCGGCTCGCACTATCACTTTTTTGAAACCAACGAGGCGCTCGATTTTGACCGGGCGGCAGCCCGCGGTTTCCGCCTGGACATTCCGGCCGGCACCGCGGTGCGCTTCGAGCCAGGCCAGCGGCGCGAGGTCCGGCTTGTGGCGATCGGCGGCGCCCGGCGCATCTACGGATTCCAGGGCCGCGTGATGGGCGCGCTGGAGGAGGCACGGTGAGCACGATCTCGCGATCCGCCTATGCCGACATGTTCGGGCCCACCACCGGCGATCGGGTCCGCCTGGGCGACACCGACCTGATCATCGAAGTGGAAGCCGACCACGCCACCTACGGCGAAGAGGTCAAGTTCGGCG
>CAZNFI010000151.1:0-7091 GCA_964572185.1 uncultured Pseudomonadales bacterium
CGTAGCGCTCAGCGGCGCCGAGTTCGAAGCGCAGGGTGCTGACCACCCCGGAGACGCCACTTGGTGCGCCGTCGATGACGGCCGCCCGGTAACGCCACTGCGCCACCGCCGCCATGGCGGCGGCGTCGAACACACCGGCAGGAGAGGATTCCAGCACTCTAAGGTTTTCGACGCGGCCGTCGATGGAGATGTCGTATTCCAACTTCACCCACCCCTCGATGCCATCCGCCCGAGCGGCTTCTGGGTACAAGGGCCCGGCATCCTCCACCAACTGCATGGGCCGGTTGTAGCCGCCCATGCAGCCCGCCAGCAGCGCGGTGGTCAATAAGGCGCACAAGCAGTTTCGAAGACGGGGCGTGGCGGATTGATGGAACACGTCAGCCCTTGGAGAAGTCTGGTTTGCGCGCATTGATGGCCGCCCAAAGCGTTCTTGCTGGCATCGGCATTGCATCACAGTGGACTTGACGGGTAAATCAAAAGGAGCGTGGCAGTCCTCGTTGACATCAATTTGCGATGTTCCTATTGTGCATTGAGCGATCCAATGTAAATCGCTTGCAGCGCGAAGCGGCATTCGCCGCAGATTGCGGCCAAGGTGGCGTATGGGTTCGACCATTGCAGAGAAGATTCTGGCCCGGGCGGCGGGGGCCACCGCCGTTGCCGCCGGCGACGAGATTCTCGCTAAGCCGGATTTTGTCATCGCTTACGATTTCCCGGGCTACACCAACGTCATCTTCAAGCAGATGGAAGAGGACTTCGGCATTGACAAGGTCGCCGAGCCGGAGCGGTTTGCGCTGTTCATCGACCACATGGTTCCGGCCGTCTCGCCCGAGGAGGAGGACCTGCACCAGAACACCCGCGACTGGGGCGCAAAGAACGGCGTGCCGGTGTATGAGCGCTTAGGCATCGGCCACCACGTTGCGTCCGAGTTGGGGTATGCGACGCCGGGCGCCTTTGTGGTGCATTTTGATGGCCACGTGTCGCAGATGGGCACCTTCGGCACGCTCGCCATCGGCATTCGCCGGCATCTGCTCGAGGCCTTTGTCAACGAGCGCATCCAGATGCAGGTGCCGGCCACGGTGCGCGTGAACCTGCGCGGCGAAGCCCGCCAAGGCGTCATGGCCCGAGACGTCTTCCACCACATCGTGCGGGAACTTGGACCCGCCGCCTGCCGCTTTCAGGTGCTGGAGATCGGCGGCGAGGCGCTCGAGCACCTTTCCATCGACGGGCGCCAGACCATCAATTGCCTGGCTATGTTCACGGGTGCCGTCACCGCCATCATGAACCCGGACGATCGCACGCTGCCGGTGGCCTTGGAACGGGCGCGGCTCGACATCGAGCCCGTTTTTTCCGATGCCGACGCGCGCTATTCAGCGGTCCACGACATCGACATCGGCGCGCTGGAGCCGGTCGTGGTGGTGCCGCCGAGTCCGCGCAACACCCAGAACCTGAAGGACTACGTCGGCACCGAAGTTCAGGTCGGCTACTTGGGCTCCTGCGCGTCCGGACGCTTGGAAGACCTCGAAATCGCCGCCAAGGTGCTCAAGGGCCAGCACATCAAGCCGGGCTTTCAGCTGCATGTGGTGCCGACCAGCCAGGCGATCATGGAGGAAGCCTCCCGGCGCGGCTACCTGACCGATTTGATCGCCGCCGGGGCTTATGTCACGTCCTCCTCCTGCGACTACTGCTTCGGCCGCGCCGGCGTGATGACCGCGGGCCAACGGGCCGTGTCGACCGGCACGCTGAACGTCCGGGGGCGGATGGGCAGCCCCGACTCGGAGATCTACATCGTCAACGCCGCGGCCGTCGCGGCCTCGGCGATAACCGGCGAAATCACCGATCCGCGAGACTATCTGTAGGCTGCTTTGCATGGCGCTGGGAAATCTTGAGGGTCGTGTGGCCTGGATGTTCGAAGACGCCGACTTCGATGTCGATGAGATCGTTGGCGTCAAGAACATCAAGATCCAGGATGTCGAAAGGCTTGCGGAAATCGCCATGCGGGCCTTCGATCCTGGGTTCCATGCCAAGGTGCAGGCCGGGGACCTGCTGGTCGGCAATCACAACTTCGGCTACGGGCACCCGCACTATCCGCCGATGATTGCGATGCGGCGTCTGGGCATTGCCGGGGTGATCGCCGAGAGCTTCTCGCCCGGCTATTGGCGGGGCGAGATCGCCATGGGCTTCCCCCAGGTTGCGTGCCCCGGAATACTCGCGGCGGTCAATCGCTGGGACCGGCTCGAAGTGGACTGGGAGGCTGGCGTTGTGCGCAACCTCACCCAAGGCACGAGCCTTGGCTTCGAACCGCTCGCGGCTGCCGACCGTCAAATGCTGGAGTCGGGCGGCTTGATTGGCTACCTGCACGCCCGCAGCCAATCGGAAGGCCAGCCAGCGGGGCGCGTGGCGGCCGCCAATCGATAGCCTTTTGGCCGAACTGAAGTGACTTAGAGGAAAAAAGCAATCCTATGAATTCCCAAGAGAAAAATGGAATTTCGGCAGCCGCCAAGGCCAATCGGACCGTTTGGGCGGCAGGGGCCTACGATGCGTTGTCGGCGCGGCTCATCGAGGAGGCGGGCTTTGCGGCGGCGATGACGACGGGGTTCGGCGTCTCCGCGTCCCATCTGGGCCAACCGGACTTGGAGTTGTACACCATGTCCGAGAACCTCAACGTGGTGGGCAACATCGTCGATTCGGTCACGATTCCGGTGATTGCGGACACCGACACCGGCTACGGCAACGCCATCAACGTCATGCGCACCGTGCGGGAATTCGAGCGGGCCGGCGTTGCCGGCATGATCTTCGAGGACCAGGAATCGCCGAAACGCTGCCCGGCCGCGGCCAACCGGGTGGAGCTGGTGCCGCTGCAGGAGGGCGCCGCCAAGATTCGGGCGGCCACGCACGCCAGGCGCGACAAGGATGTGCTGATCATCGCCCGCACCGATGCCATGGATGAGGCAGAGGCGGTGGACCGCGGCCAAGCCTACGTCGAGGCGGGGGCCGACCTGGTGCAGCCGATATCGAAGTGCTTCAGCGACTTCGATGGTTTGGTCCGGTTTCGGGAAGCGGTGGGGGTGCCGCTGTCGTTGCAGCTGCTGGGCTGGTTGGAAAGTGACTTGACGCCCGACCAAGTGGAGCAGGTGGCGGGGCTGGCCGTCTTTCCGCTGGTTGGGCTCATGACCGCGACCGCAGCGCTGCGGGCCAATCTGGGTGCGCTGGCCAAGCGGCATTCATCCGCGCAACTGCCCAACGAAGTGACGACGATGGGTGAATTCAAGTCGATCGTCGGCTTTGACGAACTCGAGGCCATGCAGAGCCGCTTTCTGGTCGGTCATTGAGTTGAACAGGGGCGGCGAACGGACTCAGGACTCTGCGTCGAGCGTCTCCCAGAGCCCGGCCACTAATTTCTGAAACCCATCGGTCGCGTGCAGGGCGCGAACGTTGCGCGGCCTCGGCAGGTCGATGGGAACGTCGGCGACGATGCGGCCGGGGCGCGGCGACATGACGATCACCCGGTCGGACAGCGCCGCCGCCTCCGCCAAGTCATGGGTCACCAACACCACCGTGCTGCCGGAGACCTGTTCCCAGAGCTCGACCAAGCGGTCCTGCAGGTTGATCTTGGTCAGCGCATCGAGTGCGCCGAACGGTTCGTCAAGCATGACGAAGCGGCTGCGCAGCGAGAATGTGCGGGCCAGCGCGACCCGCTGGCGCATGCCTTGGGACAGTTCGGCGGGCAGCGCGTGCTTGAAATCCCCGAGGCCGACTGATTTCAGCAGTTGCTCGACTTGGGGGGTACGCTCGCCAGCATTGCCGATGCGGGTGGCTAGGGCGAAATCGACGTTGCCAAACGCCGACTTCCACGGCATCAGAGCGTCTCTGGCGAACATGCGCGCGGTGTCGCGCCGCCCGGCGCGGGGCGGGCGGCCAGCCAGCCGCACGGTGCCGGCCTGCGCGTCCAACAGTCCGCTTAAGATGTCGAGCAGGGTCGTTTTGCCGCAGCCGCTCGCGCCGACCAAGGAGACGAACTGGCCAGCGGGGATCTCCAGATCCAGGTTGCTAAGCGCTTCGACGGACTCATCGCCGCGCCCGTACGCATGGCTGAGACCGCGAATGACGATGCCTTCCGGCGCCGATTCGGAGCCCATCGTGGAAGTGTCCACCGCCTAGGACGCTGCAGCCATCGCCGGTCTACTGGCAGGCGCCAGTGCAAATCGGCGCCTTGGCATAGACCACGTCCGCGAAGGGGATGCGTTGGCCGATCAGGTTGAATCGCAGCGCATAGGCATTCCAGAGGTCGATGGCGGCGGGGCTGATCCGGTAGCCCCAGTAGCGCCGGTAGTTGCGCACCATCCGCTCCATCACCGCCTTGTTCTGAGCTTCGGACAATGCGGCGACCGGCGCGTGACGGCTGGCTAGGTCGAGCATCTCCTCATGATTTTCGGGCTCGCGAATCCAGTCAATGGCGTCGCGCATTGCGGCGATGAAGGCGTCAGCTCGGGCGGGTTGGTCGCGGACCAATGCACCGCTAGCCACCCATCCCGCGTACAGCCCCCGGTACTGCAGGGCGGGTGGGCCGTCGTCGGCAAGGACTAGCACGGGGCGCGCGAGGCCGAGGGTTTCCAGGAGTTCGGGCACCGGAGCGAAGGTCATCTGCGCGTCCACGGCACCCGCTTGCCAGGACGACAGCGTGGTTGCGGCGCTGCCGGTGGCGACGAAGTCGACGTCTTCCACAGCGAGGCCCGCTTCCTCAAGCATTAACACCGCAGCCAAGTAAACCGTGCTGCCGATCGCGTTGACGCCGATGCGGCGCCCCGCTAATTGCCGAACGATTGCTTCGCGGCCCTGTTCCGGTAACGGCACGTGATTGCCGACCGGCACGTGATTGCCGACCGGCACGTGATTGCCGACCACCAGGGTGACGTAGTTGGTGCTTTCGTTGCCGACGAGGTACTTGAGGTCGATGCCCTTGTCGATGTTGGCCAAGACCAGGTCCGGCGCGCTTTCCACCACGTCCATGCTGCCGCCGATCAGCGCCGCGATGGCCGCCGACGAGGAATTGGCGGGCATTCGCTCCACGGAAAGCCCCCGCTGTTGGAAGAAACCCTTCTCAACCGCTACGTGCACAGGCATCGAGCTGTAGGCGCCGGTGAACACCTGAACGCGCAGCGGGCCGTTCTCGCGGACCCCTTCGGCGCTGCAGCCGCCGACCAGGAGCAGTGCGATGGCAGCCAACCAAGGCCAGCGGCTACGGCTCGGCGGATTGCAGCCAAGGGTCCGGCGGTCGGCGCCGGGCAGGGTGTCATTGGGCCTTCTCATACCGCGATTGGAGCGTGCCACTTGGCGATGGACCGTTCGATTCGGGACATCGCTGCCGTCAAGGCGGTGGTGATGAGGACCAGGGCGATCAGGGTGGCGAAGACGCCGTTCGGATTGAAGGTGTTGGAGTAGTAGCTCACCAGGGTGCCCAGCCCCTTGCCACCGGCGATGAGTTCCGCGGTGATGACGCCGAGCACCGTGTAGATCATGCCTAGGCGCAGGCCCGCGAAGATGGCTGGCAGCGCACTCGGCACGATGATCTCCACGAATACCCGCCAGCGGGGAATGGCTAGGCTGCGGGCCAACTGCAGGTGGTCCGGATCGGTCGATTTGGCGCCCGCCATGGTGTAGGAAAGCAGCACGAAGTACATGATGGAGACGCCGGAAGCGACCTTCTGCTCCATGCCGATGCCGAACCAGAGAATGAACAGCGGGATCAGCGCCACCCGGGGCAACGCATTCAAGGCGTCGATGATGGGCGCCGCCAGCCGCTCCGCGGTCGGGAAGGCGGTCATGAGCAACGCGGTCAGCAACGCAAGCACCGCGCCCAGCACGAAGGCGATGAACACCGCCTCCAAGGTGATCACGGCGGCCTTGGGAAAGGTGCCATCGACCACCAGTTCGATGAAGTCCAACAGAAACTCGGATGGTTGGCCGATCAGCCCGCGGGGCAGGGCGCCGCTCTGGGCTGCCGCCTCCCAAGCGACGCCCCAGACGGCGATCAACAGCAGGCGGCCGCCTGCTAAGGTGAGTCGTTCCTTCATGGTGAAGCTCCGCAAAATGACGCTTGACCGGCCTGTTGCTGGCGGTTCACGCCCAATCCGCTTCCAGTTCACTGAGCAGCTCTAGCACTTCGTCCGCAGTGGGGTTGGGAGAGAGCCGCTCCACGGTGCGCAGGTAGGCCCGCTCCTGGGCGATCCTTTGGCCGTTGGGCGGGAATTTCCGGCACCAGTCCGCGATGGCTGCGTAGGCCTCCTGCCAGTCGGCCTGCCACTGGGACCGGCCGGGTCCGAAATCCACCGCGACAGGGTGCCCGGACTTCCCGGAACGGGCGCGCAACGCGGCTGTGGCCGGCCCATCGACTTGGCCATCCTCGGTCAGCGCCACGCCGTACAGCGCGCGTCCGCGCTCGGCGGAGACCAGCCCGTCCAGGATGTCGTGGCGCACCCGCTCAGGATGGCGCTCCAGTGGGTCGCCGAAACCGCCGCCGCCGCCACCGCCGACAATCAGAACGTCGCCGGGGTGCGGCCGATAGACGGCCTGCTTGCCGATGTTGTCCTCCGTTCCGTCCGCTTTGCGAACCAGGCTGAAGCTCGGCGCCGCGGCCTTGCCGCCGTCCACGCCCCAGGCCGCAAACTTGTGACGGTCCTTGCCGCGGGTGACCACGGTCGCCCGGTGGTCGGTCAACTCGAAGGCGTATTCGACGCCGAACCCGCCCCGCAGCCGTCCTGCGCCTTCCGAGTCCGCGCGCAGCGCGAACCGATGCACCCGCACCGGCGCCTCGGCCTCCAGCACTTCGGTGGGAATGTTGCGCAGTGCCGCGGTCGGGAAGTCGGTTGCGGAAATGCCATCGAGGCCGAGGCCGCCTCCGGAGCCGCCGACCACCGCATTGGCCGCCACCACCCGGGTGGCGCCGGACAGGTCCGCGGTGGACACCGAGATGACGGCGAGTTGTCCCGCCCCGCCGGCCGGGAGGCCGCCGGGAACCGCGCTCGCCAGCGCGCCGAGGGTCATGTCGTGGACCCGCATGGAGGTCACCACCCGCATGCCGCAGGCGGCCGGAA
>CAZNFI010000152.1:0-7015 GCA_964572185.1 uncultured Pseudomonadales bacterium
AGTTTGCCGGCGACTACCTGGGCGAAGGTCTGGCGATGGTGGGAACCGTGGATACCGTGACCGCACAGTTCGAACGCCTGCGCGAGCGCCTGGCCGTCGAGTGGGTGTTCACCTGGCAATACAACGGCCTGGTCTCCGACCTCCAGAACCGCCTGTCCATAGAGCGCTGGGCGACAGAGGTCGTCCCCCGCGTCACGACCTGGGAAGGCTCAGCCGTGTCGGCCTGATCGGAGCATTGGCCGGTTCGACGGAAACAGGCGGCTGCATCAGGCTGCGACCGCGGCCACATGGCCGCAGGCCCAGAGTCTGTTGCCCCGAACAGTCGCTGGTGGTGGCGGGCGTCGTCGCGATCAGGTCTGGCGCGACGCGGCTTCGCCGGACCAGGAGGTGCCCTGTGCTTGCGCCTCCTCGCGGGAATCCGGCATTCCCTGGGCGACCGGGTCCCAACCGAAGAGGTCCTCGGCGATGCGGTACAGCACCGGCACGTAAATCAGGGTGATGAAGGTGGCGAACAGCACCCCGAACGCCAGCGATGTCGCCATGGGAACGAACGGTACGGTTGCGGGCGTCTGGTTGACCATCAGCGGGATCAGCCCGACGAAGGTGGTCACCGAGGTCAGTACGATCGCGCGAAACCGCACGTTGCAGCTCAGTACCAGCGCCTCGTCGACACTCATGCCCTGACGGCGGCAGCGATTCACGTAGTCGACCAGTACCAGGCTCGCGTTCACCACCACTCCGGACAGCGCCACGATGCCGAGCGCGGAGAAGAACTGCAGGTGCACGCCCATCACCCAGTGCCCGAAGATGGCGCCGACGGCGCCGAACGGAATGACGCTCATGATCACCAGCGGCTGGACGTAGCTGCGCAGGGGCACGGCCAGCAGGGCATAGATGATCACAAGGGCCAGCAACGCGCCCTGGGCCAGGCCACTCATGGCTTCCATGCGTTCTTCCTGCTCGCCGGCAAGGCCGATGTACATGCCGGGATACTTGGCGAGCAGCGCGGGAATGAGGGTGGTATCGATACTGCGCATCACGTCTTCGGGAATGTTGACGCCACGGTCGACATCGGCAATGACGTTCACGACGCGCCTGCCGTCCGTGCGCTGGATCGCCGAATAACCCCGGCCGAGTTCGAATTGGGCAATGCTGAAGAAGGGCACTTCCTTGCCGTCCGGCGTGCGGATGTACATGTCTTCCAGGTTGCCGATGGACTTTCGCTCGGCTTCGGGGAAGCGAACCATCACCCGCACATCGTCCTGGCCGCGCTGCACCCGCTGGGTTTCGGCACCGTAGAAGGCGTTGCGCACCTGGCGTGCCAGGTCGGCCAGGGTGAGCCCGAGGTTTCTGGCCTCGGGCAAAAGGCTCAGGCGAATCTCCTGCTTGCCGGCCCGGAAGGTGTCGTGTATGTCGAATACGCCGGCGTAGCGGGCGAGTTCCGCGCGCATTTGGGCAGCCGCGGCGCGCAGGTCGTCCACGTTGCCGCCGGAGAGCTGATAGTTGATGGGTTCCCCGGCGCTAAACCGGTCTGCGGTGAAGCGCAGTTTTACGGCGTCGGTGATGGGGCCGACCAGATCCCGCCAGCGGTTGGCGATATCCGAGGTGCTGCGGTTGTCCCGCTCCCGCGCCGGCGGCAACTCGATAACCACCTCGGCGAAGTGGCTGCGCCCGGGCTGGGGCATATCCGGCGGGCCGTCCCGGTTGGTGGGTGTGCCGATGCTGGTGAGTTGATTCAGGATTACCGGCTCATCGCGGCCCAGTTGCCGGGTCAGTTCCCGGTTCAGAACCCCGGCGGCCCGCTCGATCTGCCGGGCGGCCTGCATGGTCACCTCCGAGGGCACGCCTTCGGGCATCTCCAGTTGCGCATAGATGCGGTCGCCCTCCATCGACGGGAAGAAGCCGAACACCAGGCGGCCGCTGGCCAGGAAGGCGAGCGCCAGGATCAGGATGGCGACGCCGATGGCAGCGGTGATGTAGCGCTTGGCGATGGCGCGGGTAACAAAGGGCGCGTAATAGTCGGACCCCATGCGGGCGAGCCACCCGGCCAGCCTGCCCTGCAGCCGGTTCCAGCCGCGGCTCGCGCTGCCGCGCCGGGTGCCCCGCTTGCGATAAGCCAGGTGCGCCGGAAGGATCAGTTGCGATTCGACGATGCTGAATACCAGGGCCAGCATGACCACATGGCCGATGCCGCCGAAGAAGTCGGTCATGGTGCCGGGGACGAGCACGATCGGCAGAAAGGCCGCCATGGTGGTGAGTACGCCGAAGATCACCGGGATGGAGACCTCCCGCGTGCCGTCGATGGCTGCCCGTACGCGGGTCTTGTCCATCTGTTCGTGGCTGTAGACCCGTTCGCCGACGACGATGGCATCGTCGACCAGTATGCCGAGCACCAGCACGAAGGCAACCACCGTCAGCGTGCTGATGTTGATGCCGACGTAGGGAAACACGGCAATGGTGCCCAGGAGTGCAATCGGAATGCCGGCGGCCACCCACATGGCGAGGCGGAAGCGCAGGAACAGCGCCAGGATGATCAGCACCAGCACCAGGCCACCGAGCGCCGTGGCATTGAGCACATCCATGCGCTCCTGGAGTTCCAGCGAAGTATCGGTCCACACGGTCAGTTCCAGACCCTCGGGCAGCGATGGCCGGGCCCTTTCAATGAAGGCCTTGATGTCACCGGCGATCTGCATGATGTCCTGGGTATCGAGCTGCGATACCTTGAGCACCACCGCGGGCTTGCCGTTGAACCGGGCGTAGAGGTCGCCCTCCTCGAACCCGTCCTGTATTTCAGCGATTTCACGGAGTGTCACCTTGGTCCCGTCGGAGCGCGTCAGCACCACAACGTTCTCGAATTCCTCTCCCCGGTAGGCCTGCCCCTTGGAGCGGATCAGGATCTCGCCGTCACGGCCCTTGATGGAGCCGCCCGGCATGTCCAGCGAACTGTTGCGCACGGCGTTGGTGACGTGGTCGAAGGTGATGCCGTGCCGGCGCAGCGCATACTCCGGCACTTCAATGGAAATCTCGTAGGGACGTATGTAGTCGATGGCTACCTGGGAGACGCCGTCGATGGCGGTCATCTCGTCGCGCAGGCCACGCGACACTTCCTTCAGGATGCGCTCGTCGGCGTTGCCGGACAGCGTGACATAAACCACATTGCGCAGAATTTCCATCATGGAGACGGTGGGCTTTTCGGTTTCCACGGGGAAGCTGTTGATACTGTCGACCCGGGACTTGATCTCGTTGAGCGCCACCACTTTGTTGGTGTCGAGTTCCAGTTCGGCATTGACCATGCAGGTGCCCTCGCTCGCGATGGAGCGGATCTTGTCGATGCCGGGGACGCTCTCGATGGCTTCCTCGACGCGGATGCACACGCCCTGTTCGACTTCCTCCGGCGCCGCCCCCAGGTAAGGCACGGACACGCTGACCACGGGAATGTCGAATGAGGGGAACTCTTCCTGGTTGACGGTGACGAGCGACAGCAGCCCGCCGACGCACAGCACGAACATCAGCAGGTTGGCGGCAACCGGGTTGCGGGTGAACCAGGCGATGGCGGTGTGCATGGAAAAAACCTAGCCGGCGGTGTCACCGACCGGATTGACGAGCATGCCCTCGATGGGCGTCTGCATGGGCGACACGCACACCCGCTCGCCGCGCTCGAGGCCGGCCTTGATCAGCACGTCGTCCTGGTACAGGCGCAACGGCTCGATGGCGCGGAAGCTCAGGCGGTTGTCGTCGCCGACAACCAGCACGCGATTGTCGTTGCGGAGCGCAGTGCGGGGCAGGACGATGACATCGTCGACCAGCAGGCCCTCGATGTCGGCATTCACGAACAGGCCCACGGCGGGCAGGGCCTCCTGCCCGCCGCCGGCAATGCGGGCGACCACGTTGACCATGCGGCTGGCGGTGTCGATCTGCGCCTCGGTGCGCACCACGTTGCCCATCCATTGCAGCCGCTGGCCGGCGTATTCGGCGGAGAGAGCCACGGCTGGCTGGCGCTCCGGCGGCAGTTCACCCCGGTGTGCGATCGGCAGGTTCAGAAAGCCCAGTTGCCGGTCGGCGATGGGTAGCCGCACCTCGAGCCGGTCGGTGGCGTATATGGTGGCGACCGGTGACGTGGGGCCGACCAGTTGGCCGATGTCGACGGATTCGTCGCGCACCAGCCCCGTGAACGGTGCCTGCACGTGGGTTCGCTCCAGGTTCAGGCGCGCCTGTTCCAGGGTCGCGCGGGCATCGTGCAGGGTTGCCTCGGCCACCCGGAAATCGCGTTGCGCCGCTTCCATCTGGGAACGGCTCGCCAGGCGGCGCTGTTCCAGGCTCTGCATGCGCTCGAACTCGAAGCGGGCGTGTTCGTAGGTGGCTTCGGCGCGGGACAGCGCGGCCTCGGCTCGTTTCAGGCTCGATCGATAGTCCTTGTCGTCGAGCCGCAGCAGGGTCTGCCCCTGCTCGAAGTAGCCGCCGTTGACCAGCGCACCGGACATCCAGGTGACGCGTCCGGACACTTCGGGTATGAGTTGACTCTGGGTATCGGGCGCCACGGTGCCCTGGGAGTGCACTCGCAGCCTGACCGCTTCGGGCTGCACGTCGCGCACCCGCACCGTGGGCGGCACGGGTACGGGATTGTTGGGTTCCACCTGGGGGCTGGTGGCCATGAGCACGGCGGCGCCGAACAGCGATGCCAGTATCACCAGCCCGGGAATGATGAACTTGTCTTTCATGACAGGGCTGCCCTGGGTTGTTGGCCGGTATCCCGGGATGCGGCGTCGAGGGCTCGCCGCAGGGTTTCACGATGCAGGCCGGCGAGATTGTCGAACACCGCGCGGACACCGGCGCGGTCGCGCACGGCCAGGGCGCGGTCGAGTTGCCGCATCAGCACGGTGAAAGCATCGATGTCGAGCTGTACATAACGCTCCAAGGCGGCGAGGCTGGGTGCAAACTGCCTGAACAGGCTCCTGGCGATAAGCTGGCAGACCAGGTTGCCGCTGGTCACCATCACGGCCTGCATCATCTCTACCCGTGCCGCCGTATGGGCATCGCGGTCGAGAGAGGCATCGAGCAGCTGCCGGACCAGCGTGCGAATGTGCTTGATCTGCAAATCGGATGCCTCGGCCACGACGGTTTCCACGGCCATGCTCAACAGGCGGTCGGTCACCTGGAAGATCTGATCGAGCAGCCCCCAATCGGGAAGCTGCCCGGAAGAGAGCATGTAGCCGATGATGTCCAGGTTGGCTTCGTCAATGGGTGTCACCCGGGCACCGCCGGGATGAATGGCGGCGACCCCGAGTTGCGAAAGCCGGCTCATCGCTTCCCGCACCGCGCCGCGGCTGGCATTGAACCGGATGGCCAGTTCCCGTTCCGACGGCAGCCGGTCGCCTGGCTGATAACGGCCGGACAGGATCTCGTCGGTTAGCGTATTGGCGATGTGTTCGTGCTTGGTGTGCATGCCCCGACCAATATGGTCTGACCAATTTGGTCTGGTCAATTGTAGCGGTGAAGTGGCAGATGTCCAGCAGTTTGTTACGTTATGTAACGGAAATCGGCTCTCGGCGGCAATGATCGGCCTGCAATCGCCGTTACGGGTGGTTCTGCCTGTCTTCTACAGCGCATGCGCAACGGGCGTTGCGGACAGACGCTTTTCGATCGGCCTTGAATCCTTGAAGTCTCGGGTCAGACAAAGATGATTGAGCGACCGACGACGGACGACATGAAAGGGCCGAACTTGCGCGAGGTCGAGAGAGCGCCCGCGTCAGCCGGGGTCAAGCGGCTTTTTCAACGAACTTGACCGGGCTCTCGCCGCGAAAAGCCCCCAGCAGCCTGGTTTTCCGCAGGTTCACTTTGGCGCGGTTTGCATCTTTCACATGACCGAATCCCCGCAATTGCCGGGGTAACTCCGCGAGCTGCACGGCGATGGCGTAGTTGCGCTCGGTCAGGCCGGGGACGAGCTCTTCGAGCAGTTCGCGATAGTCGGCGATGTCCTGGCGTTCCCGCTGCCGCTCGCCGGAGCGGCCGAAAACGTCGAACGCCGTGCCGCGCAGGAACTTCAGCCGGGCCAGCAGAGTGAACAGGCGCAGCGTCCAGCCGGGAAACTCGCGCTTGATCAGGTGGCCGGTGGCCGGGTCGCGTTTCGACAGCAGCGGTGGCGCAAGGTGCAAGCGCAGCCGGAAGTTGCCGCTGAACTGCGCCTCGAGCTTGCGCCGGAATTCGCCGTCGCTGTACAGGCGCGCCACTTCGTATTCGTCCTTGTAGGCCATGAGCTTGTGCAGCGCTTCGGCGACCGCCCGGGTAAGCGGCTGCCCGGATTGGCTGTCCCGTTCGCGTACCTGGTTGACGAAACGGGTGTAGTCCTGCGCATAAGCATCGTTCTGATAAGCGGCCAGGCGCCGGGCCCGGTCGGCGATCAGTGCGTCGAGCGACAGCCGGGGGGGCTGCGCAAGGGCGTGTTCAACCAGGCCGGCAACCGGCTCCGGTGTGTGCGCGGCGCGACGGCCCCACAGGAATGCCTGCTTGTTGAAGTCTACCGCCACGCCGTTGATCTCGATGGCCCGCACCAGGGCCTGCCGGCTCACCGGCACCAGGCCGCGCTGCCAGGCGTAACCGAGCAGGAACAGGTTGCTGGCGATGGAGTCACCGAGCAGCTCCGTGGCGATGCCGGTGGCGTCGATGAAGTGGCAGCGGCCTTCGCCCACTTCCTCGCGGATGGTCTGCTGCATTTCCGCGGTCAGGAATTCGGCATCCGGGTTGAGCACGAAGGCGGCATTCGGAACTTCCGCGCAGTTCACCACGGCGGCGGAGCGCCCGGCATGCACCTTGGCCAGCGCCTCGAAACCGGAAGCAACCGCCAGGTCGCAGCCGAGCATCAGGTCGGCCTCGCCGGCGGAGATGCGCACAGCCTTGATGTGCTGCTGCTCGTTGGCGACCCGCACATGGCTGACCACGGCGCCGAATTTCTGGGCCAGCCCGGTCTGGTTCATGGTGGCGCAGCCCTTGCCCTCGATATGCGCGGCCATGGCCACCA
>CAZNFI010000153.1:0-6947 GCA_964572185.1 uncultured Pseudomonadales bacterium
CAATTGAGCGCCTCCACGTGCAGTTCCGCGAGGGCGCGGTACTCGGCATCGCTGCGGTCCTTGAACATCATGTGCCGGCCGAGGCCGAGGTCCGGCGAGTCGAGCTGCAGCACCAGGCCGGCGTCGACGATGGCCCGGTATTCGCGCGCCATGGCCGTGGCGAGGGCTTCCAGGTAGGCCTCGTGGTCCGGGTAGAAGCGGTTGGGCTGGAACAGCGCGATCACCCCCGGCGAGGCGGCGTTCATGAAGCCCTCCGTCGGCCGGTGGCGCTCCAGGGCGGCCTGGAAACTGGCGATGTCCAGGCTCACCGGGCCCATGTCCTTGACGGCGATCTCGCCGACGCAGCAGGGCCGCCGGTAGGTGGGCGTGCCGCCGGATGCCGCCTGGCGTTGCAGGAAACCGGGGAACTCTTCAAGGTCGCGGGGCGGTTCCCGGGCGCTGTCGCCATCGAAACCGGTGATGCGGTCCTTGATGTAGGTGGCGTAGCTGATCTTGCTCATCTCGCCGTCGCTCACCACATCGATGCCGCTGGCCACCTGCCGGGCGACCACCGCATCCACGGCGTCGGCGATCACCGCATCTCCGTCCTGGGGCCACTGGCCCTGCTCGCGGGCAAACACCACGTCGGTCACCGCCTTCGATCTGGGCAGGCTGCCCACGTGCGTGGTCAGAATCCGGTCGTTGCTTTGCTGCACGGGTGTTTTCTCCTGGTAGGGGGTGCCTGCCGCGGTGTCGGCGCTGCGCCCGGCGCGGCTACTGGCGCGTGGCCAGGCGGGCCGAGCCGCCGCGGATGCGCAACCCGGAGAAAACCCGTTTCTCGGGCGGCAACTCCGAGTCCTCGATGCGTTCGAGCAACATGGAAACGGCGGCCTCGGTCATGCGGGCGACGGGCTGGGATACGGTGGTGAGGCGGTAGGCGGCGTAAGCGGCCGGGCCGACGCCATCGAAACCGACCACCGACACATCGGCCGGCACATCGAGCCCGTGCGCCACCCTCGCCTCATCGATGCAACCGATGGCCATCATGTCGTTGGCGGCGATCACCGCATCGGGTGGCGCGCCGAGTTGCGCGACGATGCTGGCGAATCCCCGCCGCCCGCTCTGGTAGCCGTAATCGCCGGTGGCGACGGCAACATCGTCGATACCCAGTTCGCGCAGCTTGTGCATGGCGCCCAGCGTTCGTTCCGTGCTGACCGGAGAGTCATCGGGGCCGGTGATGATGCTGAAGCGCCGGTGCCCGGCCGCCACCAGTTCACCGGCCAGCCAGCGTTCCCCCTCGGCGTGATCGCAGCGCACGGCGTTCACCGAGGGCTCGCCGGGCGCCCTGTTGTAGAAAACCACCGGAATGCCGGCTTCGTCGAACATGCGCAACTGCTCGCCGCTCAGCATGGCGGCGGTCACCACGCCATCCACCCGGTACTGCAGCACCTGCTCAAGCGCCGCGGCGGTGTCGCCTTCGGTCTCCAGGGCGAACAGCAGAACCCGGATGCCGCGGCTGGAGAAACGCTGCGTCAACTCGACCAGCACCTCGGGATAGTTGAGATTGACCAGCTTGGAAATGATGACGCCCACCAGGTTGGAGCGCTGCGTGATCAGGCCCCTGGCGATGGCGTTCGGGCGGTAACCGACCTGCGCCGCCGCCGCCATGACGCGCCGGCGCATTTCCGCGGAGGCGCTGGCGCCCGGCTTGAACACCCTGGAGACGGCGGATTGCGATACCCCGGCAAGGCGCGCGACATCGTATGAGGTGGCCCTCCTCTGGGAGCGCCCGGCAGTGGCGGGCGGTTTTTCACTGTTCTGCGGTTGTGCCAATGTGTCTGTGGCCCGTTGCGATTGCCCCGGATGCTATAGCATTCTTGAATTCCCATGCAATAAAACACGGCATCGGGGGACCCGCCAAGCCGTTTCCATGGGAAACTCCGGTGCGACATTGCGCTTTCCAGCGATCGTTTTTGGTCGGCAGACTGTATTTAACATTCTGAAATATTTATAAATTATTGGATGTAAGCGATCAGGTGGGCGTCACCGGTCGTTGCTTGCATTCGCAGTACCAATGTTGTTTTATCGACCAGGCACGGCCCCTGTGGCCGTTGCATTTGTCCTGACGCACCGGCCGTCGAGAGTGCGGCGACCGGCGTTCACCGGGTTCGTCCACCACGGCAGACTGCCGCCGCAGCAGGGGCGGCGCCCGCCCGACGGTGGTCCCCGCAGACGATGGGAGGCACAAGCACTTGAGTGAATTCGGCGCGCTGAACTGGTCCATCGTCGTCGCCTACATCGCCGGCAATCTGGTGCTCGGCTATTTCCTCAGCAAGCGCGTGCAGACCGCCGAACATTACTATCTCGGCCGCCGCACCACCCCCTGGTGGGCCATCGGCATATCGGTGGTCGCCACGTATTTCGGCGCGCTTACCTTCCTGGGCGGCCCGGCCTGGTCGTACACGGAAGGGTTCTCGGTGATCTTCATTCACATCAACTACCCCATTGCCGTGTTCGTGGTGGTGACCGTGTTCCTGCCGTTTTTCTACCGCAGCGGCGTCGCTTCCATTTTCGACTACCTCGAACACCGATTCGGGGTCACCTCCCGCACCGTGATGTCGGCGGTTTTCCTGTTCGGCAACATCGCCTACTCCGGCATCATGCTTTACACCACGGCGCTGGTACTGCAGCTCATCACCGGCATCGGCGTGGTCGACGCCATCCTCATCGTCGCCGTGGTGGCCGTCACCTACACCATGCTCGGCGGCATCTCGGCGGTGATCTGGACCGATGTCATCCAGGCATCGATCCTGTTCTTCGGCGCCCTGCTGGCTACCGGGCTGCTGATCGATGCCTTGCCGGAGTCGCTGCCCGCCACCCTGGGCGCACTGAAAGCGGAGGGCATGACCGACCCCTTCGAAACCTCCCTGGACCCGTCCAAGGTCGGCACCATCTGGACCGGCGTGGTCGCCATGTCGATCTACCACGTGGTCGTCTACGGCGTGAACCAGATGATGGTGCAGCGCACCCTGGCAGCGCGGACACTGGGCGATGCAAAGAAGGCCTACATCTCCATGGGCTATGTCGCCTTCCTGGCCTACGTGCTGTTCTTCGGCCTGGGCGTGCTGTTCTACAGCTACTACGGCGGCCGCACCTTCGAGAACGAGAACCTGATCGTGCTGGAATTCGTCGCCGGCGTCGGCGTCCCGGGACTGATGGGCATTCTCACCGCCGCCGTGGTCGCTGCCGCCATGTCGAGCCTCGACTCGAGCCTCAATTCCATGGCCACGGTCACCACCCTGGACTTCTACGAGAAGTTCGCGAAGAAGGACGGTTCGCCGGAGCACTACCTGAAGGCATCGCGCTGGTTCACCCTGTTCTGGGCGGTGCTGATGGTGGTGCCGGCCATCGCCTTCACGAAAGCGGGCGGGTCGGTGCTCGAGGTGCTCAGCAAGGTCGGCTCGTTCTTTGTCGGCTCGAAGCTCGCCATGTTCGGCATGGGCTTCTACTCCAAGCACGCCTCCGAGCGGGGCCTGCTGGTCGGTGTCGCGGCCGGGTTCCTGGCGCTGTGGTACGTGGAGACCTATCACGACATCGCCTGGCCCTGGTACTGCGCCCTGGGCGGCGTCGTCAGCATCGCGGTTTCCTGGGTGGCAAGCGTGCTGCTGGACGGCTTCAAGGACGGTTACTCCGAGTACACCGTGCAGGGCCAGAAGGAGATGTTCCGGCGCGAGGGCCTCGCCGAGAAGGAAGACGGCTGGTACGTGCTGCCCGGCAAGGTGGACCGGGCCAGCTACTGGCTGCTGGTGTACTTCGGGCTGTGCGTGGTCGGGCTGGCGATCATGCAGGCCGCCATCTGACCGGCGCCCTCAGGGGAGCATGCCCGTGCTGCGCGCCAGCACATCCACGCCCAGCTTCAGCAGGTAGTTCAACAGGTCGATGAACACCCAGTTCTCGGCCAGCTTGTCGCCCTCACGGCGGTAGATGTCCACCACGCGCATTTCGGTGATGCGCTGGGATGCGGGCAGCCCCATGAACCCTTCGCCCTGGTTCATGACCATGTTCGGCCAGCCGAACCAGCCGCCGTAACAACCTTCGGCGTGCTCCAGCACATGGCCCCTGAAGTCGATGTTTTCCAGGCCGGCGCGGAACGGGCCCTGGTGCTGCACCTGGTAGCGCTCGATGGTATAGGTGGCGCCGATGCCGGAGGGCCCGAACCAGATCATGTCGTCGTGCCAGGTATTGGCCAGCGATGAGTTGGAGGACTGGAAGCCGTCCTTCTCCACCAGGTCGTCGCACATCGCCATGATGAGGTCGAGGGTCTTGCGCGACTCGCGTTGGTCCTGGGCATCGAACAGCAGCCCGTCGCGGGTGCGCGGCCCCGGGTTGACGATTTGCGCCCCGGTCTGCATCGGCAGTGGCGCCAGCCCGGCCTGCTGCATGACGCTGATGATGTCGCAGAAAAAGGCCGACTCGGCGATGCGGCCGCCGTCGATGCGGTGAAACTCGCAGTACGGCAGCAGGGCGATCTTGCCGGTGGGCGGAATGCCGAGCCAGGGCGCATCGAACAGCCCCATGAACTTGCCCATGCTGGTGACCCATAGCGTACCGTCCAGCCGGTTGGAGCCCGCCATGAACACGTCCTGCCGGCGTTGCAGGCGGCTGAACGCCTCGGCCAGCGGATGCCACACCCGCGCTGCCACTTCCCGGGCACCGGCGATTTCGTTGAACGGATGAACGCCCCGGAACCCGTAGTCGCTGGCCGCATGGCGGTCGATGACGCCGGCCAGGCCGCCAGGCGATGCCGCTTCGAAATCTTCGAAATAGCGCCGCACCACTGACTTTGCCCGCTGCACGTCGCTCATGTCGTTCTCCTTGGTGGTTTCGGTTGCCGCGCACTCGCATGGCACAACAGGTCTGGTGATGTGGTTTTTCCAGCCCGACCGTGAGGTGCGGGCCACCGGCGCGCGCCAGGTGGAGCCTGAATTTTTGGCATCGTCGGTTGTTCGATAAACCGGTTACGCAAGCTGCATCATCAGGTCGAGTTCGTTGAACAGCATCCACTCCTGCACGATGCGCCCGGCGACGATGCGCTGCTGGCTGATGCCCCACACCTGCACCGGGCGGCCGGTCGGTTCGCCGTAGATGCCGGCGCCGGTGTGGGTGCCCTCACCGCTCCACCGAGCGGCACTCAGGTAGCCCTCCGCGTCGTTGCCCATCCAGTACACCTCGTCCACCTGAGTCTCGAGGTCCGGAAAGGCTGTGAAGATCGATTGCAGCATCTCCCGGTACACAACGGCGCCCGTGAAAGTTCGGTCGGTGGGGCCCCGGAACGTGAAGCCGGGCCGGTAAGCGGTGGCCAGGATTTCATACGAGCGGCCGTTCCAAAGTGCGTCCAGCGTACCGCGCACGAATCGGTCGACATCGAAGCCCTGCACGGGGTCGCTCACCGAGAGCGGGGCCGCGGGGCGTGCCGCGTTTTTCAGGTCGGCCCACACGGTTGCGTCCCGGGGCCAGCCGGCCGGTGCGTCGGCGGCCAGCCGCGGCGCCATTTCCTGGAGGTCGAAGCCGAGCTGCCGCAGAAGACTGGAGTTGTTGTACAGCACGTGCTCCAGAAAAATCTCGTTCTCAAGCGCCACGCAATTGGCGAACACCAGCACATCGACCGTCCTGCCGGTAGCCGGCCCGTAACGGCTCGGGCCGTCGTTGGTGCCGCGGATGATGGTGCGGTGCGAGGTATGAAAGCCCACTTCGTCGTCGCCCGCCCAGACGATCTCGTCGGCGATCAGTTGAATGTCGGAGAAAGCGCCCGTGGTGTGATAGGTATCGGCCACGATCTTGGCATTGCCGAGCTGCAGGCCGTAGTCGTCGTAGACGTGTGAGCTGTCGGAATAGGTGTCGCGGATGTACTCCACATCCCGGTCTTCCCAGATGCGGTAGGTGATGCGCACGATGTAGTCGATGATGTTGCGGTAGGTTCGCTCGAACCCCCGCAGCGATTGCGCGGGCCCGAATTGCTCGGGCATGCGCACTTCCTGGGCTGTGCCCCGCCCGGTGTAGTTCTGCAGGGAGATCGTGTAGCCGTCCGGCATGTGCCGCCTCGACAGGGGCAGCGCAATGCGACCGCCCGCTCCGCCTGTTGCATCTGTCATTCGATTTCCGCTCTGTCTGAAAAGCCCGCAGTGCTGTCGGCTGCGGATGATACAGGCCGAAACGGCGCTGCGTGTGCTTGGGTGACGCGGGGCGCCGAGCGCGCGTCAGGGGTTTCAGGGCTTTTCGGAATGGCTCCCGAAGTCCGTTACGCAGGCTTCGGAACCGTTCGCCGTCATCCCATGCGGCCGGGGCAGCCACATGTGTCCGGGCATGCACTTCGCGGCGATGGGAGTGAAGGCGGTACTTTGGCGGGCTGCTGCTCGACCGGGATCTGTGTCCCGGGGAGCCCGGCAAGTGGAATCTGAATGACGTGCCGGTGGTGCGGCCGGCTCGGCGGGCGCGCCTGCAATTGCGTCGCGTGTGGCACGATCATGCGCGCCGGTCCGGGCTGAACCAACACGCCGAACCCGACGGCCTGGTGGCCTGCTGTCGAGCAACACCACGGTGACATCTTGATGTTCTCCATAGTGAGCACTATGATGCTTGCATGCGAACGACGCTCACCATAGACGACGATATCGCGGCATCCCTGAAGACGCTGGCCCGGGACACCGGCAGGTCGTTCAAGGCGGTGGTCAACGACGTGATGCGCCACGGCCTGCTGACGGGCGAGAAGCCGCTTTCCCGGAGAGAGCCGTTCCGGGTCGAGTCGGCGGCGCGCGGGTTTCTGCCCGGCATCGATCCGCTGAAGCTCAACCAGTTGGTGGACGAACTGGAAGTGGAGCGCTTTACCGCGCAACCGCACGACCGCACCGCTTGAGTGATCGTCCCCGACGTCAATCTCGTCGTGTACGCCTACAACGAGGACGCGCCGT
>CAZNFI010000154.1:0-6860 GCA_964572185.1 uncultured Pseudomonadales bacterium
TGGATGCCGGGCCGTCCCAGGGCTCCATGAGGCACGAGTGGTATTCGTAGAAGGCACGCTTTGCCGGGTCCATGGCCGAATGCTGCTGCCAGGCCTCCGGAATCATCATCAGCACGGCTTCCTGCAGCTTGCGCCCGCTCATCAGCAGGAATTCCAGCACGTTGTCGAAGGTGCCGGAGTCGGAGCAGTCGGGTTCGACGATGGGGAACAGCTTGTCGATGTCGTCGCCGAACAGCGGTGAACTGACCACGCCCTGGCGGGCGTTCATGGCGTTCTCGTTGCCGAGCAGGGTGTTGATCTCGCCATTGTGGGACATGAACCGGTTGGGCTGCGCCCGGTCCCAGGACGGAAAGGTATTGGTGCTGAAACGCGAGTGCACCATGGCCAGGTGCGACTCGAAATCGGGCTCGTTGAGGTCGTTGAAAAACGGCGCCATCTGCAAGGGCGTCAGCATGCCCTTGTAGACGATGACCTTGGAAGACAGCGAACAGATGTAGAACGACTGGCGCTGCACCAGGCTCTCGTCGCCCCGTAACTGGTGGGTGGCGTACTTGCGGATCAGGTACAGCTTGCGCTCGAACTCATCGCCGCTGAGCGGGTTGTCGGCATCGGTGCCGACGAACAGTTGCGCCATGTGCGGCATGGCGGCCCGCGCCGCCTTGCCGATATCCGCCCCGTCTGGGTCGACGGGCAGTTGCCGCCAGCCCAGCAGGCGTTGGCCGGCGCCTTCTATCACCTGTTCGAGCCGTTGCGTGCAGCGGGCGCGCTCCCGGTCGTCGGGCGGCAGGAATACGTTGCCAACGCCGTAGCTGCCGCGCCCGGGCAGTTCGATGCCCAGTTCCTGCCGTGCCGCCCGACGCAGAAAGCGGTCCGGCAGGCCCAGCAGGATACCGGCGCCATCGCCGGTGTTGGTCTCGTAACCGAGCCCGCCGCGGTGCTCCATGCAGCAGTTCATCGACAGCGCGTCTTCGACGATGCCGCGGCCCGGACGCCCCTTGATGTCGCAGATGAAGCCGACGCCGCAGCTGTCCTTTTCGAATGCCGGGTCGTACAGGCCCTGCTGTTTGGGCAGACCGGGGGTCGGTACCGTCATGAACCGTTCCTCGAGTGCCGGTTGAATGCACACGACTTCGGCCCGTTACAGGGACACGCAGACCTATGGTTCCACTCGGGTGCCAACCTCAAACGCCCTCAAAAAGTGCTTGTACCGGGAATTCGGTGGGTCGCCCGCAAGGCCGATGCGGATGGAACCGCCGAATCAACAACCGCAGGCACATGCCGCAGTCGACCGCTTGCGACCTGTTCGATGGTCGAAGCAAACGGACGGCACACGCCAAAACGCGAACCCGCAAACATCCCAAAAAAACGCGGTTGAATCAAGTTTGGCATCCCCTCACCATAGCCGCACAGTGGTTTGCGGGAAGGGTTTTGGTGCGTCCGCCACGAGACGGTTTTGCCGTGGTTGCACATACGATGCTGGTTCGCGACGACCGGGTATTCCTGTTGCGCCGCGCGCAAACCGGCTTCATGGACGGCTACTTCGGTCTGCCCGGCGGCCACCAGCGCGCTGGCGAGAGTGTCAGCGAAGCGGCACTCCGGGAGTGCCGGGAAGAGACGGGCGTGGTTCCGGAGGATCTCACACCGCGGTGTGTTCTTCCCTACGTCTCGGGGCGTCACCAGGGCATCAATTTTCTGTTCGAGGCGCACCGTTTTGACGGCGAGCCCGGCGTGGCCGAGCCGCAACTGTTCGACGCCTGCTGCTGGGCACCCGGGAACGAATTGCCGGATAAAACGACCCCCTGGCTCGTCGAGGCGCTCGCTCTGCCCCGCGAGCGGTGGTACCGGGAGTTCTGCCGGCACTGAGTGCAGCCGTGTCGATTGTGGCTGGCCACTTTCATGGAACAACCGTCTTGCGATGTGGCTTTCAAGCACCGAGCGGCCATGAGGTGCGGGCCTCCGGCACGCTGAGCGTGCTTTGTCTTGCAGATTCTAACGCCCTGAATCGCTTTAAAGGTGCCGGAGTCCCGCACCTCACGCCCGCTCTCATCGGTGTACTCAAAGCTGTTCCCTGCATGTAAGCGTCCCGGCGCGCCGGGTTCCCGACTCGCATGGAACGAGTGTCTAGGCGCCTCGCCTGGCGGCGAGGCAATCAAGTTGCTTCGCAACTTGGATACGTTGATCCGAAATGCAACTCATCTGCACACACAAACGCCGCTCAAGAATTTTAATGATGTGGTTTTTCCGAACAGCCAGTGGGCGCACTGTTCAGCGGCGGCGGCGATGCACTATATTGAATGGGGTGCTCACCCGGGTTGCGGGTGTCTGGGTTCGTGGCGGCGTGCCGATTGCCGGAACTCGACTTGGCGGCGATGGAAATTTCGGGCGGGGGATGAACCACCGGATCAGGCGAGAACAGCGAGTCTCATGAAGCAACTGAGTGACTACAATCTGCTGGAGGACGGCACCCGCGAGTGCCCGTTCCCCTACTTCCAGGCGATCCGGCGCGAGGCGCCCGTCTATTTCATGCCGGAAATTGGCGCCTGGTACGTGTCCCGTTACGAAGACCTGCGCCACGTCAAGAAGCACCCGCGTATCTTTTCCAACCAGACTTACACCCTGGGCGCCAACCGCGGGACCAGCCGCGACATTGCCGAGAGCTATCGCAGCGAACACGGCTGGGCGCGGGTGCATACCCTGCAGCGCACCGACCCGCCGGTGCACACCCGCTATCGCAAGCTCATCAACCACGCCTTCACGGTGAAGCGCATTCGTGCAATGACCGAGTACATCGAAACGGTGGTAAACGACCTCATTGACCGCTTCATCGACCGCGGCGAGTGCGATTTCGTGCGCGAATTCGCCATTCCCCTGCCCTGCACGGTCATCGCCGACCAGCTCGGTGTGCCCCGCGAGCGCATCTGGGACCTGAAGCAGTGGTCGGACGCCATGCTGGCGCCGGGCGGCGGCTTCACCGATGACGCGCAAGCGGTGGAATGCGGCAGGCTGGTGGTCGAGGCGCAGCGGTTCTTTGCGCGGATCATCGCCGACCGGCGCCGCGAGCGCCGCGACGACATCATTTCCGACCTGGTGCATGCCACCGTCGATGACGAGCAAAACGGCGGCCAGCGCCACCTCGACATGCATGAACTGCTCGACCTGCTCGATCAACTGCTGACCGGCGGAAACGAGACCACCACCAATGCCATCGGCTCCGGGCTCATGCTGTTGCTCGAACGCCCGGGTACCCTGCAGCGCCTGCGCGAGGACGACAAGCTGCTGCGCAATTTCATCGAGGAGTCGCTGCGCTACGAGACACCGGTGATGCACCTGTGGCGGGTCACCACCGAGGATACGGAACTCGGCGGCGTGCCGTTGCCCAAGGGGTCGAGCCTGGCGCTCGGATACGCATCGGCGAACCGGGACGAAGACGTCTTCGAAGACGCGGAGACGTTCGACGTTGCGCGTCGCCGGGCCGGTGCGCATCTGGCCTTCGGTTCCGGGCCGCATCACTGTCCGGGAGCACCGCTGGCCCGGCAGGAGATGCTCTCCTCTTTCACCGTTCTGCTGGCCCGGCTGGAGAACATACAACTGAAGAATCCCCAGGATGCCTTCGAGCATGTACCGAGCAGCTTTCTGCGCGGCCTCAAGGCGCTCGACATTACCTTCGATGTGCGTAACCGGGCGCCCCATCGTCCCGGTGCGTCGGCGTATTGACTGCCATGGGCTGCCTTGCAGGAAAGCGCATGGTGATCACCGGGTCGTCCCGGGGGCTCGGCCGCGCCTTTGCCATTGCCGCCGCGGCCGAGGGTGCGGCGGTGATCGTCAACGGCACCAACGAAAGCGCCATTCAGGAAACGGTGCAGGCCATTGAATCGGCGGACGGGCGCGTGGCGGCCGTAACCGGTTCGGTGGCTGAACCGGAAACTGCCGAGCGGCTGGTAGCAACCTGCGTCGAGCAGTTCGGCGGCATCGATGTAATGGTGAACAACGCCGGTATCGTGCGCGATCGCACGCTGTTGAAAATGTCGGTCGAGGACTGGGACGAGGTCATCAGCGTGCACCTGCGCGGCGCTTTTTTGTGTACCCGGCAGGCGGCGTTGGCCATGCGCGCGGGCGGCGGCCACATCATTCAGGTGATTTCCGCATCCGGCCTGGTCGGCGGCTTCGGCCAGGGCAACTACGCCGCGGCCAAGGAAGGCATGATCGGCCTGCTGCGAACGTCGCTGCTGGAGTTCACCCGCTACGGCATCCGCAACAATGCGCTGTGGCCGGTGGCGCAGACCGACATGACCCAGGTGGTGTTCAAGCGCGCTGCCGCAGCGGCGGCCCAGCAGGGCGAGCCGGCCCCGGACCCGGTCGCCTTGGGCTTCGGCGCGCCGGATGAAGTGGCCGCCGGGCTGGTGTGGCTGGCGAGCGACGGGGCGGCGCATTTCAACGGGCAGGTGCTGAGTTTCAATGGCCGCAAGACCGGGATCTGGACCCATCCGGCGGAGGTGCATGCGGCGTTTCGGGACGAACCCTGGAGCGCCGACCAGCTCGATGCCTACTACCGGGACATCGAGCCGCAACCGGTCAACCCGCCGTTGCGGGCGCAGCCGGCAAAGGACTGATTCGCGTCGCGCCCAGCCAACCCTATTCATGAATGATCCACCGCTGCCGTCAATGGCAGCGAAATCGCTGGCCGTGCTCGCGCCGTGCGCTCAACGTGCCGTTGGCACGGTAAGTGCGCGCGGTTGCTCCGCGCAGCCAGTGCTTTCACTACTCTTGCCAGAGCCTGACTGCGTTCATTCACCAATGGGTCAGGATAGAATAGCCCGCCCTACAGACGGTAAGGACCATGACGGAACCAGTTCGAGTGACAGTGACCGGGGCTGCCGGTCAGATTGGCTATGCGCTTGTTTTCCGCATTGCGGCGGGCGAGATGCTGGGCAGCGATCAGCCTGTGATCCTGCAGCTTCTGGAGATAACGCCGGCGCTGGATGCGCTGCGCGGCGTGGCGATGGAACTGGACGACTGCGCGTTTCCGCTACTGGCCGGTATCGTGCAGACCGATGACCCCGAGGTGGCTTTCGATGGGGCCGATTACGCGCTGCTGGTGGGGTCGCGTCCGCGCTCGGCCGGCATGGAGCGCAGCGACCTGCTCGAAGCCAATGCCGCCATCTTCTCGGTACAGGGCAAGGCGCTGAACGAACGCGCCTCGCGGCATGTGAAGGTTCTGGTGGTCGGCAACCCGGCCAATACCAACTGCCTGATCGCCCAGCGCAATGCTCCTGACCTCGACCCGCGGAACTTCACCGCCATGACGCGCCTGGACCACAACCGGGCCGTCGGCCAACTGGCGGCGAAGACCGGCAGCACCGTGTCCGATGTATCGGGCCTGGCCATCTGGGGAAACCACTCCACCACCATGTATCCCGATGTGACCCATGCTTCCGTGGACGGCCGCGTCGCCATGGGCCTGGTCGACCGGAACTGGGTGGAAGGCGAATTCATGCCGGCCGTGCAGAAGCGCGGCGCGGCGATCATCGAGGCGCGGGGCGCATCGAGTGCCGCATCGGCGGCCAATGCCGCCATCGCCCACATGCGCGACTGGGCGCTCGGTACCGACCAGGTGGTGAGCATGGGGGTGTATTCGGACGGCAGCTACGGCATCGCCGAAGGCCTGATCTACTCCTTTCCGGTCACCTGCGCACGCGGCGACTGGCGCCTGGTCGAAGACCTGGACATCGACCCCTTCAGCCGCGAGAAGCTGCAGGCGACCGAGGCGGAACTGATCGAGGAACGCGATGCGGTGGCGCACCTGCTGCCCTGACGGAGAACCCGGGCAGCAACGCTCTGCGCCCGCCACCCGGTGGTAACCGGCGACTTGCCCGCCGCGCATGGCCCGGGTTCGACAACACCCGGCAGACGACCGCCAACCGATTGCCCAATGGTGAGGGCGCTGGCGGGTCAACCCATGAACATGCGCCAGGTATCCAGGTCTTTTACGGCCAGATAGGTGTTGTACTTCATGATTTCCCCGAACGTGGCGTTGGGGACATGGGCGTAGTTGTGGCCGGGTAGCAACAGGGTTTCATCGGGCAGGCTCTTGAGCTTCTGCAGGCTGTGGTACATGTCGTCGGCGTTGGAGCCGGGCAGGTCGACGCGGCCGCAGCCGTTGATGAACAGCGTGTCGCCGGAAACCAGGGTATTGCGGATGCGGAAGCACTGGGAGCCGGGGGTGTGCCCGGGGGTGTGCAGAAACTCGATTTCGACATCGCCGGCCTTCATGGTGTCGCCGGATTCGACACGCACCAGGTCTGAATCCGAAAGCCCCGTCACCTTCTTGACGCCGTCGGCCTCATCGCTGTGCGCATAGGCCTTCACCGGGCGCTTGGCGATCAGTTCGGCCAGGCCTTCGATGTTGCGGCTGGAGAACGAACCGCCGATATGGTCGGGGTGGTAGTGAGACACCAGCGCGCCCTTGAGCACGTAATCCTGCTCGTCCAGGCGCTCGAGCAGGCTGTCGATGTCCCAGGCCGGATCGACGATCACCACCTCGCGGGTGGGGCGATGACCCACCACATAGGTGAAATTCTGCATGGGGCCGATCTGGATCTGTTCGACGATCAGGTCGTCGCTATCGGTAAGGGACATTCTGGATTCCTCGGCTGCTCAATGTCGGCGTGACGGGCGATATTGCCAGCGGCAGCCGCTGTCGGCCAGCCAATGAAGACAAACGAAACCCATGTTCCCTGAAAGTTTCCACCCCGGCGGCGCGCCGGGACGCAGACAAGCAGGGAACGGTTTTTGCGCCACGTCAATGCCCCCTTCATATTCCTGGTGCCGCGATCAGGCAACGGGCCTCGGCCGACGCGGAA
>CAZNFI010000155.1:0-6775 GCA_964572185.1 uncultured Pseudomonadales bacterium
CCCAGGGCTTCGTGGCCATGCTCGAGCCCTTCATCGACACCGTGGTGATCTGCACCATTACCGCCCTGGTGATCACGGTGACCGTCTACGACCCGGCGCTGTTGACCGATGGCACCATGAGCGGCGTGGAACTGACCTCGTCGGCGTTCGCCAGCGTGATTCCCTGGTTTCCCTACCCCCTGGCGGTGGTGATCATGCTGTTCGCCTACTCGACGATGATCTCCTGGTCCTATTACGGCCTGGAGGGCTGCGTCTACATTTTCGGCAACAGGCGCAGCGCCAAGCTGGTTTTCAATGCCGTCTTCTGCGCCTTCGTTATCATCGGCTGCACCACGCAACTCGATGCCGTGCTGGATTTCTCCGATGCCATGATCTTCGCCATGGCGCTGGCCAACGTGCTCGGCCTGTACCTGCTTGCACCCCTGGTCAAACGCGACCTGGACGCCTACTGGCAACGGGTCAAGGGTCCGCCTGCCTGATCAGGCGATCCGGCGCAGGCAGCCAACACCGGTTGCCGCCGCCGGGGAACCAAACGCCACCACCGCAATCGAAGTCCTCGGTTTCGCCAATGTCGGGTTCCTGCCAGGGGAACTTCCGTCGGCATGCGTCTTGGTTGAGTGTCCGTTTCCGGGCAGACCGGCAAATGCGTGCGAGTGTCGCTCGCGAAACGCGCCGCATCGCTCTGCCACGCACCGAACGACAGCGAAACGCCACACAGGGAGACGACGCAACCCGATGGATGCAAGCACATCAGGCGTGAACACCTCCAGTGGCTGGCAAAACCACGAACCACCGGTTGGCGCGTCACCTCAATCACCGTCGGGCTCGTACGGCGCCGGGTCGGTTTCCATGGCGCACAACGATCAACGGCCATTGTTTGCAGCCAACGTTCGGCACGCGAGGAGTAGCGCAGATGCTGACGCCGGGCGGTCATCCCTGTCTTCAAGGTCCATCCGCCAAGGCGGCAATCGCCATCCAACTACCACCGCCACGGCACTTTCACCCGTCCCCTCGACTTGCAGGCCCCAAACCGCACAGCCGGAGCCGACTGGCGGCCAGGCTGGAAAAGCCCCCCCGCTAGCCCGACCTATTCATGAATGAACGTAGCGAGGCTGGCAAGCGTAGTGAAAGCACTGGGTGCGCGGACCAAAGCGCGCACTTACCGTGCTAACTGCACGTTGAGCACGCGGCAGGAGTCAGCGTTGCCCCAGATTACGCAACGGATAGGGCCTGCCTTCGAAGACGGTTCCCCATATGGGGATGTCCTTGAGTTGTATGGGGTCCACCGCAAACGGGTCCTGTTCCAGCACCGTGAAGTCGGCCCGCTTGCCGGCTACGATGCTGCCGATCTCGTCTTCCATGCGCAGGGCGAAGGCGGCATCGAGGGTCACCGCGCGCAGCGCCTGCGCCACGGTGATGCGCTCCTCGGGCGCCATCAGCGTGCCCTCGGAGGTGACCCGGTTGACCGCCACCCAGGCCAGGGTGAGCGGCGCCGCCGGCGCCATGCTGAAATCCGAGTGCAGCGAGGTGGGAATGCCGTTGCGAATCATGGCGCCCACGCGCGAGATCTGCGAGGCGCGGTCGTAGCCGAGCCCGTGGGCGGCGTAGAGGTCGCCCAACGCCCAGATGTAATAGGGCTGGGCGGAGATGACCGCGCCGAGCCTGCCCGCCCGCCGGAGCTGGTCGTTGGTGGCGAAACCGACGTGATGCAGCGTGGTGCGATGGTCGGGCCGCGGGTTCGCCGCCAGGGCCCGTTCCAGGATATCGAGCACCACGTCCATGCCCTCATCGCCGTTGACGTGAACGTGCAACTGCAGGTCCCGGTCCCAGTGAAGCCGGGCGAGGGCCTCCAGCTCCGTGGGCGGCGTCAGCCACTTGCCTTCGTGTCCGTCGATGTAGCCCGGTGGATTCATGCGCATGTACTGGGCGAAAAAGCCGCCGTCCGCCATCAGCTTCACATGCCGGCCGATGCGCACCTTGTGAGAGGCCGCCGCAGGAAAGGCGCCGAGTGACTGAAGCCATTCCTCGCGGTCGGATTCCTCCGGCAGGCGCGGAGCCACCGGAACCAGCACGATGCGTGTCGGTGTCGACGCGGGTTCGAACACCGCCCGAAACATCGCAGCCTCCTGTTCCAGCCCGAAATAATTCCCCACACCCATGTCGGCGATGGTGGTGATACCGCCCCGGTGCACGATCGAACGCACCGCATCAAGCCCGGCCCGGCGCCGTTCCGGCGTCAGCAGGAAGGGAACCATGCGGCCGAGAGCTTCGATGAGCCCGCGCTCGGAGAACAATCCCTGCCCGAAGTCCACGTCGATGGGTTCCTCGTCCCGCTCCGGGTCGAATCCGAGCCATCGGAGCGCGGCGGTGTTGACGACGATCTCGTGGAACGAGCGCTGCCAGAGAATCACGGGGCGCTGCACGGATATGCGGTCGAGATCGGCGCGGCGCACCACCCCGTGCCAGAGTTCGTGGTAACCCCAGGTGATGAAGGGCTCGTCGCCGGAGCCGGGCTCCGCTACCGCCGCCGCGACCCGCTCGAGGTAGGCGGCGCGCCCGCGGGTGGGCTCCACCTCCCGGCCGGGCAGCGACCAGCTTTGCGGCGTGATCCAGCGGGTGTTCAGCAGGATGGACGCCATCAGCGGGTGCAGGTGGTTGTCGATCAGGCCGGGCACGAGCACCTTGTCGGCGAAGCGGTCGTCGATGACATGTTCCCGCGCCTCGAGCCAGGCGCCCATGGTGTCCAGGTCGCCCACCGCGACGATGCGCCCGTCGGCCACCGCGACCGCCCTTGCCCGGGGCAACGACTCGTCCATGGTGATGACAGACCGGGCGGTGTACACGCGCATCGGTTCTGCCGCTTGGGCCAGCGGCAACAACACTATGGCGGCGATGAGGAAAACGATGGGCAACCGCATGGGGTCTCCTGGAGCGGGTACGAGGCAGGTCTTCCGGATGTTACTCTAGCGGCGACTGTTCACCAATTCGGATGCAGGCCCGCCGCTGAACCCGGGCTGGGCCTCTCATTCGCGGATCGAGTTTACAATTGAGTCAACTGTCAATTCGAAGACCGCCCGCTCGTCGGGCTGAGGCAACGCCTGCTCGGGGGTTGTGGCACGAAATCGAGTGGACTCCTGCATTCGCAGGCCGACAGTCAGGCAACAAGAGCAAATGTCCATGAGACACCTGTCGCTTTTCCTTGGATTGTTCCTCCTGGCTACAGGACCGCTCGCCCTTGAGCACGAACTCGTGCTCAAGGGCGGCCGCGTCATCGACCCCGAAAGCGGGCTCGATGCGGTTCGCGATGTGGCGGTAACCGGCGGGCGCATCGTGGCAGTCTCCGACGGCCCGCTCGACGGGGCCGAGGCGGTGGATGTCTCGGGCCTGGTGGTCGCCCCGGGTTTCATCAATCTGCACAGCCACGCCTGGACGCCCCTCGGGCAGCGGTTCCAGGCTCAGGACGGCGTCACCACGGAACTCGAACTCGAGTCCGGCGCCTACCCGGCGGCGGCCCATGGCACCCGGGGCGCTTTCGCCATCGACGGCCGCGCCGTCATCAACTACGGCGCCTCGGTCGGCCATGCCTGGGTACGGTCGGCGATGAAAGACGGCGATGCCGCGGTCACCGGTTTCGACGTGCTCATCGGCGATGCGGCGGGTGCGGCCATCGGCATGAATCGCCCGGCCTTCCGCGCAACCATGCGGCCCGACGAACTGCCGGCACTCAAGGCACACCTGCGCGCCGGGCTCGACCAGGGCGGCCTGGGTATCGGCATGCTGCTCGACTACATGAGCGAAGCCGTCCACGGGGCGGAGATGCTCGCCGTGTTCGAAGTGGCTGCCGAGCGCGGGGCGCCGGTGATCGTGCACATCCGCCGTGGCATCGCCGGCGACCCGACCGGGCTCTACGAGGTCATCGGGCTTGCCGAGCAGACCGGCGCCGCCGTGCATGTCTGCCACCTGCAGGCCAGCGCCATGGGCGGTGTGGAGGAATTCCTGAGGGCAATCCGCGCCGCGCGGGAGCGGGGCGTGACGGTCACCACCGAGTCGTTTCCGTACAACGCCGGTTCCACCTCGAATACCGCTGCGGTATTCAATCGCGACTGGCGCAAGATCTTCGCCATCGACTACGAAGACGTGGAAGTGGCCGCCACCGGCGAACGCTTCACCGAGGCCACCTGGCACGAATACCGGGAAAAGTACCCGGGCATGGGGGTCATCCACCACTACAACCGGGAAGAGTGGACATCCATCGCCACCAACGCGCCCGATGTGGCCGTCGCCAGCGACGGGGCCCCCATCTTCAACCTCGAGAACAAGGTGCCCCCCTGGGGAATCGGCACCAGCGCCAGGGTGCTCGGTCGATACGTTCGCGAGAAAGAAAGCCTGAGCCTGATGACCGCACTGGCCAAGATGACCGTTCTGCCCGCCTCCGTTCTCCAGGACTACAGCCCCTCCCTCAGGCGCAAGGGGCGCATACGGGTCGGGGCCGATGCGGACATCACGATCTTCGACGCCGGCACCGTTATCGACAACGCCACCTTCCAGGACCCGTTCCGGCCGTCCACCGGCATCACCCACGTGCTGGTCAACGGCACCTTCGTGGTCAGGAACGGCGAACTTCAGGAGGGTGTCTACCCCGGCAGACGGGTATTGCGGGGAGACTGACCGCCGCCAACGGGTCTTGAGCGGCGTTCACTGCCCTTCCGTCGGACCGGGGCATCGCCGCGTTGGCGATTGGGCTAATATCGCATATCGCAGCCCGACAACTCGAGGGACAGCTACTCATGACGATCCGCAACCTGCGCGGCCCGGCCGCGACGCTTGGCTTACTGCTGGCCGCATGCGGCGCCGAACAGGAGTTCGAGGCGCCGGCGGAACCGCCCGCGGACCTGATCATCGTCGGCGATAACATCGTCACCATGGACGACGCCATGGCCGGCGCAACCGCCGTGGCGGTACGCGGCGAACAGATCGTAGCGGTCGGCCATGCGGACCCGGTGCGCAGCCTGCAGGGCGCGCAGACGCGGCTGGTCGAATTGGGGGAACGGGCGCTGATACCCGGCTTCATCGATGCCCACGGCCACGTCTCTTTCGTGGCCCGCCTGATCGATTTCGTCAACCTGTCCTCACCCCCGGTGGGGCCGGTGCAGGTCATGGACGACATCGTGCGCCTGCTGAGCGAGCGAATCGCCGAGCGCCAATTGCCGCCCGGCGAATGGCTGTTCGGCTACGGCTACGACGACTCGCTGATCGCCGAGAACCGCCACCCGACCCGCGACGACCTCGACCGGGCATCGACCGAACACCCCATCGCCCTGATGCACGTCTCCGGCCACCTCGCCGCCGTCAATTCCGCGGCACTGGCCGCCGTCGGCATGGACGGCGACACGCCGGACCCGGCCGGCGGCGTGATTCGCCGGCGCCCCGGCAGCAACGAACCCAACGGCGTGATGGAAGAGACGGCTGCCACGCAGTTCACCATGGGGCAGTTCGGCCGGGTCGACCCAGAGCGCTACGAGCAACTGCTGCGCCGTGCCCTCGACTACCACGCAAGCTTCGGCATCACCACCGTGCAGGACGGCGGCGCCATTCTCGCGGACATCGCCGTCATGCGTGCGGCGGCAGAGCGCGAGGCCTTTCCCGTGGATGTGGTTGCCTTCGCCATGGTCAACAACCTCGAGGACGACGTCATTGCCGGCATCCGCGAAGACAATGCCTACCGCGGCGGCTTCCGCCTCGGCGGCGTCAAGTTCGTACTCGACGGCTCGCCCCAGGGGCGCACCGCCTGGCTGACCCAGCCCTACACGGAAGGCCCGGAGAACGCACCGGAGGATTATGTCGCCTATCCCGCCTACGACATCGAAACCTACAGGCAGCGGGTCGCCGGAATGATCGAGCGCGATGTTCCGGTGCTGGTGCACGCGAACGGCGATGCGGCCATCGACGCGATGATCGAAGGCATTGCCGGCGCCGTGGACGCCAATGCACTACCGGACCACCGCTCGGTGATCATTCACGCGCAACTCATGCGCCCGGACCAGTTGCCCACCGTCAAGGCTCTCGGCATCGTTCCGTCCTACTACGCCGCGCACCCCTTCTTCTGGGGCGACTGGCACCGTCGCAGCTTCGGCACCGAGCGCGCCGCCCACACCAGCCCGGTCAAGGCCACCATCGAGCACGGCATCCCGTTCACGGTGCACAACGATGCGCCGGTGGTGCCGCCGGACATGATGCGCCTGGTGCATATCACCGTAAACCGCGCCACGCGCAGCGGTTACATACTCGGTCCCGAACAGCGCGCCACCGTGAAGGAAGCCCTGTACGCGGTCACCCAGGGCGCCGCCTACCAGTATTTCGAGGAAGACAGCAAAGGCTCGATCACCCCGGGCAAGCGCGCGGATCTCGTGATTCTGGGAGCGAATCCGCTGACCGCGGAGCCCGCGGTCCTGGCCGACATACCGGTGATCGAGACCTTTGCCCGGGGCCGTTCGGTGTTTCGGCAATCACCGGCATCGCTCTGAGGCGATTGATTGCATGGCATGGTTTCGGCGAACCGAGCTTCGGTTCCGTTGCCATCACTACCGCTTGGCGGCTATGCAGACCCTCCGGATTTGCGGGCCTGCATGCTGATGTCCGGGGTCGTGGGTTTGTCGGAGACGCACGCCGTTCACTCGGGTGGCGAATACCAGATCGGTGAGGAATAGGCGCGCTCCTGCAGTACCGCCGGCGCTTCAGGCGGCAGGGCGACGCCGTAGTGCGCAGCATCGTAGGC
>CAZNFI010000156.1:0-6763 GCA_964572185.1 uncultured Pseudomonadales bacterium
GCGCTACATCGCCTGGGCCATACCGAGTATCGGTTTCATCGGCACCGTGCGCGGCATTAGCCAGGCGCTGGGGCAAGCCTACCGGGCGGTGGAAGGCGACATCAGCGGCGTTACCGCGAATCTTGGGGTGGCGTTCAACTCGACCTTCATCGCCCTGGTGATCAGCATCGTGGTCATGTTCCTGATGCATCAGTTGCAGTTGATTCAGGAACGTCTGGTGCGCGATGTCCAGGGCTATTGCGACCGCCGGCTGCTCCGCCACCTGCGCGTTCGTGACTGATGGACCTGCTGGCGTTCAATGACGCGGAACTTACCCTTTACCGGGACGGCGAGCCGGTTTACCGGCAGCCTGCCATCGCTCACATCGGCCCCGACAGCACCCTGTTCGGCCGGCAGGCACTGCGCATCGCGCGCCTGCATCCGCAGCAGAGCAACGCTCAATACCTGGCCCGGCTGAGTGCCGACCCGCTGCCGATCCCGGGCAAGCTGGCAAGCAACCACGCCGACCTGGTCTACCTGCATCTTCGCGACCTGATCGCCGGCACCGGCACCGAGTCGCAGTCGACGCCAGCGAACCCCACCGGCGCTACGGCGGGGCGCACTCGGGGCAAGCGCCGGGCCATGCGCCTTCCCTGGCCGGCACGACGCGGCGGCGACGCCACGGCAGCTGAACGGGGATCCGGCGACCGCATCGGAGCAGGGCCCGCGGCCGCGCAACCGCACAGCCATCGCAGCATCGGGGACGCCGACCCGGGCCTGGTCGTCGCCGTACCCGGTGTCTTGAGCAGCGACCAACTCGGTGTGCTGCTCGGCATCGCCATGGAGGCGGGCATCGAGGTGCGCGGCTTCGTGGACAGCGCCGTACTCATGGCGAGCACCACCGCCCTGCCGGCTCATGCGTGGTTGCTGGACCTGCACCTGACCCGGGCCTGTCTGACCGAGTTGCGGGTGACAGACGAGGTGACGGCAGCGGCTGCGCAGGAACTGCCCGGCTGTGGCCTGATGTCCTGCCTGGACGGCTGGGCGAACCTGGTGGCCGACCGGTTCGTGCAGGACACCCGGTTCGATCCGCTGCATGCGGCCGACACGGAACAGCAACTCTACGATCAGCTCTACGACTGGTCCCTGCAGACCGGCAGCGGTGAAAACGGAGAAAACGGATTCGCCGCCCGGATACAGCATGGCGGCCACGAACGGCACGTACAGGTGCCGGGCGCGGTGCTGCAGCGCAAACTCGTGCAACGCTTCGAACAGCTTGCCCAGAAGCTGCCCGCCGACGCCCTGTTGCTGGTGGCGCCGGAGAGCGCGGCCGTGCCGGGGCTACTGGCGGGCCTTGGCGATCTGGGCATTCAGGCCGAGGCACTGGCGCCGCAGGCCCTGGTGCAGGGATTTCTGCGCCACGCGCCGGCGATTGCCTCGGGGCAGTTGACCCTGGTCTCCGCCCTGCCCTGCGGCGAGCCGGCGCGCGCACCGGTGACCGACGACCGGCCCGCGGCGACCCATGTGCTGCTGGACAGCCGGGCCTGGCCGCTATCGGGCAATCCGTTTGGCCTGCCGGTTGCGGGCCGGGCTGGCGACACCATCGGCAAGGACGGCAAGGACTTGCGCCTCATTGCCGTCGAAGCGCACTCATAGCCACTCTACATGGATATTTTTTCTATTAAATTCAATAAATTAAACAGTTAACCTAATTTCAGACATGCGCTCAAAACGGCGACTCAGCGTCTTTTCCCTTTCCTTCCTGGACGTGATGTCCTGCGGCTTCGGCGCGGTCGTGCTCATCTTCCTGATCATCAACCACGACACCGAGGAAAACGCCAAGGTCGTCAACAAGGACCTGCTCGCCGAGATCAGGCTGCTCGACTACCAGGTGCGCAATGGCGAGCATGACCTGTTCGAACTGAAGGAGCGCCTGGAAGAACTTCGCCAGCGCCTCGATGACTCCGACCGCAAGCTGGCCAGCACCGAGGCGGACGTCGAGCGCACGCGCGACGAGTTCGGCGAATTGAGCGTCCGCTCGCAAGCCGAAGAGGAAAGCCTCAACAGGCTCAAGTCGGATGTCGATGCCCGGGAAGAGGAACTCGAGCGGCTACGCGCCATCAATGCCGCCAATGAAGGATTGAGCGTGCGCGGCTTCGCCGGCGAAGGCGACCGCCAGTACCTGACCGGCCTCAAGGTCGGCGGCCGGAACATTCTCATCGCCGTGGACGTCTCCGCCAGCATGCTCGACGACACCATCGTCAACGTGCTGCGCCGGCGCAACATGCCCACCGACCGGCAACGCCTGTCGCCCAAGTGGCAGCGCGCGGTCAACACCGTCGAGTGGCTGAGCGCACAGCTTCCACTCGATGCCGACTTCCAGATATTCACCTTCAATACCAGCACCACGTCGCTGCTGCCGGGCAGCAACGATCAGTGGGTGCCGCTTGCGGAGGGCCGCGAGCTCGAAAGCGCCATCGACCGGCTGCAGGAGATCGTCCCCGCCCGGGGAACCAGCCTGGTGAACCTGGTCACCAAGCTGCGCAGTCTCGACCCGTTGCCCGACAACGTCTATTTGATCGTCGATTCACTGCCCACCCAGGGCATGCGCCCGCCGCGCCGGGCGACGATCTCCGGTTCCGACCGGCTGGGGCTGTTCCGGGATGCGCTGCGCGAACTGCCCAACCAGGTGCCCATGAACGTGATCATGTTTCCCATGGAAGGCGATCCGCTGGCTGCCGCGGCGTTCTGGAATCTGGCACGCACGACCGGGGGCGCTTATATGGCGCCTTCCAGGGACTGGCCCTGATGGGCGCGCGCAGCCGCCGTGACGTCGAGGAGTTCAGCGTCTCCTTCCTGGACGTGATCTGCTGCGGGTTCGGCGCCATCATCCTGTTGCTGATGATCACCAAGACCGTCGAGCCGGTATTGCTTGAGAAGACATCGGTCAACCTCGAAGGCCAGGTGGCGGCACGCGAACAGGCGCTTTTCGAGATCAAGGGCCAGATCAACGAACTGCGGCGCCAGCTCACCGATGCGTCCGGGCAGCTCGACGACAACCTGCTGGAGCTGGCGCGCCTGCAACGGGAACTGAGCCAGATCCTCGGCCGCTTCACCGCCACCAGCGAACAGACCGAGGACATGCGCACAGAGACCCTGAAACTGGCCGCCGCGCGGCAAAGCCTCACCGACGAGATGGAGCGCCTGCTCGGCGCCGACTTCCGCCGCCAGACCGACCTGGTGGGCGGCATCGCCGTGGACAGCGAATACATCGTGTTCATCATCGACACCTCCGGCAGCATGTTCGCCGGCGCCTGGCCGCAGGTGCTGCGCAAGGTGCAGGAAACGCTGGATGTTTATCCCACGGTCCGGGGCATCCAGGTCATGAACGACATGGGCGAGTACATGTTCGGAGGGTTTCGCGGGCAGTGGATTCCTGATACGCCGGCCCGCCGGCAGTCGATCATCAACACGCTGCGTACCTGGAACCCGTTCAGCAACTCCAGCCCGGTTGAAGGGATACAGGCCGCCATCGACACCTTTTACTCGCCGGACAAGCGCATCGGCATCTACGTTTTCGGCGACGACTACAGCGGCAACTCCATAGAGGAAGTGGTCGATGCGGTGGACCGCATCAATGTCGCCGACGAATCCGGCCGTCGGCGCGTACGCATCAATGCGGTCGGTTTCCCGGTGCATCTGCAGCGGCCCAATGCCCGCGTCTACCGGTTCGCCGCCCTGATGCGCGAACTCGCCTACCGCAATGACGGCACTTTCGTGGGACTGTCCGACTTTCAGTGATGGAACGGCTGTCGAACTTGAGGAGTTGGCCAAGCTGCTTTATAAGTGGTGTGGGCGCCTCGGGGAGCCCGGCATGCAAGAGAACCTAAAAATCAGGCCCTGGAGCACAGTGACCACCGATGCGCTGGCGCTGCTGCTGGCCAGCACCTTGCTCGGCGCCTGCGCCGGCGGCAGCGTGGCGGTGCCGACCAGCTTTCCCGTGCCCCTGGTGGAGAAGGTTCAGCTCCCGATCGGCATCTATCTGGACGAAACACTCAACAGCTACAGTTTCACCGAGACCATCGAAAACCAGGGAGAGTGGCATATCGAACTCGGCACCGCCCAGCGTGCGATGTTCGACAACCTGCTCGCGGGCATGTTCATCGGCCATCGCTTCGTGCAGCACCCCGACGCCTCCAATCCCGATGTGGCCGGCGTGCTCGTCCCCTCCATCGAGGAACTGCAGTTCACCTTGCCGAGCCAGACCCGTACCGAATACCACGAAGTGTGGATCCGCTACCGCTTTCAGATGCTGGACAATCACGGCGAGGCGCTGAGCGACTGGGTTCTGACCGCCTATGGAAAGTCGCATCAGCAGAATCACGGCGGCGCCTCCGGATCGTTGCAGGCCGCGGCGCTGGAGGCCTGCCGTGATGCCATGGCGGACTTCGCCCTGCGTTTCCAGACCTTCCCCGGCATTGCCGACTGGCTGCGGAACGAACTGGGCGGCGTCTCGTGAAACCGCCATCGACCCGTTGCCTTGACCTCCGCCGCTGGCTGGGCCCCGCCCTGCTGCTGCCGCTGCTGGCCGGCGGCTGCGTAACGGCCACGGTGCAGCAGGTCCGTGAAGCGGACACGGGCATGGCGGCCGGCGACTCGATTGTGGTACTCGGCCGGCGCAGCCAGCCGGCAACCGCCGAGACCGAACTCGATTTCATCTCCTGCGTCGCCGGCAACATGAACCGCGGCGCCAACCCGGTAAGCGTCATTCCGGAGCAGCAGTTCATCGATGCCACATTCCCCTGGTTCGAGCCGCGCACCGCGCCCGCCAACGCCAACGACCTGCCTGCTCTGCTGGACCGGCCGCCACTGGCCAGGCGCCTGGCCGACATGGGGCTGAAGTACCTGGTCTGGATCGAAGGCTCCACGGAACGTACCGATTCCGGCGGCTCCCTGAGTTGCGCGGTCACGCCAGCCGGCGGCGGATGTTTCGGATTCCTGTCCTGGGAAAACGACTCGGCATATGAAGCCTCGATCTGGGACGTGAACAGCGGGAAAGCCGCCGGCCGGGTCAGTTCGGAAGCCATCGGTACCAGTTACATGCCGGCGGTCATCGTGCCGATTCCGATTCTCGCGCGGGTGCGTTCATCCGCCTGCACGGCGCTCGCCGATCAGCTCAAGGCGTTCGTGAACAACGAGAGCGCCGGCTGACGCGCCACCGCGTCACGGCCTGATTTCGACCACTTCTCCCTCGAAACGCTCCGGCTCCACCGAGTACCATTCCGTGAGCTTGACCCGGTACCTGCGGCTGCACAGGTCGACCAATTCATAGAACGTGGGCCGGCCTGGATCGGCGATGACGAAGCGCCGGGTACCGCCCCGAAAGGCACGATTCACCACGTGTTGCAGGGGTTTGACCATGCTGTCCCAGAAACAGATGTCCGAGCCGACAATGGTGTTGAAGCCACCCAGCTGTGCGGAACTGAGCTTCTCGAATTTGCGGCCCAGGGTGTCGACCTGCACGCCATTCAAATCCGCCAGTACCTGCAGAAAGGGAAACACGTCCCGGTCGATGTCGAGACCCGTTACCCGGGCACCGAACCGCGACGCGCAGAACACTGCGGCAGCACCCCATCCGCAGCCGATCTCGAGTACCCGGGCGCCCTTTCTGACGGGTTTTTCGCTGAGGTAGTCCATCAGCAGGAAACTGGAGTTCCATGTACGGTTGCCATGCACCGTGGGCCGGTAGCGCCGTTTCAGGCGCCGGATCAGCCGGTGCTGGGATTTGAGCAGGTAGATGCCGTACGCCAGGTACATGTGGTCTTCGGGCATCGGTTGCAGGTGCGGCATAGGGGACGGCGCGAAGGGAACTGAGACGATGTTAGCGGCCCGCACTCGAGATTGGCAATCCGGTCGGCGTCAGGCGTTTGCGGACCGAGCGCCTGATTCCGAATACCCGACTAATTTAGTTGGGTATTCCCAGGAGCAACGGTACAATGCCCTCAATCGCCAGTCGAAAGCAGCCAGGCTCCAATGAGTGATTCGCCGCTGGACATCATCAACCAGGAATACAGCGCCGGGTTCGTCACCGATGTCGAATCCGAGACGCTGCCGCCGGGCCTCGATGAATCGGTTGTGCGCTTCATTTCCGAAAAGAAACAGGAGCCTGCCTGGCTGACCGATTGGCGGCTGTCGGCGTATGCGGACTGGTCGCGCATGACGCCGCCCGAGTGGGCTCACGTCCGCTTCCCGCCCATCGACTTCCAGGCCATTTCCTACTACTCGGCGCCGACCAGCCTCGACGGCCGCCCGCAATCGCTCGATGAGGTCGACCCGGAACTGCTGCGCACCTACGAGAAACTCGGGATTCCCCTGCACGAACAGGAAATGCTGGCCGGCGTCACTCGGGCCGAGCCGACGGTGGCGGTCGATGCGGTCTTCGACAGCGTATCGATCACCACCACGTTCAAGGACAAGCTCCAGGAAGCGGGCGTGATCTTCTGCCCGATCTCGGAAGCCGTACACAGCCACCCGGAACTGGTGCGCAGGTATCTCGGCTCAGTGGTACCGCGCCGGGACAATTTCTACGCAGCCCTCAACTCGGCCGTTTTCAGCGACGGGTCCTTCGTCTATGTGCCCCGAGGCGTGCGCTGCCCGATGGAACTGTCCACCTACTTCCGTATCAACCAGCAGAATACCGGGCAATTCGAACGCACACTGATCATTGCCGAAGAAGGCGCCTACGTCAGCTACCTGGAGGGCTGCACTGCTCCCATGCGCGACG
>CAZNFI010000157.1:0-6653 GCA_964572185.1 uncultured Pseudomonadales bacterium
GCGTCTGGCTGGCGCTGATGATCCCTTACTCCGCCTTCTTCTTCCTGATCGACTCCACGGTGGTGTGGCGGGTGGTCACCTGGTTCAACGCGCCGGTGCCCTGGGCGGGCATTCTGCCCATCCGCGCCAGCGCCTACATCATCTCCATCTTCAACGAGCAGGTGGGCAAGGGCGCCATGGCGCTGTATCTGAATCGACGCGACGGCGTGCCGGGCTGGGAAGTCGGTTCGTCGATGCTGTTCATCATGTTCTGCGAACTGCTGTATCTCACCTTCTGGGCCAATGTCGGATACCTGACGGCGGCCGATACGCTGCCGGCGGTATTCGGGCTGGTGCCCTGGATCGGGCTTGGCGTGCTGGTTCTCTTTCTCCTTTGGGTCGCTTTCTTCCGTGGCCTGATACCGGTCGGCAAAGCCATTCGCGAGCGGTCGATCCTGAAGGCATTCCGCGAGGCATCGCCGCTACGCTACCTCATCGTCGCGGCGATCCGCTCGCCGGCGCTTCTGGGTGCGGTGGTGGTGTATACGCTGGCGCTGCGCCTGTTCGGCGTCGAGGCAACCTTCATGGACATGCTGGGCGTGCTGCCGGTGATCTTTTTCGCCGCGGCGATTCCGACACCGATGCGCGCCGCGGCGATCACCATCTGGGTCGTGCTGTTTCCGGATGATGCGGCCGAGCTTTCTGCCTTCGGACTGGTGATGCACAACTTCTTCATCTTCTTCAACGCGGCCATCGGCCTTGCGTTCCTGCGGCGGGCCAATCGGGAGCTTTTCGGATAAGAGGTCACCGGCCGGGACACACAACGGGTCGGACGGCCTCGGCTACGCCTGCAGGAAAGACCTCGGTGAGCCATGGGGCACGGAAAGCGTGATCGAGGAGTCGAAACAGACCTTTAGAAGCGGCCCGATGCCTGGGTTCGCATCGGCGACGATGGCTATGCGCTGAGCACGACGCGGCTCGAAGATGTCGAACAGCGCCGCCCGGCATTCCCTACACATACAAGGTAATCAAGGGACCCCACGCGATGGTCGCGGTCATCTCACCAGCGGAATCGGAATAGGTTGCGGGACCGTCGCGGGCGCCACGAATCCGGCCCGGCCGGTGCGCGTTCCGATCCAGGTTACACCGAGAACGACGCTTTCGCGCTGCGCCTGGCTTCAGTGACCCGCAACCCGCCGGGAAGCAGGGTCACTGGAGGGGTCTGGGTCGTGCGCTGCGCCAGATTTCCAGCAGTTCCCGGTGTGTGTTCAGCGTTGCCTGGTCGGCGATTAAGCGCATCGCATCCGGCATCCGGTCCGGGTTGCCTGGACGCAGGCCATCGGCGACCGCAACGTCGCCGAAATCAGTTTGCCGCTCGTGCCACCGCCGCGAATACCGCCGCGCGCGAAGCTTCCCGGTCCGGGCCGAACAGCGGTAGCGCGAGCACCTCGCCCATTCCCGCCTCGACCCACCGCCGCAGTTGCGCGGCGACTTCCTGTTCGGTTCCCGACACCACCAGGTCGTCGAGCAACTCGTCGCTATAACCCTTTGTCACGTCATAGCCGGCGGCCGCGAACATGCCACGGTAATTGGGCACCCTTGCATACATGCCAAGCTGCTCGCGCGCCATTGCGCGCACCGCCTCGCGGTCGCTCGTCACGGCGACCGGCACGTGCGCCACCAGCGGCGGCGCTTCGCGCCCGGCGCGTGCCGCGCCGCTCTCGAGCGCCGGCAGCGCGGTACCGGTCAGGTATTTCAGCGGCGACATCCAGGAGATGGCGCCGTCGGCCAGTTCGCCGCACACCTCGTACGACTTTGGTTGCAGCGCCGAGGCCATCACCGGTACCGGAGCGTGCGGCCTGATGCGCCAGCGCACCGATACGTGCTCGCCCTCGAAATCGGCGCTGCCCTCGCGCAGCAGCGCCCGCACCGTCTGCAGGTACTCGCGCAGGTTGGTCAGCGGCTTCGAGTACGGGCGCCCGTACATGCGCTCCACGAAGAAGGCGGTGGTCGGCCCGATGCCCAGCCGGAAGCGGCCGGGCCCGAACTGATCGACGGCCAGCGCCTCTTCGGCGAAAGTCACCGGCTGTCGCGACCAGGTGTGCACGATCGAGTTGCCCAGCAGTATGCGTTCGGTCTGCTGCGCCACGGCCGCCAGCACCGGCATCATGTCGGCGGGGCCGGCCGCGCCCATGGTGGCCCACGCCGCCGGCACGCCCGCGGCCTCGGCCTGCCGTACCTGCGCCACCAGGGCAGGCCCGGTCGATGCCGCAAGCGCCACTCCGTAGATTCCGCCCACTGTCCTGTGCCTCTCATGCCCGCTGAACCGTGAATGATAACCGTTGCGGTGTCGTAAGCACCTGCCGGTGTGGGTTCAGCGGGCGCGATGGGCCTCGACCCGTTGCATCAGAAGTTCGAAGGAGCGCAGAAACCCGTCCAGGTCGTGATAGCGGGCGCCATGGATGTACTCGGTGACGCCGAGTTCGGCCAGGTGGTCGAGGCGATCCATGTCCTGCTCGGCGGAAACGCGCCCGAGTGCGCCCCCAGCCGCGATCTGCGGCGTGCCCCGGCCGGCGTCGGCGAACCGCGCGCGCAGTTCCTGCACGGCAGGTTCGAGCTTCGCCGGGTTGTCGCCCATCGGCATCCAGCCATCGCCGAAGCGCGCCGCGCGATCAAGCGCGTGGGGCGCGGCGCCGCCGATCCAGATGCGTGGGCGGGGCGGTCGCGGACGGAACAGGAAGGGCTGGCCGTTCGCGGTCGTCACGTCGTCGTCGGCATCAAAGGCGTTGCGCAGGAAGGACAGGGTCTCATCGGTGACGCGGCCGCGGCGGCGCCGGTCGATGCCGACGGCGCGAAACTCCGCCCCCATCCAGCCGACACCGACACCGAGTTCGAGGCGGCCGCCCGACAGCTCCTGGACGGTGGCGATCGCCTTGGCGGTGGGCAGGGCCGGGCGGTAGGGCAGAACGAGCACCGCGCTGCCGATGCTGATGCGTTCGGTTGCCGCCGCCAGCCAGGCCAGCGATGTCAGCGGATCGAGGTAGCGCCCGCCGGAGCCTTCGGCATCGTCCGGCGGAATCGCGATGTGATCCGGCACCCACAGCGCATCCAGGCCGGCTGCCTCGGCGCGCCGCGCACTCTCGCGCAGAACGGGAGCGTTGGCGGCAGTGCCCATGAGTCTCAGTGCAAATCCAAATCGCATTTTCCCCGCTCCGCTCAACAACACACGCCCGATCCCATTGATCAGGACAGGACAATGACACCGATGCGGCGGTTCAGTCGAGCTTTGCCACCACCCGAATCTCCACATGGGCGCCCGGCATGGCCAACGCGGAAATGCCGATGGCTGTCCAGGCGCTCCATGGGGCGGCCAGGTATTCGTCCCGCACCTGGAAAAAAGCGGGCATGGTGTCTTCCATGTCGACGTGATAGGTGGTCATCTCCACCACGTCGGCCATGTTCAGGCCCGCCTCCCCGAGCGCCGATTTCACACCCTCGAAGGCATTGCGAAACTCGCGGTCGAGGTCGCCCGGAACCTTACCGTCGGCTCCGGTACCGACGACACCGGAGCAGAACAGCAGGCCACCGGCCTTCACTGCCTGGGAGAAATGGAAGCGGTCGTATGTCTGGGCGAACGCCGGTGAGTTGACGATCTCGATGGTCATGGTGTTTCCTTTATTGGGCTGCAGCCAGAGGGTTGCATTGCAGTTTCGAGTCGAATGATCGAGTTGGAGAAACGATACGGGATGTCGGCGGCTCGGTCATCCCGAACAACCCGGGCCAATCACCATGTCGAACCCGCTTACCCTGTATGGCGTACCGTTCTCCCAGCCGGTGCGCGCCGTCATGTGGCTGCTGCTGGTCAAGCGGATGCCGTTCAGGATGGAACTCATCAATCCCGGCTCCAAGGGCGACAGTGGCAGCCGCAATCCGGCGTACCTGGCCAGGAACCCGGGCGGCACCATCCCCTGTATCGAGGAAGCCGACGGCTTCGTGCTCGCCGAGGCGCACGCCATTCTCGCCTACCTGTGCAATCGTCACGGCTGGACCGACCTGTATCCGGAAGATGCCAGGCAGCGCGCGCGCATCGACTGGTACCTGCACTTCCACCATCGCAGCGTTCGCGAGGCCTCCCTGGGTCTGATAGCTCCCAAGATGCGCAAGGACCTCAACATTTCCCGGCAGTTCCAGCAAAGCGCCCAGGCCAACTTCGCCCGCGCCCTGTCGGCGCTGGAAGCGGGCTGGCTCGGCCGGTCGAAATACCTGGCCGCCGACGAGGTCACCATCGCCGACCTGGCCGCCTACGTCGAGATCGGCCAGTTGCAGGAGGGCTTCACCAACATCTACGACTTTTCGCCCTACGAGAACGTGGCGCGCTGGCTGGCTGACATGCGCCGGTTTCCCGCCCACGACGATGCGCATGTGGTGATGGCCGAACTGGGCGACATCAGCACGCAGGCGCCGTCCATCGAACACATCGTCAACAGCAACAAGCGCGCCCTGTCAGCGCTGAAGGCGCGGGTGGCGGAGTTCGGCTGACAGCGGAAACTGAGGCGCCGGGGCAGGGAGGGGCAGGTGCATTCCGGGGGCTCGGCGGGTACGGGCGCTACGGCCGGCGAAACTGCATGCCCTCGAAAGTGCCCTCCGCGCGCCACTTCGCCAGCAGTTCGAAGAAACTGATCGACCCGGGTCCGTAAGGCGCCGACTGGGCCGCGTGGGGATGTTCCTGGCCCTCGTTGTTGTAGTACCCGGGCGTACAGTCCGGGCCGCCGAGGCCCGCCAGCGGGCCGCCTTCGAAGCCGAGTATGCGCTGCACCCAGGCTTCCTCGGCCTCCCGGGTTACTTCCACCTCAGAGAATCCGTTCTCGAGCGCATGGGCGATTATGTGCGCCTGGTGAATGGCACATTCTTCCAGCAGGTGCGGAAAGTTGGCGGTGAAGGCGGCCTGGGAGATCTGCGCCACGAACAGGTTCGGAAAGCCGTGGCTGCTCATGCCGTGCAGGCTGCGCGTGCCGTCGCGCCAGTGCTCGCTGAGCGCTCTGCCGCCGGGGCCGATGGCGTCGAGCCCGGCGCGGCGCGTGTAGCTGGTGCCCACCTCGAAGCCGGTGCTGTAGATGATGCAGTCCACCTCGTATTCCCTGCCGGCAACCACCAGGCCCCGCTCGGTGATGCGCTCGACGCCCCTGCCGTCGGTGTCCACCAGGTGCACGTTGGGCCGGTTGAAGGTGGGCAGGTACTCGTCATTGAAGGTGGGTCGCTTGCAGAACATCTGGTAGTACGGCTTGAGCTTCTCGGCCGTCTCCGGGTCGTCCACCAGTTGGTCCACCCGGGCGCGCACCTCTTCCATCTTCTCGAAGTTGGCCATCTCCACCAGTTGCTCGATCGACAGGTTGGTGCCCGGGTCGGCATTGCGAAACCGGTAGACGACCTTGTGCACGAGATCGGTCCAGCCGTCGTTGACCAGGTCTTCCTGCTGGGGCATGCCGGAAACCAGCGCGTTGAAGTTCTCCATGCGGTGCTTCTGCCAGCCCGGTTGCAGGCCGGCTGCCCAGGCCCGATCGGTCGGCGAGTTGCCGCGCACGTCCACCGACGATGGCGTGCGCTGGAAGACATACAGTTCTTTCGCTGCCTCGCCGAGATAGGGCACGCACTGAATGGCGGTGGCGCCCGTGCCGATGATGGCCACGCGCTTGTCGCCCAGCCGGTCGAGCCCGCCGTCCGGACCGCCGCCCGTGTAGTCGTAGTCCCAGCGGCTGGTATGAAAACTGTGCCCCCTGAACGTGCGCAATCCGGGAACGCCCGGCAGTTTCGGGCGATGCAGCGGGCCGCTGGCCATGCACACGAAGCGGGCGCGGATGGCATCGCCGCGGTTGCTGTGCACGATCCAGCGGGATTGCGCCGCGTCCCAGCGCAGTTCCTTTACCTCGGTCTGGAACAGCGTGCGCTGGTACAGGCCGTAATGCCGCCCGATCGCCGCGGCGTGATCGAGAATCTCACGGGCGTAGGCGTACTTCTCCTTCGGTACGTAGTTCAACTCTTCCAGCAGCGGCAGGTAGCAGTAGGCTTCGACATCGCATTGGGCGCCCGGATACCGGTTCCAGTACCAGGTGCCGCCGAAGTCGCCGCCCTTCTCGACAAGCAGCAGGTTGTGAATGCCCGCTTCATGCAGGCGTGCCGCCGTTTGCAGGCCCCCGAAGCCGCCGCCGATCAGAACCACGTCGACCGTATCGGTGACCGGATCGCGCTCGATCTTCCGGTCGATATAGGGATCTTCCAGGTAGCGCGCGAAATCGCCCGTCATCTCGACGTACTGTTCGTTGCCGTCCGCGCGCAGGCGCTTGTCGCGCTCGATGCGATAGCGCTCGCGCAAGGCGTCCGGGTCGAAATCGAGTTCGTGGGCCATCTCGCTGATTGTTGCTGTCTCTTGTGTGAAACAACCCCAATGGGCCTGGCCCCACTGGGATCTCCGAATCCATCGGCAGCCCGGACTCAGGGGGACGCTTCGGGCTCCGATCGGCTGAATGCTGAACCGGGTTTCAGTATCGCACAAGCCGGTGTTTGGAAAGTACCGTCTCTCCCGTGATCTGCGACATCCGAAAAGGGTTCCTGGTATGGTCGTCAGGACTTTCCCACGCTGTGTGAAACCAAGCGACGATTTGCTTTGATGAGCGTGG
>CAZNFI010000158.1:0-6641 GCA_964572185.1 uncultured Pseudomonadales bacterium
GAGCCTCGGCGGCCTGCACGACGAATCCGAGCTGCGCGGCCACCGCCGCACCTACATCGGCGCCATGCCCGGCCGCATCCTGCAGGGGGTGCGCCGCGCCGGCGTCATCAATCCCATCCTCATGCTCGACGAGATCGACAAGCTCGGCCGCGACTTCCGCGGCGACCCGGCCGCGGCGCTGATGGAAATTCTCGACCCGGCCCAGAACAAGGAGTTTCGCGACAACTATCTCAACCTGGCCTACGATCTGTCGCGGGTGCTGTTCATCACCACCGCCAACACCCTGGAAGGCATTCCCCGGCCGCTGCTCGACCGCATGGAAGTGCTGGAGCTGTCCGGCTACAGCGACATGGAAAAGCAGGCCATCGCCCGGCAGTACCTGATTCCGCGGCAGCGCGACGAATCGGGCCTTGCCGATCAGCAGCTCGAGATATCCGACGAGGCGCTGCATCACATGATCCGCCGGCACACCCGGGAAGCCGGCGTGCGCGAACTCGAGCGCGTGATCGGCCGCGTCGCCCGCAAGCGCGCGCGCCAGGTCATCGAGGAACAGGACATCGTCGACAGCATCGCGGTGGACTCGCTGAACGACCTGCTCGGGCCGGAGAAGTACAAGTCGGACAACGGCCGCAAGAATCTCTCGCCGGGCGTTGCCGCCGGGTTGGCCTGGACCGAAGCCGGCGGGGATGTGCTGTACGTTGAAGCCACGTTGACCCAGAAGGACGAGAAAGTGACCCTGACCGGGCACCTCGGCCAGGTGATGCAGGAGTCGGCCAAGGCCGCGCGCAGCTATATCTGGTCGATTGCCGAGCAGATCGGCCTCGACCGGGGCCGCATCGAGGATTGCGGCATACACATCCATGTACCCGCCGGAGCGGTACCCAAGGACGGCCCCTCCGCCGGCGTCACCATGGCAACGGCACTGGTGTCGGCCTATTGCGAAAAGCCGGTGCGCGACGGGCTGGCCATGACCGGCGAACTGACCCTGTCGGGGCTGGTGCTGCCGGTGGGCGGCGTCAAGGAAAAGGTGCTCGCGGCGCACCGTGCCGGGCTCAAGGACGTGATCCTGCCCAAGGACAACGAGGCAGACCTGCAGAAACTGCCGGACGCCGTGCGTGACGAATTGAGCATCACCCTGGTCAGCGACCTGAGCGAGGTACTCCGGGAGGCGATCCTCCACTGAGCCGCCCGCCCGCAGGCTTCGATGCAGAGCAGCTTTCGCTGCTTCCGGGCGGGCCACAACCGCTCGTGACCCGTTCATTTGCCTGTGCCATACTTCGCCGCCTTGACTTCTGAACTGCAGCTACAGGGGATTAGACGATGAGCGCGGACGGTACCTGGAACACCACCATGAACACGCCCATGGGCGCCCAGCAGGGTACGCTGGAACTCAAGACCGACGGCGGCACGCTGACCGGTACGCTGAGCGGCGCCCAGGGCACCATCGAATTGAAAGACGGCGCCGCCGACGGCGACTCGCTTTCATGGAAAGCCGACATCACCACGCCCATGCCCATGACGCTTGAATTCAGCGCCACCGTCGACGGCGACAGCATCAGCGGCAACGTCAAGCTCGGCGCCTTCGGCAACGCCAGCTTCAGCGGCACCCGCGCCTGACTCTCCGGCGGCCCGCGCCGCCCAAATCAACACTCTGATGCGTCGTGCCTGCCGGCACGGCGCATTGCCGTGTGCGCGACCGGCAGATATCTGTCGCCCGGGCAGTGCGCCTGTCCCGGGCCGGCCATGCGCATCGGCGCGTGACGGTCCGGCAACGCGGCCGCAGCGCTACAGGCGGTAGTCGAGGGGCGGTTCGCGGTCGCCCAGCAGGGCGGAATACTTGAAGTCCGGGCCGCGGCGTTGCTGCAGTTCCTGCCAGGCGCGTTCGATCAGGGCCGGGTTGGTGTACAGGTCTGTCGCGGTCAGCGCCAGCAGCCTGGCCGCCAGCAGCATGCCCTTGTGGCCGATGCCCATGCCGCCGGCCGCCACCGCCTGCCAACTGTGCCCCGCCGTTCCCGGCACGTAGGTGGCGGTGCCGAATCCCACCGTCGGAACGGTCCAGCTCACATCGCCCACGTCGGTGGAACCCATGCGCTGGCGATAGACGTACGGCTGTATCTGCGCGTGGGAACCGAGTTCCAGGGAGGGCTCGATCAGGGTCGCATAAACCGTCTCGGCAAAGGCCTGCTCTTCGGGGCTGTATTCGAAACCGCCGAGCATTCGAAGATTGGCATCCACCCGCTTGGCCAGGGCCTCGTTGGGGAGCACCGGATAGTTGCCGTGCATGACCTCGTATTCCATGCGCGTTCCCGTACCCAGCGCAGCCGCTTGCGCCGCACTGGCCACCCGTTCGAACAACCGTTTGACCACCTCGGGGTCGGGATTGCGCACGTAGTAGTAGACCTCGGCAAACTCGGGAACGATGTTGGGCGCATCGCCGCCGTCGGTGATGACGTAGTGGATGCGCGAGTCCGAGGGCACGTGCTCGCGCATCAGGTTGACCATGAAGTTCATCGCCTCAACGCCGTCGAGCGCCGAGCGGCCCCGGTCCGGGGCGGAGGCGGCATGGGCGGCGATGCCGTGGAAGCGGAAACGGCCCGACTTGTTGGCGTTGCTGCTCGACGGCGAGGCATCGTTGCGGTCGGAGGGGTGCCAGTGCAGCACCACGTCGACATCGTCGAACAGCCCCGCCCGGGTCATGTAGACCTTGCCGGAGCCGCCCTCTTCCGCCGGCGTGCCGTACAGGCGCACCGTTCCGCCCGTGCCGGTTTCCTCAAGCCACTGCGCAACGCTCGCAGCAGCCAGCGCCGAGGCGGCCCCGAACAGGTGGTGGCCGCAGGCGTGGCCCGGCGCATCCGCCACTCTCGGCTGCCGATGCGGCACGGCTGCCTGGGACAGCCCGGGAAGCGCATCGAATTCCGCCAGTATTCCGATCACCGGTTTACCGGAGCCCCGGCTGGCCAGAAACGCCGTGGGTATTCCCGCGACACCCTGCTCGATGGCGAAGCCCCGGTCTTGCAGAAAACCCTGCAGGCGCCGGGTGCTCTTCTCTTCCAGATAACCCATCTCGGCATAGGCCCAGATGTCATCGGCCACGGCCACTGCCGCTTCGCCACTTTCTTCGACGTAGCGCAGAACGCCGGTCTCGGCCACTGCGGCGCCTGCCGCCACCAATAGATAAAAACAGATCGACTTGCCCACTCAGCGCCTCCGCCGCCCTGGATTGGAGGCGGACAATATGGGCATTCGCACAACGCCGGTCAATCGGGCCGGTCGCTTTCGCCGGATCGCAGCGCTTTTGCAGCATGCACCGCTCGGCGGAAAAACCAGTCGGCCAGCGCCCTGCCCGCGGGCAAGCCGGCAGGGCGAAGCTTTCCGTCAATCGGCCGGCCCGCTATGCTCGACGGCCCATGAACAAGCGCAGCACTCAGTTCCAGCTTCTGTTCACCCGGCGCCTCGGGCCGTTGTTCACCACCCAGTTCTTCGGGGCTTTCAACGACAATCTGTTCCGCGCCGCGCTCACCGTGTTCTTCGTCTATGGTGGCCTGTTGGCCGCGGAGCAGACAGACCTCGCGGTGAATGCGGCGGCAGGCCTGTTCGTGCTGCCGTTCTTCCTGTTTTCGGCGCTGTCGGGGCAGGTCGCCGACGCCCACGAGAAATCGCGCCTCATTCGCCGGGTGAAGCTGCTCGAGATCGTCGTTGCACTGCTCGCGGGAGCCTCGCTGTTCCTGCAGAGCCTCACCCTGATGTTCGTGGTGCTGTTCCTGCTCGGCTTTCAGTCCACCCTGTTCGGCCCGCTGAAATTCTCGGTGCTGCCGCAGCACCTGAACGAGTCGGAACTGGTGGGCGGCAATGGCATCGTCGGCATGGGCACCTTCGTGGCGATACTGCTCGGCACCATCGTCGGCACCGTGGTCGGCAGCGCCGAGGCGGTTTCGGCCTGGCTGTTCGCCCTGGTGCTCGCGGTCGCCGTCAGCGGTTACCTGGCAAGCCGGCAGATTCCCGAGGCTCCGGCCAACGATGCCGGGCGACCGGTCGAGTGGAATCCGATTACCTCGACCTGGAACGTCATCGCGCTGGCGCGGGAACGCAAGAGCGTTTTCCTGTCGATACTGGGCATTTCCTGGTTCTGGCTGACCGGCGCGGTCTACATCGCGCAGATTCCCAACCTGACCCGGGAGCACCTGGCGGGCGGGCCAACGGTGGTGACGCTGTTCCTGACCGTGTTCACCGTGGCGGTGGCCATCGGCTCGCTGCTGTGCGAACGGCTTTCCGGGCGCCGCATCGAGATCGGGCTGGTTCCGTTCGGCGCCATCGGGCTCAGCGCCGCCGGCATCGATGCGTATTTCGCCATCCTGGCCATCGAAGCCGACGGCATGCGCAATGCCTGGCAGTTCCTGGCAGGCGACGGCAGCCTGCGCCTCCTGATCGACCTGCTGGTGCTCGGCATTTGCGGCGGCATGTACGTCATTCCCCTGCTCGCCTTCATTCAGGCGCGAACCCCGGAAGACCGCCGCGCCCGTGTCATCGGCGCCAACAACATTCTGAACTCGCTGTTCATGGTGGCCGGCGCCGGGCTTGCAATCGTCTGGCTGACGGTTCTGCATCTGACCATCCCGAGCCTGCTGCTGGCCGTGGCCATCGCCAACGTCGCGGTTGCCGCCTACATCTTCGGCCGCGTACCGGAATTCGCCATGCGCTTCCTGATCTGGGCGCTGTCTCACACGATGTACCGGGTCACACACCGGGGCCTGGAAAAGATTCCCGACCGGGGCGCCGCGGTCATCGTCTGCAACCACGTGAGCTACGTGGATGCGCTGCTGCTGGCGGGAGCCGTGCGCCGGCCCATCCGGTTCATCGTGTTCAAGCCGATCTACGACATTCCCGTGCTCCACTTCGTGTTTCGCACCGGCCGGGCGATACCCATTGCCGGAAAGAGCGGCGATGCGCAGACCTACGAGGCGGCGTTCCGCACCATTCGCGAGGGCCTGGGCGACGGCGACCTGTTCTGCATCTTCCCGGAAGGGGCACTCACCCGGGACGGACGGATCGGCGAGTTCCGGCCGGGCATCGAGCGCATCCTCGCCGAGACGCCGGTGCCGGTGGTGCCCGTGGCGCTGCGCGGGCTGTGGGGGAGTTTTTTCAGCTACAAGGCAGGGTTCTTCAGGAACACCGGCCGCTTCTGGAGCCGCGTGCAGGTGGTGGCCGGCGACCCGGTTCCGGCGGCGCACGCTACCGCTCCCGGTCTGCGCGACAAGGTCGCGGCATTGCGGGGAGAATTCGCCTGAAAAATCACTTCATGCGGTAGCGAATGGGCAGGCTCTTCAGGCCGCCGACGAAGGTGGACTGGGTATAGAGCGGTTCGCCGTTCAATTCGATATGGTCGACGCGCCGCAGCAGTTCCTTGTACAGGATGCCCAGCTCCAGTTTGGCCAGATGCTGGCCGAGGCAGACGTGGGCGCCGAAGCCGAAGGCCAGGTGGCCGGCATCGCGGCGGTCGATGCGGAACTCGAAGGGCGCGTCAAACACCGATTCGTCCCGGTTCGCCGACGGGTACCAGAGCGCGACGGCCTCGCCCTCGGCGATGTCGACGCCGCCGACCTGGCAATCCGCCGTTGCCGTGCGCATGAACTGCCGCACCGGGGTCACCCAGCGGATAATCTCGTTCAGCGCCGTGGCCATGTGGCCGTCCGGGTCGGCGCGCAGTTTCGCCAGCTCGTCGGGATTCTCGATCAGCGCCAGCATGCCGCCGGCCATGGTGGAACTGGTGGTGTCGTGGCCGGCGGTGGCGATGATGATGTAGTAACCGTTGGTCTCGAATTCCGGGAGCGGCTCCCCATCGATGCGGGCATTGGCGATCAGGCTGGCCACATCATCGGTGGGGTGTTCGCGTCGGCGACGGCTGAGGTCGCTGAAGTAGGCTTCGAAGTCCGAGATCACCTCCGCCAGTGAAGTCACCTCGAAGGAGCGCTGATTGTCCGGGTCGGATGAACCGAACATCTCCTGGGTGAGCTTCATCATCAATGGCTCATCCTCTTCGGGAACGCCCAAAATCGACATGATCACGCGCAGCGGGTACCAGATGGCCACGTCCTTGACGAAGTCGCACTCGCCGCCGAGGTCGGCGAGCCGGTCGATGTAGTGCACCGCCAGTTGCTCGATGCTCGCGGTCAGCCGGCGCAGGTTTTCGCCCCGGAACCAGGCCTGGGTGAGCCCCCGGTAGCGCAGGTGGTCGGGGTCGTCCATGGTCACCAGCGAGCGCACCAGGTGGCGGCGCCCGAACATGCCCTGCACCAGCGCGTCGAGTATGCGGCCGGCCAGAATGGGGCGCGGGTCGTTGATGAACAGCCGCTTGTTGACTTCCACCGCCTTGATGTCGGCGTGCCGGGTGACCGACCAGTACGGGTCGAAACCGCCCGGGGCCATCCAGCGCACCGGTTCGTGTTCGCGCAGCCAGGCGAACTGGGCGTGCACCCAGTTTTCATCCGCCCAGCGCGCCGAGTCGACCAGGGCTTCGTCGAGGGCGGGCGATTCGGTGAAGATCTGCTGTCTGATGCCGGTCACTGTACGGTCCCTCCGCTATTCTCCTCAATCGCCCGTCCAAAGGGGCGGCGATAGAGAATTTTCGCTTACGCGACTTCCTA
>CAZNFI010000159.1:0-6564 GCA_964572185.1 uncultured Pseudomonadales bacterium
GTGAATTCCTACGGCGCAGGCTCCTAGCCCGCCACCGTCATGCCCGCCACCAGAACGCTGGGTGCGCGCACGTTGCCTCGCTCGTCCAGATCGTCGCCAACGGCAATGATGTTCCGGTACAGGTCTTTCAGGTTCGCGGCAATGGTCAACTCGTGCACCGGAGAGCCGATCTCGCCGTTTTCGACCCAGAAGCCGGCAGCGCCTCGCGAGTAATCGCCGCTCACCGCGTTCACGCCCTGGCCCATCAATTCGGTAACGTACAGCCCGCGTCCCATTTCCCTGACCAGGTCATCGAACGGCAGGGTTCTACCGGACAGCGTCAGGTTATGCGCGCCTCCGGCATTGCCGGTGGTGGTCATGCCCAGCTTGCGCGCCGAATAGGTGGAAAGCGCATAGCTCTGCACGATGCCGTCCTCGACAAATGCCTTGTTCCGGGTGGCCACGCCATCGCCGTCGAAGCCGGCGCTGCCGATGGCTTTCGGCAGCAGCGGCTGCTCCACAACTGACAGGTGCCCGCTCGCCACCTCGGTGCCCAGGGAGTCAAGCAGAAAGGATGCCTTGCGGTACAGCGCCCCGCCGCTGATGGCGCCGATCAGATGACCGACCAGCGATGCCGCCATCTGCGCGGAAAACAACACCGGATAAGCGCCGGTTGCAACCTTGCCCGGCGAGAGCCTGGCCACCGTTCGTTGCGCCGCCCGGCGCCCGACGTCCTCGGGAGACTCGAGGGCCACGGGATCGCGCCCCATCGTGTACCAGTAGTCGCGCTGCATGCCGTTGGCATCTTCGGCGATCAGCACGCAACTGGTGCCGTAGCGGGTCGCGGCGTGGCCGCCGATGAAGCCATGCGAATTGCCGTACACCTGGCAGGCCTGGTGAACCTGAACGTCGGCGCCTTCCGAGTTGACGATGCGCCCGTCATGGCGGAGCCCCTCCGCCTCGCAGGCTCTGGCCACTTCCTCGGCAGCCCGGGTATCGAGCGGCGCGGGGTGGAACAGGTCGAGGTCGGGCACCGCCGATGGCATCAATGCCACATCGGCCAGCCCGTTGCAGGGATCGTCCTGGGTGTGGCGGGCAATGTCCATGGCCCTTGCAACGGTCTCGCGGATAGCCGCCGGACGGCTGTCCGAGGTGCTGGCCGAGCCCTTGCTCCGGCCGGTGTAAACGGTAATGCCGAAGCCCCGGTCCTGGCTGAACTCGACGGTCTCCAGATCGCCCTTGCGCACGGTCACCGACAGGCCCGCATCCTGGCTTGCCGAAACTTCCGCGGCACTGGCGCCCTGTTGCCCGGCTTCGGCCAGAATGTCTGCGACCAGGGCCCGAAGCTCGCCCTCCCGCTCGCGGATATCGATGTCCTGACGCACGGCTTCGATCAGGTTCCGGTGCCGCCGACGGTGATCTCGTCCACCTTCAGCGTCGGCAGGCCGACACCGACCGGCACCGTCTGGCCGTCCTTGCCGCAGGTGCCCACGCCGTCGTCCAGTTTCAGGTCGTTGCCCACCATCGATACCCGGGTCATCACCTGCGGTCCGTTACCGATCAGCGTCGCGCCGCGAATCGGCCGGGTGATCCTGCCCTTCTCGATGAGGTAGGCCTCGGTGGCGCTGAAGGTGAATCGTCCAGAGGTGATATCCACCTGGCCGCCGCCGAAGTTTGCCGCGAAGACACCCTTCTCGCAGGAGGCGAGGATCTCTTCGGGATGATAATCGCCGGCGCGCATGAAAGTGTTGGTCATGCGCGGCATGGGCAGGTGCGCGTACGACTGACGGCGGCCGTTGCCGGTCGGCGCCACGCCCATCAGGTGCGCATTGAGCTTGTCCTGCATGTAGCCCTTCAGTACGCCGTCTTCGATCAGCACCGTCTCGCCACTGGGCGTGCCCTCGTCGTCGACAGTCAGGGAACCGCGCCGGTCGCTGAGGGTGCCGTTGTCGACCACGGTGCAACCGGGCGCCGCCACCCGCTCGCCGATGCGGCCGGCATAGGCGGAACTGCCCTTGCGATTGAAGTCGCCCTCGAGTCCGTGGCCCACCGCCTCGTGCAGCAGCACGCCGGGCCATCCGGGCCCGAGTACCACGGTCATGGGGCCGGCCGGCGCATCACCGGCTTCCAGGTTCACCAGGGCGGTACGTACCGCTTCCCGGGCCAGTTCATCTGCCCAGTCGTGACTGAACCAGGCCAGATCCCGGCGCCCGCCGCCTCCCGCGTAGCCGCGCTCGCGACGACCGTCCTGCAGGACGATTACCGAGACGTCCATGCGCACCAGCGGGCGCGCATCCGCGCAGAAGGTGCCGTCCGTGGCCATCACCAGCATGGTGTCGTGGTCGGCCGCGAGGCGCACACTGACCTGCTCCACCCGGTTGTCGACCCGGCGGGCGGCGGCGTCCGCGCGCTGCAGCAGCGCCACCTTGGCCTCGGCAGACAGCGTCGGGATGGGGTCGAGGCCCGTGTATCGCGGCGCAGCCGCAATGGTGCGCGACGCCTTGATACGTCCCTCGCCTCCCGCGCGCGCGATCGATCTTGCCCCCTGCACCGCACTGTTGAGCCCGTCGGCGTGGATGTCCTCGGAATAGGCAAAGCCGGATTTTTCGCCGCTGACCGCGCGCACCCCAAGGCCCCGGTCCACCGAGAAGCTGCCATCCTTGACGATGCCGTCCTCAAGCGCCCAGCTTTCCGTGCGGCGGTTCTGAAAGTACACCTCTCCCACATCGATGTCACCGCCTGCCATGCTGCCGAGCAGGGTCTCGACGCCGTTGCGGGTCAATTCAGCCGGTTCCAGCAGTACGCTCGTCGCAGTGGTTGCCGGGTCACTCAAAATCCGCCCTCCATTGCCCCCTCGCCGGACCGGCCGGGGGCGTTCTGTTCCTGAGCCAGATCATCGAAGTCCTGCACGTCATCGTTCCAGATACCCACCAGCTTCACCTCGGGATCGTCCCAGGAGCCGCTGATCTGGTACTTGGCACTGCTCATTTGCTTGATCTGCTTCTTCAGCACCTGCTGCCCGGCTAGCACGGCCACCGCCGCCGCCGGGTTGGCAAGTGAAATGTAGACGGCATACCAGGGCAGGCTGTCGCTGACCGGCAGGGTCACGATCATTTCGTTGTCGTTCATGATGCCATCGACCAGGTTGACACTGCCACCGATCTTGAAGTCCGACCCGGAGCCCTTCACCTTGGCCGGTTCGACGAAGGTCAGCAGGCCGTCATCGAAGCGGGTTATGGCTTTTATCTTGTCGAAGCTCGTGCCCTTGGCCACCACGTCCTTGAAGTTGAAGCTCATGCGCTTGAGGACGGTGTTGAAATTCAGCAGGCTCAGTATGCGCAGTGCACCGCTGCCGGAAACCTCCAGGAAACTGCCGTTTTTGGCGCGAAACTCGACATCGCCGCGCAGGCCGTTGATCTCCACGTTGAGCGGCGAGCCCGGCCAGCTTGCATCCACATCGAGCGATGCGGTTTCCGCCTCCAGGCTCGGTGCGAAATCCCACTGCGGCAACACGTCGGCGAGATCTTCCATCTCGAGGCGCACCACACCGCCGCTGCGGTTGCTGGCGGCGTTCCAGAAAACGCCATCCGGCGCCCCGATTTCGGTGCCCTTGAGACTCGCCCGCATGCCGCCTATCAGAACGCCGTCAGGCTGGCGGCGCATGCTGAACGACCAGTTTCCGAAGTCTTCATCGCCAACGGTGAGCGACTCGATCGATACATCCGCATCCGGCAGCTTGTCGATCAGGGACACATCGAGCGGGTCGCCGTCGCCATCCGACTCGGGCAGTCGTACCGCCTGCAGATCGAGCACCAGCGGTTGTTCATCGACGCTCTGCAACCGTCCGGTCAGGTCGGCGCCGGCAAACTGCAGGGCCATCGACTGGTCACGCCCGGCACCGCTGACAGTCACGTCGTCGAACGCCACCGTCTCCACCAGCAGCCGGTCCACGTGGATGTCTTCGAGGCGCCAGGCGAACGGCAGGCTCACCGTCTCGCCATCAGCCATCCACTCCTGGACATCGATCGACGGAACCCTGCCTGAAACGAAGATCTCATTCGCCTGCAAACCAACCGGAGGCGCCGCAGCGCGCACGCCGAGGGCGCCCCGCAACGGCACCTCATCGACGTGCAGCCAGCCGTTCACCTCGCCGTAGTGCAGTTGTACCAGCACGAATTCACTCAGAAAACGCAGGTCGAAGCGGGTCGGGCTCGGTGTGTCGGCCGGCTTGGCGAATTCACCGGGGAGGTCGACCTCCAGACCGACCAGGTCGCTGGTCACCACCAGTCCGCTGACGTCGTCGTCAACCGCAATGCTCAGCATCGCGTCGAAGGGTGCAAGGCCGGATGCGAGCCCGGGGTCGCTCATGTCGATGAGATGATAAATGTCCGTGTGCGCCGCCGTACCGCGAAAGCGAAGCTCGACAAATCCATCATCGGACCCGGCGGCAATGGTTCCAGGCCGCCCGAACAGGTGCGCCGCCAGCGGTTCGGAATCCATGTAGTGCGGGTAGCGGTACTGTACCTGTCCGTTGATTCGGTCAACCTGCAACCGGTAGTCGGGCAGTATCAGGCTCACATCCGCCAGATCGAATTGCAGGCGGCCATCGACCGGACCCGCCCTGGCCTCGTCGATGGGAATGTACAGATCACCGGCAAGCCCCAGGCGGCCCGTGCCGTCCCATTCCGGCGCCACGAACGCCATCCACTGCGCGAGCGGCGAAGCGCGCACGAAGTCCAGGCCGGCGCCGGTTTCCAGCTCGGCGCGCAGCGCCACCCGGGCAAAGGCGCCATCGCCGATCAACACGGTGCTGTCACGAATGTCGGCCTCCAGCATCCGCGCCGAGTCCACGGTTGCATGGGTTTCCGAACCACTCACAGCCACGAATCCCTCGACATCGGCAAGCAGTGGCCAGTCCGGGTGATAGCGCACTGCGCCCTGGCTGATGCGGGCATGCATCGCCAGCCGCCGGGAACGGTCGCTGCGCAGGGTGTGCACCTGGCCCTGGTAGGCCAGCCGCAAGTCGGTCAGCTCTCCGCTTCTCGGCCCTTCCCTGAGCCAACTCTGCAACTCCGCCCCCAGGTGGTAGGGGATGTAGGTGCGCGCCTGCTCGACGGAAACCCGGTCTGCATCGACCAGCATGGATACGCGCTGGTCAGCCCGGTCGTCGGGCCTGGCCAGCAGAAACGACCCGGAGAAGCGGCTGCCGTGGGTTTCGAGCTTGAAGAACGGCGCACGCATGCCGATGTAACCATCGCCCAACCAGGCGCTCAGGTTGCCCTGCATGTACGCCCACCGCCACTTGTCGGTGAACGAATCGCTGATATTCACTTGCAGGGCCTCACTGTTCAAAGCCAGCCTCAGGCCCCGTTCGTAACCGATGATCTCGCCGTCCGCCCCGCGAACCCAGGGTACGCCGCGATGGGCATCGAGGCGCAGGCCATCGACGGTCGCCGCGTAGCCCACGCCGTCAGAGTCCACACGTACGTGCAGATTGAGCAGGTTTCCACCAGGCGCGGTTGCGGCAATCCACTCCCGCGCCGTGTCCACGCCGCCGAGCGCCACGGTCAGAAAGTCGGCCAACTCGCCGACCGGCAATCTGTCGATCCACAATCGTGTCGCTTGCGGCTCGCTGCGCAGATACACCGGATCAAGCCCCAGTTCGGACGTTCCGGCGGCCAGGGTCAGCGTCGTCAGCATGCCTTCGCGGCCGCCATCGCCGAGCCTGCCACGAAACTCGGCATTCACCGCGCCAAGCACACCGCCCGGCAGACCGACCCGCTCGAGCATCAGCGCAAAGACACCGCCACCGGTGTCATCGCGCTCCAGCCAGCGGCCTTCGGCACGCAGATGCAATCCGGACACGGGCAGCAACCAGGAAATGAACGCATCGGGCACCTCCATTCCCCCCGAAACAGCCAGGTACCGCTGCGGCGGGCCACCCAGCCAGGCGCCGTCCCGCCCGCGCCAGCGAACCTGCAGCCGGCAGTTGCCGACGCAGGCGGCCCGCCCCGCGGACACATCGTAGGCATGCAGGCCATCGCGGTTGACTCCGAGAATTTCGACCGCAAGGGCGCTCTCCGGGGCGCCCGCCACGGAAATCCGGCCGGTGTAGCGCAGCTCATCGGTGTCGGCCAGCATCTCGCCCAGGTCAAAGTCCAATCGCATCGGTTCACTGCCGGCCAGCCGCCAACCGGATTCGGTTCGTTCGACCTCGACGGCGCCGTCCTCGATCAACAACCGCTGCAGAACCGGCCGATTGCGGCGCAGGCTTTCAAGAGTTCCACGGTCACCCCTTGCACCCAGCCCGCGGAAAACTCGATGCGCCGCGCCCTGGCCACCGGATTCAGCGCATCCCAGCCGCCCTGCAGGCCGACCAGGCTGGCGCGCCCATCGAGCCAGGCATTGGCCGAACTCTCGAAATCGTCGAGCAACCACATGCCGATACGGCCGGTCCCCTGGATGACTGCGATAACAATCAGCAGCAACAGCAGGAATCCGGCCGCAGGGCGAAAGATGGCGCGGTGTGCCCTAGCCCGCATATTGCACCAAGCCGCTTGTTCTATTGCCGAGTTTTGTTTGTAT
>CAZNFI010000160.1:0-6563 GCA_964572185.1 uncultured Pseudomonadales bacterium
AGAACGTCACCGCCAAGTGCTATGGCGGCGACGTGACGCGCAAGAAGAAGCTGCTCGAGAAGCAGAAAGCCGGCAAGAAGCGAATGAAGCAGGTGGGCAGTGTGGAGATTCCCAAGGAAGCCTTTCTTGCGGCGCTGAGGCTCGACCAGTCATGACGGTGCGGCGAGCGGTTCCCGCCAGACCCTGCCGATCACCTCGACAACGTGGAAGACGCAGTTGATGCAAACGCAGATGGCTTCGGCCACACACTGATGGACATAGACTATCCACTGCTGATTGCTTGGGCGGTGCTGATCAGCGGCGGCATCTGGCTGTTCGACGTGCTGGTGCTGAAACGCCGGCGCGAGCCGGACCGGCCCGCTCCGGCCATCGTCGAGTACGCCCGCTCTTTCTTCCCGGTACTGGTGATCGTGCTGGCCATGCGCAGTTTCCTGGGGGAGCCCTACCAGATCCCCTCCGAATCAATGGTGCCGACGCTCGAGGTCGGAGACTTCATTCTGGTCAACAAGTACGCCTACGGCATACGCCTGCCGGTGCTGGGCACCAAGGTGGTCGAGGTTGGCAGGCCGCAGCGCGGCGACGTCATGGTGTTCATTCCGCCGCATGACTCACGCTACTTCATCAAACGCGTCATCGGGCTGCCGGGGGACCACCTCCGCTACGAAAACAAGGCTCTGTACATCAATGGCAAGCGTGCCGAGTACGAGTTCGTACGCGAGTTCCACGAGGTCATCGGCCGCAATGCGGTACCGGTCCGGGAGTACCGGGAGACCTTCGACGGCGTGCCGCACACCACCTACCGCTACCCTACCAAGGAACGCGCCCGTGAATGGGTGGTGCCCGAGGATTCCTACTTCGTCATGGGCGACAACCGTGACCGCAGCGATGACAGCCGTCGCTGGAAGTTCGTTTCCGAGTCCAAGGTGGTTGGCAAGGCGGTGGCGATCTGGGTGCACAAGGCGCCGGGCCTGCATTGGCCGACCTTCGAACGCAACCGCTGGATGTAGGCCGCCGGTGTCCGCTGCAGGATCCCTGGCAGCCCTGCAGGACCGGCTCGGCTACCGATTCGTCGACGAGGCCCTGCTGACTCGGGCGCTGAGCCATCGCAGCGCCACCAGCCAGCACAACGAGCGGCTGGAGTTCCTGGGCGATGCGATCCTCGGTTATGTGATGGGGGAGTACCTGTACCGGACCCGGCGCGGCCAGAGGGAAGATTCGCTGACGCTTCTGCGCTCCGCCCTGGTGAGACGGGAGACGCTCGTGGAGGTGGCGCATTCGATTGACCTCGGCGAGCATCTGCTGCTCGGTTCCGGCGAACGGCGTTCCGGTGCGCGTCACCGAGCCTCCATTCTCGCCGATTCATTGGAAGCGGTCATAGGCGCCGTGCACCAGGACGGCGGTGTCGAGGCGGCGCGCGCGCTGGTATTGCGCCTCTTTCGGGACTGGCTGGATACGCTCGAGGAGCGCGCCGTCAAGGACGCCAAGACCGAGTTGCAGGAGCGGCTGCAGGCGCGCGGATTGCAGCTGCCGCAATACCGCATCGTCGACAGCGACGACCGGGGTCACGATAGTTCCTTCCGGGTCGCCTGCGAGGTGGTCGACCTGGGAGTCTCAGCCAACGCCACCGGCGCCACCCGCAAGGAAGCGGAAAAACGGGCGGCGGGGCGCGTGATCGAAGAGCTTGAAGGCCGTGACAGGTAGGGCGCAAGGCAACCTCGCCGGCATTGCCCGTGCGCCGGCGACAGCAGCCGCAGGGCGGTGGTCGATGCGGCCGGGCGGCCGTGCCGCGGCGGGGGCTGTGCAGGCACCGTGAACGGCGAGCCGCAACGCTGCGGTTACGTGGCGATCGTCGGCCGGCCGAATGTCGGCAAGTCCACCTTGCTGAACGTGCTGTTGCGGCAGAAAGTCAGCATTACCTCGCGCAAGCCCCAGACCACCCGGCACAACCTGCTCGGCATTGACACCGAGGGGCCGTACCAGGCGATCTATGTGGATACACCGGGCATTCACGACGGCGCCAGCCGCGAGATGAATCGCCGCATGGTGCGTGCCGCCACTTCCGTGGTGGCGGATGTGCACCTGATTGCCCTGGTCGTCGACCGGGGCGCCTGGACCGAGGCGGACGAGCTGGTGCTCGGCTATGTGCGCGCTGCCGGCACACCCGCCTTCGCAGTCGTCAACAAGGTGGATCTGCTGCCTGCGAAAGCGGCGGTGCTGCCGGTGATCGACCGGTTGGCGTCGCTGCAGGCATTCGCCGAGATCCTGCCGATCTCGGCACTGAAGCGGGATGGGATAGAGCACTTGCGCAAGACTGTCTTTGCCCGGTTGCCTGAGCATGTGCACCTGTTCCCGCCCGACCAGTTGACCGACCGCAGCGAGCGCTTTCTTGCCAGCGAGATCATCCGCGAAAAGCTGGTGCGCCGGTTGGGCGATGAATTGCCGCACCGTACGGCAGTGGTCATCGAATCCTACGAGGAGGCGGACAGTCTGGTGGAAATTCACGCTGACATCGTTGTCGAGCGTGCCGGCCAGAAGCGCATTGTCATCGGCCGCGCCGGCGCCAAGCTGAAGTCCATTGGCAGCGATGCGCGCCGCGACATCGAAAGACTGCTCGGGCGCAGGGTAATGTTGCACCTTTGGGTAAAGGTCCGAGCCGGCTGGACGGACAATCGCGCCGGACTGGACCGCATGGGCTATGACTGACGGGGCGAGGCATCCGTATTCAGTGGCCGGCCTCAATCCGCGCACATGAGTTCCGGTCGCGCTGTCACCGACCAGCCGGCGGTGGTGCTGCACGCCCGGGCATACCGGGAAACCAGCCTGCTGGTGAACCTGCTGACCCGGGATCACGGGCGCATGGCCGTGGTAGCCCGTGGGCAGCGCCATTCGAAACGCGGCCGCGGGCTGCAGCCGTTCTACGAGTGCACCCTGAACTGGCGCGGTCGCGGCAGCCTGATGACACTCACGCGCTGCGATGTGACGGTGTCGCGCTGGTTGACCGGCAACGCGGTCGCCGCGGCCTATTACGTGGTGGAACTGGTCATGCGCCTGACCAGGGAATGGGAACCCCACGGCCGCCTGTTTGCCGGCGTGCAATGGGTGCTGTCGCGTCTCGACGGCGACCGGGAGGATACGCAGGTTGCGGGCAGCCTGCGCCAGTTCGAGCGGTTGTTGCTCGATGAACTGGGTTACGGATTCGATTTCCGGCGCGATGCGGTGAGTGGTGCGCCCATCGATGGCTCTGCCTGGTATCGGCTGGAACCGGAACTGGGTTTTGTCGAAACGGTGGTCAACGAAGGGCATCTGGGGCAGACACTGATCGACATCGACCGGGCAAACTATGACGATGCCCTCACCCGCAAGGCGGCACGACGCATTTTTCGCGATGCGCTTGCCGCCCACCTGGGCCCGGCGCCGTTGGTCAGCCGCCGCCTGCTGCGCCGTCAGCCTGGTTCCCCGGGAGGCATGGAGTGAGTTTCGCCGCCTGGGGCGGTATCATCGGCCAACCCGATTGAAGCGGATGGGTGGAGCCTTGGCGGCGGCAACCCGCCAGGGCAAGTGACTCTATGATCGGAGCGCAAGACTCCTCAACGCCTCTACAGGGGGAGCCGCCGGGCTATTGCGGTGGCACGCCATGGTGGCAGTGCCGCCCGGCCGAGCCCGCCGCGGCGGGACCTGGCATCGGCTGAGCGATGCGCTCGAGCGTACCCTCGAACAAGCCTGAAAAGGGCGGCGGACCGACCGATCTGGATGCCTGGGCGGATTCGCTTTGCGAGGGACGTCCGCACCTGGACAAGCATCGTATTCTCGCGGCTGCCGTGCTGCTGCGCGACGATTTCGATGGCGCCTACCTGTCGAGCGGCCTGGAGTTGGGCGAGTTGGTCGCCGATATGCAGATGGACACCACATCGGTTCTGGCGGCGCTTTTCTATCGACCTGCCCGGCGCGGGGAAATCCGTGACGAAGGCCTGGAGGCGGCCGTCGGCGAGGCGGCCGCTGGGCTTTTTGCCGCGGTAAACGGGCTGGCGGACATCAGCCTGCTCGATCTGACCAGTTCGCGCATGCTGGCCAGCGAAGCCAAGGACCAGACCGCCAACATCCGCCGCATGCTGGTGGCGCTGATCGATGACGTGCGCGTGGCCGTGCTCAAGCTGGCCGAACGAGTGGTGGCGCTACGCCTGGCCAAGAACAGTTTCGAAGAGCGCAAGACGCGCATTGCCACCGAGGCGATGACGGTTTTCGTGCCGCTGGCCGACCGGTTGGGAATCTGGCGGTTGAAATGGGAACTCGAGGACCTGTCGCTGCGTTACCTGGAACCGGATGCCTATTCGCGCATCGCCCGGCAGCTGGCGGGCCGGCGTACAGAGCGGGAAGCCCAGGTCAAGCGCATCATCGAACGGCTCCGGGCCATGTTCGATGAGCAGGGCGTCCAGGCGGAGGTCGAGGGGCGCGCCAAGCACATCTACAGTATCTGGCGGAAAATGCGCGCCAAGAGCATTCCGCTCGATGAAGTCTACGATGCCCTGGCAGTGCGGGTCATCGTGCCGGAGCAGCAGCATTGCTATGCCGCCCTGGGCCTGATCCACACCCGCTGGCGGCATGTGCCGAAGGAATTCGATGACTATGTCGCGGCGCCGAAGGAGAACGGCTACCGGTCGATACACACCGCGGTATTCGGCGATGCGGGCGAGGTTTTCGAGGTGCAGATTCGCACCCGGGAAATGCACGACGACGCGGAGCTCGGGGTCTGCGCGCACTGGACCTACAAGGGCGCGGACAACGAGGACGACTTTTACGCCGAAAAGGTTGCCTGGTTGCGCCAGGTGCTCGACTGGCAGGATGCCATGGGCGGCACCCTGGCGGAGCAATTGCACGAGGAAATGCAGGAACAGCGAATTTTCGTGCACACGCCCAAGGGACACGTGGTCGACCTGTCGGCGGGCGCCACGCCGCTGGATTTCGCCTATCGCGTACATACCGAGATCGGCCACCATTGCGTCAGCGCCCGGGTCGACGGCCAGCGCGTGCCGTTGAACGTGGCGCTGCGCACCGGCCAGAGCGTGCAGATTCACCGGGACCCGCGCGCGGCGCCGCGCCGGCAGTGGCTGGACGCGGACCTGGGCTATGTGCACACCGCCCGTGCCAAGAGCAAGATTCGCGGCTGGTTGCGGGTACGTGAGCGCCAGGCCAACATCGACGAAGGGCGGCGCGCACTGCACGAACTGGTCAGGTCACTGGGGCTGCCGGCGGTGACCCCCGGGGAAATGCAGATGCTTGCCGATACATTCGACCTCGATGGTCCGGAAGAGTTGTTCTTCGCTCTGGGGGTAGCGGATTTGCAGGTTCTGCAAGTGCTGCGCCGCCACCTGTCGGATCGGTCGCGGGCGAGGGGACTGTCGGTGCCCCAGGCGCGGCCTGGCGACGAACCGGAGTTGCGCCGCCACCTGCTGAAAATTCAGGCGGCCGACCGGGAAGGGTTGTGGCGCGACATCACCATGGTGTTGAGCGCCCGGGGCCTGTCGCTGCTCGCCAATTCGGGGCGTGTCGATGCGGATACCGGCACGGCCTGGCTCACTTTGGAACTGGAGTTGCCCAGCCTCTACGAGGTGGCGAGAGTGATCAACCAGTTGCGCGAAGTGCGCGATGTGCGCAAGGTGCGGCGCGTGCATTCAGGAGAAGGCCATCCATGAGAATCGTGTTGCTCGGCCCGCCGGGCGCCGGCAAGGGCACCCAGGCGAAAGCGATCTGCGCCAGCTTCGGGATACCGCAGATTTCCACCGGAGACATGCTGCGCGTGGCCGTTGCCGCCGGCACGGAACTGGGGCGCCAGGTCAAGGCGGTCATGGACCGGGGCGACCTCGTATCGGACGACATTATCGTGCGCCTGGTCGAGGATCGCATCGCGCAGGACGACTGCGTCAACGGTTTTCTTTTCGATGGGTTTCCGCGCACCATCGCCCAGGCGGAAGCCCTGGTGGCGGCGGACGTGCGCATCGATGCGGTAGTGGAAATCACTGTTCCGGACGACGAGGTGGTGCGGCGCATGAGCGGGCGGCGCGTGCATCCGGCCAGCGGCCGCGTCTACCACGTGGTGTTCAACCCGCCGCGCCTGGCAGACACCGACGATGTAACCGGCGAGCCGCTGGTGCAGCGGGTGGACGACCGCGAACAGACCGTGCGCGACCGCCTTGCGGTCTATCGGCGGCAGACCCTCCCGCTGGTGGCGTTTTACCGGTCGCGTGCCGATGCATCGGGTGGGCCGGGGGCGCTGCGCTACATCGAGGTGGACGGCATGGGCGCCGTGGCCGACATCGAGAGCCGCGTCACCGAGCAGCTGCAATCGACTTCCCACTGACCGGCACGCCGCGTTGCGGACCCGGATGGAACAGCATGTCTGGCGAGGTGGCTTTTGCGGAGACCGAGCGGCCGTGAGGTGCGCGCCGCGCCTTGCCACAGGCGCCGTGCGGCGAGTGCATCGGCGTCCGCAGCAGCAAGTTGGTGACGGATGCGGGCTAACCCGCATATTGCACCAAGCCGCTTGTTCTATTGCCGAGTTTTGTTTG
>CAZNFI010000161.1:0-6543 GCA_964572185.1 uncultured Pseudomonadales bacterium
AATCCAGCCATAGTTCCCTGCACGTCCTCGTCCCGGCGCGCCGGGTTCCGGACTCTATTCCTGCCACACCTGCGCCTCGAAGGTGCCCTGCAGGAGGGCGGTGCCCGGCATGACGCGCAAGCGCCAGGGGTCGAGCTTGAGTGCCGCGAAGGTCGGCGACAGCGCATTGTCCCAGCCCGGTATCATGGCCGGGTCGTAGCCCACCGGCGCCGGCCCGTTGGCGAACAGGTCCCACACCATCTTGCGCCCCTCGTCATCGAACACCCACTCGGCGCGGCATTCGGCCACGCAGGTGTCCTGGGTGGGCGCCCAGTAGTTGCAGGAAACGTGGGGGCTGGCCTGGAGGTGGGCGCGCTTTATGGGCGTCGCCCCGGTGGCGATCCAGCCGGTGAGCCTGCCGCCGTCCCATTGCCAGATGGGGTGCAGTACGCGGGAGCGGGGGCGTCCCTTTGCGTCCACCGTGGCGGCGGTGCACCAGACGATCTCGTGGGCCATTTTCACGAAGGCGGGGGCAATCTCGTTCAAGTCGGTCATGGGTCGGTCTCCTGTCTGTCGGGCGGGCGGCGAACCGCGCGCAGGCCGTCGCCCGCACCGGGTACGGATCGTTCGCCGGGTCATGGCGCGGGTTGGGTGAATCGAACCGGTGCGCGGCAAACAGTACAATCTACGGCACAACCGGCCGGTTGCAAACCGCAATCGGCCGCAGCCACGGGGATGGTGCCTGAAGCCGATGCACGTTCGAGACGACAAGTTCCTGATCAGTTGCGCCGCGCGCAGCGGCAGCACCATGCTGTGCACCCTGATCGGCTCGCACCCGCAAGCCCTGTGCCATCATGAAGTTTTCGCGCAGGGCGGTTCGGTTCCGGTGTTCGGCGCCTACGCAAGAAAACGCAAAACCAGTGCCGAGTACGACCGGCAACTGCGCGACTACCGCGACCGCGAGCCGCAACGGTTCCTGTACGACATCGTTTTCGACGCGCAGGGCCGGCGCTGTGTCGGCTTCAAGCTGAAGACCGACGAAGTGTTTCTGCCGGCCTACCGCACCGTGCGTGAACTCGTGGCGGCCGACCGGGACATCAAGGTCATTCACCTCATCCGGCGCAACCTGATCGACCAGTACGTTTCCCACCGGGTCGTCGAAAAGACCGGCGTTCTGTTCCTGCGGCCGAACGAGGAGCCCCCGCAAGTGCAGCCGTTCACCGTCGACGTCGAACACTTCTCGGCGTTCGTGGCCGATGTCCACAAGCGGCAGAGGGCGGCAGCCGAGCTCTATCGCAAGCACCGCAACGTCACCATGGCCTACGAAGACATCATCGCGCCCCAATCCACGGCACTGGACGACCTGCAGGCGTTTCTCGAACTGGACAACCGCCCGCTGACCTCGAACACCAACAAGATTCTCAAGAACAATCGGCGACTGGTGCGCAACTTCGACGCCGTCAAGGCCGCCTATGCGGAGCAGTGCCAACGCCTGCAGGACCACCGGCAACCTGCCACCGGCCCGTCGGGCTAGCCAAACCGCATGGCAGACAAGCCCTCTGATTCCAAGGCGATTGCGAACGAACGCGCAGCGGCCGGCGACCACCGGCAACCCGGCACCGGTACCGACGCCGGGACAACCGGGGCGCCGGGCCTCCGGGACGGGGATTCCGCCCGGCATCCGCAACGCCAGGCCCTCGACCCCACCGTTGCCGGGCAAAGCGCCGAGGCCGTCCAGCGTGACGCTGAAGTCGAAGCCCCGCGCGAGGCCGTTGCCCCGCGGGCCGAATCGGTCAAAGCACGCGACGCCGAAATCGAGAGCCTGAAAGAGACCAACCGGGTACGGCAGCACCAGGTGGATGCCCTGCTGCGCGCCATCAACGAGCGCGACGCCCGCATCCTGGCCATGCTGCAGTCGTCGAGCTGGCGATGGGCGGCGCCGCTGCGCCGGAGCAAGGCAGCGCTCGGCTGGCTGCTGCGCAAAGCCGCCCGCCTGGCGCAGATTCTCGGGTGGCTCGGCACCGGGCAACTGCGTACCGCCGCCCAGGCCATGCTGCCGTTCTACCGCAGGCACGCGCCGCGCTGGGTGGGTTCGGTGATTCCCCGCCGCCTGCGCCACTGGCTGCGGGCCACCGCCACGCCGCCGCCGAATCTGCAGCTCGGGCCGGCCGGCCACGGCGGCGAAGCGGATGCCGGCCACCTGTTCGTACCGGAGTTTCAGGGCGGGCCGCCACCGAACAGCGATGTGCGGCTGATCGCGTTTTACCTGCCCCAGTTCCACCCCATCCCGGAAAACGACCGCTGGTGGGGCGAAGGGTTCACCGAGTGGACCAGCGTGCGCGCCGCCACGCCCCAGTTCCAGGGCCACTACCAGCCCAGGGTGCCCATCGACACGGGCTACTACGACCTGCGCGACATCGACGTGCAGCGCCGCCAGGTGGAGACCGCCCGGCGTTACGGAATCGGCGGCTTCTGTTTCTACTTCTACTGGTTCGGCGGCCAACGGCTGCTGGAGACACCGCTTTTGAACTACCTGGACGACCGGTCCATCGACTTCCCGTTCTGCCTGTGCTGGGCGAACGAGAACTGGACGCGGCGCTGGGACGGCCGCGAACAGGACCTGCTGATCGGCCAGCGGCACTCTCCCGAGGACGACCTGCGGTTCATCGAATACGTCTCCCGCTATCTCCAGGACCCCAGGTACATCCGCATCGACGGCCGCCCGCTGCTACTGGTGTACCGGCCGGCCATTCTTCCCGATGCGGCCGCCACGGTGCGGCGCTGGCGCCGCTGGTGCCGGGAAAACGCCGTCAGCGAGCCGTACGTGGCCATGATCCAGTCGTTTCAGACCCTGGACCCGAGGCCCTACGGCATGGATGCCGCCGTGGAGTTTCCCTGGCATACCGGCATGCCCAACGACGTGACCGTGCACGTGGTGCCGGCCAGATCGAAGTTCCGCGGTTACGTGTTCGACTGGCAGGCCTATGCCGAGCAGTGTGAACAGCAGCCGCGGCAACCCTGGATGCAGATGCGCGGCGTCATGCCCGGCTGGGACAACACCCCGCGCCGCAAGTCCCAGGCGCATCTGTTCGTGGGGAACTCGCCGGATCAATACGGCCACTGGCTCAAGGCAGCGATGCGCTGGACCCTGCAGCGCAACCGCTCGCCCGACCAGCGGCTGCTGTTCATCAACGCCTGGAACGAATGGGGGGAAGGCGCCTACCTCGAGCCCGACGAACGATTCGGCTATGCGTTCCTGCAGGCCACCCGCGATGCGGTGCAGGAGGTGGCCGAACGTCCCGTGAACCCCGTACACGCCCATCCCATGCACAGCGGCGCCGGCATGGGCGAAGCGGCCCTGGTCTCCAAACAGGTGGCCCCGGTCGACGGCGGCTACGCCGTCTCACCGTCGGGCATCAACCTGCAGCTTCCGGACGCACCGGAGATTTCGGTGGTGATTCCCGTGTATGGCCAGTGCCACCTGACCCTGCATTGCCTGAAGTCGCTGGATGCCATCGCCGACCAGCGGCCCTTCGAGGTGATCGTGGTGGACGATGCCTCCAGCGACGACAGCCCCGCCGTGCTGTCGGCACTGCCCGGCATTCGATATCTGCGCAACGACGAGAACCTGGGTTTCCTGGCATCGTGCAACCGCGGCGCCGGCCAGGCCCGCGGCCGCTACATTCTGCTGCTGAACAACGACACCCGGGTTCAGGACGGCGCCATCGATGCGCTGGCCGATACGTTCGAGGCGCATGCCAACGTCGGGCTGGTGGGCGCCAAGCTCTATTTCAACGACGGCAGCCTGCAGGAAGCGGGCGGCATCGTCTGGTCGGACGGCTCGGCGATGAACTACGGGCGCGACGACGACCCGCGCAAGCCGCAATACAACTACGTGCGCGATGCCGACTACTGCAGCGGCGCCGCCATCATGCTGCCGCGCCGGCTGTGGCGCGAGCTGGGCGGTTTCGACGACTACTACGGGCGCGCCTACTACGAAGACACCGATCTCGCCATGCGCGTGCGCGATGCCGGCTACCGGGTGCTCTACCAGCCTTTCGCCAAGGTCATTCACGCCGAAGGCGCAACCTCCGGCACCGATCTCGCACAAGGTGAAAAGCGCTACCAGGTGGAGAATCGGCTGCGGTTTCTCGATCGCTGGCGCAACACGCTGGAAGCCCGGCACCTGGCGCCCGGCACGCGGCCACACCTTGCCCGCGACCGGGCCGCCAGCCACCGGGCGCTGATCATCGACTGGGCAACGCCCATGCCCGACCACGACTCCGGCTCGGTCGACATCTTCAATCTGGTGCGCATGCTGCGGCGGCTGGGCATCGCGGCCACTTTCGCCGGCCACCGCGACCTCGACTACTGGGGCGCCTACACCGACGGCCTGCAGAAGCTGGGCGCACAGGTGCTGTATGCGCCCTACGTCGATTCGCTTGCCGGGTACCTCAAGCAGGCCGGCAGGCACTTCGACTACGTGCTGGTGCATCGGGTCGGCGTATTCACCGACCTGGCGGCAGACCTGCGGAAGCTGTGCCGCAACGCCCGCATCCTGTTTCATACCGTCGACCTGCACCACCTGCGCGAAGAGCGGCAGGCGCACACCGAGCAATCCGAAAAACTGAAACAGCAGGCGCAGGTCACCAAACAGGCCGAGCTGCGCCTGGCCCGCCAGGCCGACGCCATCGTCGTGGTGAGCGGCCACGAGCAGGCCCTGCTGCAGCAAGCGGTGCCCGACCGGCCGGTGTTTCACCTGCCGCTGATCCGCGACATTCCAGGCACTGGAGCGGCCGGGTTCGAGCAGCGCCAGGGCATCGCGTTTATCGGCAACTACCTGCACGCCCCCAACCTCGATGCCGTGCGCTACTTCGTCCGGGAAATCTGGCCGGCGTTGCACGCGAAGGTACCCGGTGCGGAACTGATCCTGGGCGGCGCGCAGATGCCGCCGGAGATCGAGCAACTCGGCACCACAGACGGCGTAACCGCCATCGGCTACGTCGAGGACCTCGCCGCCCTGTTCAACCGCATTCGCCTGACCATCGCACCGTTGCGCTACGGCGCCGGCGCCAAGGGCAAGGTGGTGTCGAGCCTGTGCCACGGCGTGCCGGTGGTGGCAACGCCCATCGCCGCCGAAGGCATGAACCTGCGCGACGGACGCGACATTCTGATCGCCGGCGACCGGGCACAGTGGCTGCAACACCTCGAGCGCGCCTATTGCGACGCCGCCGTCTGGCAGGGGCTGTCGAGCACGGGCCTCGAGGCCATGCGCAAAAGCCACTCCCTCGAAGCGGGAACCAGGGCATTGCAGGAGATACTCGGCCTCGACCGCATCGCCCGGGATTCCGCCCGGAGCGCCGGCTAGTGTCCTGTCCGGCTGATTGCTTGCATTTCAGCGTGCCGCACGGGGCCGGTGGCAAGGCAAGCGCCGCCGAATCCGCATGATGCCCGACAGTAACGAAAGGCACGGCGAACCGCCTGCCGGCCCCGGCCGCAAGGTCATCGTGCACTACCACCTGTTCAAGAATGCGGGCACTTCCATCGACCGGATACTGCGCGAGAATTTCGGTGAGGATCGTTGGCGCGAGGCGGAGTTCTCGGGCCCGACGACGAACATACCCGCCGTCTTGAGCGGCAACTCGAGCGCACCGGAGGTGCAGGAGTGGCTGGCCAGGCATCCCGAGGTGGTCGCGCTTTCCTCCCACACCGCGGCCCTGCCGCTTCCCGACCTGCCGGCGACCGAGGTGTTCCCGATCGTCATGGTACGCAACCCCATCGTCCGGCTGCAGTCGAGTTACCGGTTTCAGCGCAAGCGCTTCGCATCCGGCTTCGACAACCGGACAACGCGGCTCGCGGCGGAAAACGACCTAGCCGGTTACCTGCGCGGGCTGCTGGCCATGCGGCAGCAGAGCCTGGCGCACAACTTCGCTTCCGTGCGCCTGGCCGCCGCGGTCGAGGGTTCGCCCGATCAGGTCAGGCAGCGCGCCCTCGCAGCACTCGAACTGTTGCCGTTCGTCGGCGTGGTGGAGCGCTTCGGGCAATCCATGCAGGTGCTGCAGCGCTGGCTGGCGCCGCACTTCCCGGGATTCCGGGCGCGCCCCGCCTGGCGCAATGCCGCCGAAGATGCGGGCACGCCCCTTGCCGAGCGGTTGCACGGCATGCGCACAGAGATCGGCAACGAACTGTATGACCGGCTGCTGGCAGCGAACCGGGTGGACCTGGAACTGCATGAAGCGGCCACCGGAAAAATCGATGCGATGGCGAAATCGCCGCCGCCGGTACCGACAAAAGCCGCTCGCTGAGCGGCGCAACTGCGACTGTCAATCCCCGTCTCGGCGTGAGGCAACCTCATTCCTGCGTGGCCTCGATCAGCGCGCCACCGCCGGCAGTTCCAGCGATCCGAGCAAAGCCTCGTCGCCGAGCCACAGTCATGGCAGGAGTTTGCGAAGCAATCGATCCGGCTGCCCATGGGGTCGACCTGGCCCCGGCCATCGTGGGTGAAGCAACCGGCTGAGCCGTTTCAGGTCGGCGCGCTGCTCGATCGAGTGCGCCCGGTCACCC
>CAZNFI010000162.1:0-6542 GCA_964572185.1 uncultured Pseudomonadales bacterium
CAGCCGTGAATTCCTACGGCGCAGGCTCCTAGTGGTCGGCAACCTCATTTACCCGAGCCGTCGCCCTCGAGGCGATCCCATATCTGCACGAATGCGGGTGGCAGCGGCGCCTCGACCCGCAAGGACGCCCCTTGCCAGTCGAAGCTCAAACGGGTTGCGTGCAGGCACAGGCGGTTGATCGCATGCTGCCGGGTCTGGGCTTTCGACAGCACGCTCCCGTACTTGTCATCGCCAAGCAACGGGTAGCCCGACGCGGCCGCGTGCACGCGAATCTGGTGGGTGCGGCCGGACTGCGGCCGCGCCTGCAACCAGGTCGCCTCGCCGCCCGCGCTCAGGCGATGAAAGATCGTTCGAGACGGTTTGCCGTGGCTGGCTGCCCGTACCCGCCGTTCGCCGCTGGCCGTCACATACCGGTGCAGGGCCAGGTCTACAGCCCCCAGATCGGACGGCCAGCAGCCCGACACCAGCAATTGGTACGTCTTTCTGACCCGCCGCTGACGCAACAGCTCATGCATTTGCCGCAGCGCGGCACGCGACCTCGCCAGTATCAGGCACCCGGAGGTGTCCCGGTCCAACCGGTGCACCAGTTCCAGGAAGCGTTCCGAACGCACCGCGCGCAGCGCTTCGATCAGGCCGACCGATATGCCACTGCCGCCGTGCACGGCCATGCCGGCGGGTTTGTCCAGAATCAGCAGACCATCGTCCTCGAACAGCACCCCGTCGCGCAGCAGCGGCTCGATCAGCTGCGGGCGCACCGGAGCAGCCGCAGGCCGCGGGGGTCGAATGGGTGGAATCCGTACCCGATCGCCCGCCTGCACCCGATAGGCCGGTTTGACCCGTCCGCCGTTAACACGCACTTCGCCGCGCCTGAGCATGCGATAGATACGTGCTTTGGGCACCGCCTTCAGCACCCTGACCAGGAAGTTGTCGATGCGTTGGCCCGTATCTTCCACCTCGATGTAGGTTACCGGTTGTCGCATTCCTTGACGTACAAATTTCCCGTGGTTTGAAGGACTTGTGCATCACTGCTAAGATGCCGCCGCCTTTGCGCGACGACCATACCCGTTTGCGGCGCTGCCGGATATCCCCGGGCAGAAACGTGTTGACCAGAAATCACTCCCGGGATCTGCTGCCAAGGCAGTTGCGAAAGCCGAACGCCGGCGCTCACTTTCCGGACAAGACCAGGATCGAATCAGCCGGCAGTTGCAAGCGGGTCGTACGGGTGCAAGGACCCGTGCAGCACCACTGGGTGCGGCACGGCTGACAAGACAACGAATTGAAACCAGCGCGTTGCCGATGTGCCTGTATGCGGGCACGGCAGAACTGGAACGGATTTAACGGACCGGGCGAAGTTGTCCAAGCGGACTCGGCCCGGGTTGTGGATAGTGACAACATTGACAGGGCCAGCGAGCCCAGACACAAAAGGTCCGCCGAGCAGGCGGGCCGCAGAACGTTGGCACCATTCCAGTACCACCGACGGTGACGGTACGGCGCCACTCGCGCGCCGTACCCCACCGGGCACAGCCGTTTCCGGTTGGCCGGCAATCGCGCGCCACACAGGAACCCTGCATGAAACGTATGCTAATCAATGCGACGCAACCGGAAGAGGTACGCGTTGCTCTGGTGGACGGCCAGAAACTCTACGACTTTGACATAGAAAACCGCGGCCGGGAGCAAAAAAAGGCCAGCATCTACAAAGCGCGCATCACCCGAATCGAACCCAGTCTCGAAGCGGCGTTCGTGGAATTCGGCGCATCCCGCCACGGATTCCTGCCGCTGAAAGAGATCGCGCCGCAGTATTTCAAGCAACGGAACGACGACAGCCGCCTGCAGATTCAGGACGCGGTTCGCGAAGGTCAGGAACTGGTCGTTCAGGTCGACAAGGAAGAGCGCGGCACCAAGGGCGCGGCACTGACCACCTTCATCAGCCTGGCAGGCCGCTACCTGGTGCTCATGCCGAACAACCCCCGTGCCGGTGGCGTTTCGCGCCGCATTGAAGGCGAAGACCGGGACCAGCTCCGGGAGGTGCTGTCACAGCTCGACATTCCACAGGGCATGGGGCTGATCGTGCGCACCGCCGGAGTCGGCCGCGGCACGGAAGAGCTGAACTGGGACATGGAGTACCTGCTGCAGCTCTGGGAGGCCATTCAGACGGCCGGCGCGAAGGAAAAAGCGCCCAAGCTGCTGTATGCCGAGAACAATGTCATTCTGCGCGCCATTCGCGACAACCTGCGCAAGGACATCGGCGAACTGCTCATCGACAGCAAGGAAGCCTTCGAGGAGGCCCACTCGTTCATCGATGACGTGATGCCCCACTACAAGAACCGCACAAAACTCTACGATGACCCGATCCCGCTGTTCAGCCGCTATCAGATCGAGAGCCAGATCGAGAGCGCCTTCAGGCACACGGTAAAGCTGCCTTCCGGCGGCTCGATTGTGATCGATCCCACCGAGGCGCTGGTATCCATCGACATCAACTCCGCGCGCGCCACCAAGGGTGCCGACATCGAGGAAACGGCCCTGAACACCAATCTGGAAGCTGCCGAGGAGATAGCCCGGCAGTTGCGTTTGCGCGACGTGGGCGGCCTGATCGTTATCGATTTCATCGACATGTCCAGCGTGCGCAATCAGCGCGCCGTGGAAAACAAAGTGCGCGAAGCGCTCGAACAGGATCGCGCCCGCATCCAGTTCAGCCGCATTTCCCGGTTCGGGCTGCTGGAGATGTCCAGGCAGCGCCTGCGCCCCTCGCTTGTGGAACTGACCACCGCCGCCTGCCCGAGATGCAGCGGCCAGGGCCGCATCCGCGACATCAAGTCATTGGCGCTGGCCATCCTGCGAGTCATGGAGGAAGAATCGCTCAAGGAACGCAGCTCCATGGTGCGGGCACTGGTTCCCCTGAACATCGCCTCCTATCTGCTCAATGAAAAACGGCAGGATGTCGCGGAAATCGAGCGCCGCACGCAGACCCACATCGTCATCGTGCCCAACGTCAACATGGAAACGCCGCAATACGAGGTGCAGCGCATCCGGGACGACCGGGTGGTGGGTGAAATCGATGTGCCGAGCTACGAACTGACGGAAATCACCAACCAGGGCAGCGACGAGCCGACCGGCGATGCGCCAGCCCAGCCAACGCGGGAGCAGGCGGCTGTGCAACCATTGCAGCCGAGTTCCCCGGCGCCCGGAGCACGCGCACCGCGCGCCGCGCCCACCGACGGCAAACCCGGTCTGCTGCAACGAGTGATGAGCAGCCTGTTCTCGGAGGGCCCCGAGCCCGAGCCCGAGCCGCAAGCACAGCCCAAGCCTGGCGGACGCGGGGCGGCAAACGCAAGAGACAGCGCCTCTTCCGGCGGCCGGGGACGGTCGCGAAACCGCTCTTCGCGCAAGCGTCCGGCAGACGCAAACCGAGCCGCCGATCAGGCTCGCGCCAACAAGGACGGCCGTCGCCGGGGAGCCGCTCACAAGAGCGTGAAAAAGGCCCGCGATTCGTCGCCAAAACAGGGTGACGGCGCCCGCTCCGAGGCCGGCAAGGAGCGCTCCGGCGGCAGGCGCGGGCGCGATGCGCGCCGGGAACGCACACAGCCAAACCAAGGCGACGTGCAGGAAGCCCCCAAGGACCGCACGCCCAGCGACGGTGCCCTGGCGCGAAGCAAGCGACGGCCACGTCGGGACCGGGGAAAAATCGCCGAACAGAGCGAAAACGGTCGGCGCCCGCAGGCCACTTCCGAGGCCCGCTCCAGCAAGCCCCAACAGAGCGATGCCGCGGTTGCCGAAGCGCCAGCCACACCGCAGGCCGGTGGCGAAGCCGTTGACAGCGTCAGCGTCGCCGCAGGTGCCCTGCCGGTTGCCGACGGCAACGCCGGGACCAGCAGCGCTACGGGCTCCACCGCGCCGAAAACGCCGGCAACGGACCAGGCCGCGCCGGCCGATGGCCCGGTTGCGGCGGGGGGCGATGCAGGAAGCGAAGCGGCGACGCAACCGCCAGTCGAAGCGCAGGACGGGCTTCCGACCAAGGCGCCACGGCGCCCAGGCCGGGCCAGGAATGACCCTCGGGAAATTCGTCGGCGCCAGCAGCAGGCCGCCGCCAGCGCATTGCCGTCAGACGACGCCTGAATCGGTCACCACCGTCGGCTCCAGCTCCAGCAGAACGTTGAAGCGCTGCATGACGGATTGGCGCACCGCCTCCGCCAGTTCAAGGAAGTGATTGCCAAGAGCCTGGCCGTGGTTCACCAGCACCAGCGGTTGGCGGTGCCAGACGCCCACGGCACCGGAGCGGAAGCCCTTCCAGCCGCACAGGTCGATGAGCTGCGCGGCCGCCAGCTTGATGCCCGGGCCTGCCGCATGCCGCACCAGGCCCGGCACCGCTGCCGCCAGTTGTTCCGCCGCTTCGGGTTCTACCATGGGATTCTTGAAAAAACTGCCTACATTTCCATAGCGTCGAAAATCCGGCAGCTTGCGGCGTCGAATGCGCATGACCACTTCGGCCACCTGTCGGGGGCTCGGCCGGGCCCATCCCAGCCGCTGCAACTCCCGGCCGACATCCGGATAGTCCAGCACCAGGTTTCCTCGCCGGTACAGCCGCAGGGTCACCGCCAGCACCACATAGCGCCCGGGGTTTGACCTGAAGACGCTGGTTCGATATCCGAATCGACAGCTTTCGGGCTGCAGGTCGGTCACCCGGTCCGCGGTGCGGTCGAAAACGCGCACCGAGACCACTCGCTGCGCCAACTCCACGCCATAGGCACCGATGTTCTGGATCGGTGCGGCGCCGACACTGCCGGGAATCAGAGCCAGATTCTCCAGGCCGCCCAGCCCCTGACCCAGGGTCGTCCTGACCAGGCCATGCCAGCTTTCTCCGGCGGACGCCGTTACCAGGCTGTCAGTCCCGTCCGCGCGGATGCTGATCCCACGGGTCGCGATGCGGCACACCGGCCGGCGCAACCGGGCCGGCAGGACCACGTTGCTGCAACCGCCCAGGACCACCAGGTCGCAAGCATGGCGGCGTAGCGCCGCAATCAGCTCGTCATCGGTACGCGCGAGCACCAGATTGTCTGCGGAGCAGGCAACGCCAAGGGTATTAGGCAGCATCGATTCGGCGAAAGGTCAGGTTGATGCGCTCGGCAACGGGACCTTTCGTCCTCGCCAGCGAGTGCCGCACGGCGCCGTCCAGCAGCAGAACCGAACCATGCCCCAGTTCCAGCGCCGCCGTTTCATCACCGAGGTCGACCCGCAGCCGTCGCATGGCGCCGAGACTCACCGAAACTATCGGTCCGGCCACCGCGGCCTCGTCGTCGCGATGCCAGCCCATCCAGTCCCGGCCATTGCGGTACCGGTTGAGCAGCACGAAATTCAGCCCCGGGGCGAAGCGCTCGCAGAGTTCATCGCGCAGTGCCTCGAGGGGCCCCGGCCAGCCGCGCGCACGGTGATCGATGCCCGAGTACCGGTAGGCTACGCCGGTATCGCCGAACCAGGCGACCAGCCGCGGCACCTGCTGCATGCGGCCGAACATCCGGATCGACTCGTTACGCCAGGAAGGCACCCGTTGGCACCAGTTCAACAGGACATCCGCCGAGTCCAGGGCGCGTGGAAAATATTGGAACGGAACGGACATGCAATCGCATATACTACGCGCCGCCGTGCCCCGCCGACACTCATTGAATGCTGGCTCGATGCGCCAGCGGGCCGTGCATGGCGGGTTTAAGGAAAGCTTGCAGGTACACCATGGATCTCAAAGACAAAGTGGCCGTCATCACCGGCGGCGCATCAGGGCTCGGCCGCGCGACGGCGGAAATGGTCGTCGAGCAGGGTGGAAGCGTGGCGATCTTCGACCTGAACGAAGATCTCGGCCAACAGACCGCCGCCGAGCTTGGCGGAAACGCCCGTGCCTTCAAGGTGGATGTCGCCGACGAGGCTTCGGTGCAGCGTGCCGTGGCAGGCGTCCTGTCGGAATTTGGCGCGATCCACGTGAACGTCAACTGTGCCGGAATCGGCACGCCGGCCAGGACTCTCGGCCGAGAGGCGCCCATGCCGCTGAACTGGTTTTCCCACATCGTCGGCGTCAACCTCACGGGCACCTTCAACACCTTGCGCCTGTGCGCCTGGGAGATGCAGAAAAACGAACCGGTCAATGCCGACGGCGAACGCGGCGCCATCATCAATACCGCCTCGGTCGCCGCCTTCGACGGGCAGATCGGTCAAGCCGGCTACTCCGCCAGCAAGGCCGGCGTGGTGGGCATGACCCTGCCCATCGCCCGCGATCTGTCGCGCTCGGGCATTCGCCTGTGCACCATCGCGCCCGGAATCTTCGAGACCCCCATGATGGCCGGCGCTCCCGACCGCGTACGCGACCCGCTGATCGGCATGGTGCAGTTTCCGAAACGTCTTGGTGCGGCCGCGGAGTATGCGCTGCTCGCCCGGCAGATCCTCGAGAACCCCTACCTCAACGGCGAGACAATACGTCTCGACGGCGGCATCAGGATGGCGGCGGACTAGGAGCCTGCGCCGTAGGAATTCACGGCTGCAAATCCGCTCTCATCCGCCCC
>CAZNFI010000163.1:0-6507 GCA_964572185.1 uncultured Pseudomonadales bacterium
CACCGGTCGGGCGCAGCCCGAGCCGAAGCAAGCTTCGGCAGGTGGCGACGCCCCGGCCTCCTTGCACGTCTATCGGGTGAGACGCAATACGCTGGGATACACTGGGAAACCGTGGCGGGTTGCCGGAGCATACTCCCGCTGGCGGCGAGTGCCACGCGCGAGGATGACCACCTGCCCGTCACGAGATCCCTTCGCGCGCACCGTGGCGTGGCCGGATCGGAGCAACGATGGCGGACGAGACACGATTCATCCTGAGCACCTTTTCGTTCCTGCTGTGGGGCGCGCTGGTCATGTGGATGTGCGCCGGTTTCACCATGCTGGAGGCCGGTTCGGTGCGCACCAAGAACGCTTCCGTCGTGTGCCTGAAGAACATCGGCCTCTATGCGATCGCGGGGCTTGCCTTTTACCTTGTGGGCTACCAGATCATGTTCGTGGGCATCGACCCGGGCGGCTGGTTCAGCAACCTGGCGCTGGGCTTTGGGTCCACGGCAGCGGAGCGCACGCTGCTCACCGGCGACCCCGGCGCGACCGGCGAGGTCGTCGCCACCGGCCACGCCGCCATGTCGCACTGGTTCTTCCAGATGGTGTTCGTGGCGTCCACCGCGTCGATCGTCTCCGGGACGCTCGCCGAACGTGTGCGGCTGTGGTCGTTCTTCCTGTTCGTCGCCTTCCTGACCGGGGCCGTCTATCCCGTCGTGGGCGCGTGGACCTGGGGCGGCGGCTGGCTCGGGGCGCTCGGGTTCCGTGACTTCGCGGGGTCCACGGTCGTGCACTCGACCGGCGGCTGGGCGGCGCTGGCAGGCGTGCTGGTGGTCGGCGCCCGGCGCGGCAAGTTCCGCGCGGACGGAAGCGTCATGGCCACCCCTCCGTCCAACGTGCCCGCGGTGGCGCTAGGCGTGTTCATCATCTGGCTGGGTTTTCTTGGCTTCAACGGGGGCTCTTGGCTGGCACTCGGCGGAGCACTGGACGCCGTCGCGGTCAGCATTGTCATTACGAACACCTATCTGGCCGGTGCCGCGGGCGCGATGGCGGCGCTTGTGCTGTCACGTGCCGCGCTCGGCCGCACGGACCTGCGGGCGGGGTTAAACGGCGTGATCAGCGGGTTGGTCGCCATCGCCGCCGGACCGGACATCGTCGAGCACGGCTGGGCCGTGGTCATCGGCGCGGTGGGCGGCGGCGTGTGCACGTTCGGGATGCGCCTGCTGGAAATCCTGCGCATCGACGACGAGGTGGGCGCGATACCCGCACACCTCGGCGGCGGTGTGTGGGGCACCCTCGCCGTCTGCATCGCCGGGGGCGGGGATCTCCCGGTCCAGGCTCTGGCCATCGCGACCGTCGGCGTGCTCGTGTTCGGCGTCTCGCTGGTGGCATGGTTGGTCATCGACGCCCTGCTCGGTGCGCGCATTGCGCCGCGCGTCGAGGAACTCGGGCAGGACGCGACGGAACTCGGCATCGACTCGTTTCCCGAGTTTGTCCGGGCCAGCGACCCGCTGCTCGCGGAGGATGCCGCTGTGCAGGGTCGCGATCCGTGAGCGGCGTGAACGAGGGCGCGCACAGGCCGCCGGACCCGCCGGGAGGGCGGAAGCGCCAGGGACCGTCACCCAATCGCCGAGACCGCGCAGCGGGCCCGGGCCCGAAGGGGGCACGCCCATCCTGAAACGCCAGAACACCGGGATGCCCCGGCACCGCTTCGGCAGGTGGCGACGCCCCGCAACCGGCCGCGGCGCCGGTTGTCGAACAACCGAGACCATCAACCAATGAAAACTCCGCCTGGCGTGCCGGAGTCCGGCCCCGCACGCCCACTCTCATCGGTGTACTCTCTGCTGTTACCCGCGCGTCAGCGTCCCGGCGCGCCGGGGTGGGATCTTTCCCGGCTGTAGATCAAGCCGCCCGCACGCAGCGTTGCCCGTACGCAGACACTGGCGAGCTGCCTGCGCGCCTCGGCCCAGGGCCGGTCGAGCAGGCACAGGTCTGCCGCTGCGCCCACCTCGATACGGCGCGGGCTCTGTGGTTCGTCGAGGGAGCCCAGGTACAGTGACAGCGCCTGTTCCGGAGTGATGCGCTCCCGGCTGCCCAGCACCTGCCCGGACGCGGTGCGCCGGTCGACGGCGGCTTGCATCGCGCGCCACGGGTCTGCCGTGCCGAACGGCGCATCGCTGCCCGCCGCCAGGGGAATGGCCGAATCCAGGAAGCTGCCGCACCGATACAGGTGGGGGTGATCCTGCTGCGGCACATCGCGCAGGTAGGCATCGCCCCGCTCGGCGACGAAGTGCGGCTGGGTCACCACCAGCAGGCCAAGTTCACGAATCTGCCCGAGCAGGGCGGACGGTGTCACCGAGGCGTGCTCGATCCGGTCTCTCCCGCAGGTGCCCGCTTCGCGGAAGGCCGCCAGTGCGAACACCAGTTCGGCCTCGGTGACGCAGTGGACGGCGACCTCGCGGTGGCGGGCATGACTGGCACCGATCAGGCCGCAGAGGCTATCGAACCGGGGCAGCGTTGCCTCGTGAAGATGCACCTTGGTCGGCCCACCGCCGGCCAGGCTCATTTCCAACACGCCGCCGACGCGAACCGCCTGCAGCAGGTCACCGGTGTCCCGCAACCTGCCGAGTCTGGCCGCGGCAGCGTCATCGTTGGGCGGCGTCAGGTCGGTCAGGCCGGTCACGCCATAGGACGCCAGCCGGCGGCTCGCCGCCGCGACCGGTGGCGCGGTGTGGCCCCACAGTCGGCCGAGCGCCCGGTCCTGGTCGAAGAACCGCCCGGACTCGACACCGGCAAGCGAGCCCCTCGAACCCCGCATATCCAGGCGCCCAAGGCCTGCGCTGTTGAGAATCCAAAGCCGGCCGCTGCGATGCTGAATACGAATCGGCAGATTCGGCGCGTGCCGGTCGAGCCACTGGCGGTCGATGTCGCCGGCGACACTCTCATGGTAACGGAAACCCCGAATCCACCCCTGGGCGCCTGGTCGGGCACGGGACAGCGCCTCGATCAACCGCCCCGGGGAATCGACTTCCGGCGGCCCGCAGGACACCGACTCGAGCGCCGCCGCATACGCCATGAGATGCATGTGGTGATCGTTGAGGCCGGGCAGGGCGGCGCCGCCGCGCTGATCGAACAGGCCCTCGCCCGGCCGCGGCTGCAGTTGCCCGATGGCAGTAATGACGCCCTGTTCAATGCGCAGGTCGGCCACGCCGGCGCCCTGGATCCCGGCCCTGGAGATCAGCATGAGGTGAACTGCTGCAGGGGCAGCGATGCGGCCATCGGCGAATTCAGTCGAACCAGGGCTTGATGTCCCGCCGCAGCAGCTTGCCGGTCTCGTTGTACGGCAGTTCATCGACGAAGCGGACCGCTTCCGGCACGCGCGAGGAGCGCAGCCGGTCGCGCACCAGATCGCACAGCTCGGCGGCGGCAACCGTCGACCCCGGCTTGCATACCACCGCAATCCCCACCGCCTCGCCCCACTGTTCCGAGTACACGGCGACCGCGGCCGCATCGAGCACCGCCGCATGGGTCAGCAGCACATCCTCGATCTCCGCCGGCGAAATGTTCTCGCCGCCGCGCACGATCACATCGTCTGCCCGGCCGGACAGGAACAGGTATCCCTGCGCATCGAGATAGCCGTTGTCACGGGTCGGGAACCAGCCGTCGGCATCGATGGCGCTGCGCTCCCGGTACTCGCCGGAAACCTGCGGGCCGCGCACGAAAATCTCGCCCGGCTGCCCCACTGCGAGCGGCCGGTTGGCGTCGTCGCGTATCTCTAATTCCACCGACGGCAGCGCCTGGCCAACCGAACCGAGGCGCTGCCGCACCGCCGGGTCGTCACTGCTCACTGCCGCCCGGTGCTCGTCCGGCCCGAGCAGGGTGATCGTGGAACTGGTCTCGGTCAGCCCGTAGGCATTGGTAAAGTCCACGTCCGGAAACAATCCGAGCGCCCGTTCGATGACGGTTACCGGCATGCGGCCGCCGCCATAGGCGATCGAGCGCAGCGAGTCCAGGTTCCACTGCCCATCGCCGCCCTGCAGCAGTTCGACGATGCGCGCCAGCATGGTGGGCACCACGAAGGCGCTGGTGACCGCTTCGCTTGCGGCCAGGTCCAGCCAGGCGCCTGCCTCGAAGTTCGCCAACTGCACGATGCGGCGGCCCGCATAGATGCCGCTCAGCAGGGCGGAGATGCCCGCAATGTGGTACGGCGGCACCGACACCAGAGCGGCTTCGTCCTCCCCTGCGGACAGGAACTCGACACTGCCCAGGATGTAGGACATGAGATGCTCATGGCGCAGGATCGCTGCTTTGGGCGGCCCGGTGGTACCGCTCGTGAACAGTTGCACACCGACCCCCGGATCGTCCGGCCACTGCGGTTGTGAACTGGCGTTGGCCAGCGCCTCGGCAAAAAACGCCTCGCTCGTCATGGCCGTCGTTACCGCCGGATGACTGCCGTGGACGGTGCAGTTCCGTTCGTCCGCAATCAGATACAGCGGTTCGAGCCGCGCGATCAGCGCCTCGACCTGCTGCACGGTCAGCCGATAGTTGAGCGGCGCATAGGGCACGCCGGCCATCGCCGCACCGAACAACGCAACGGGCGTGGCGGGGCCGCTCACATCGAGTACCGAGACGAACCCGCATCCCGATGCCCGAATGCGCTCGGCGGCAGCACCGGCCGCGCCATAGAGTTGCTTGGCGGAATAGCGCTGGCCAGCGCTGCTCAGGGCGCTGCGGCCCATCCCCGCCTCGGCGGCCATCTGCAGAATCATGGCGACATTCATGATCGGCATCGCCCCTTGGCCCGAAAAGTGAAGCGCAAAGCCTAACCCAACCGTACCGGGTTGCGCATTGTCGACCGGCCGGGCTCGGCTGACGAGTCCGGTGCATCCGCCACGCGCAACGCATCGTAGCGAAACAGCCGGTGCATGACACGGCCCGTCATCAGTGGTGCCGCGCGATCGCGCAGCCAGGCGGCGATGCCGCGCAGGTGGAAAATGCTGGCATTGCGGCGCGAACCGGCCTGTACCCAGGCTGTTCGGCGCTTGCGCAGATGCTCGTAGCGCGCCAGTGCAGAAGCCACTTCCGCGCCGCCCGCCAGGCAGCCCGCGAGCACCGCCGCATCCTCGATGGCCATGGCGGCGCCCTGTGCCATGTACGGCAGCGTCGGATGGCAGGCATCGCCCAGCAGCGTGACCGCGCCATCGCCCCAGCGCGGCATCGGCGGCCGGTCGTGCAGCGCCCACTTGTACAGGGAGTCGCGGTCGGCCCGATCGATCAGCATCTGAACGGCGGTATTCCAGCCGGAAAAATCGTTCTTCAGTTCCTCGAAGTCGCCGCGCTCGGTCCACGACTCCACTTCCCAGCCGGCTTTCTCCACCACGCACACGCAGTTGACCAGGGCGCCGCCACGCACGTAGTAGCACACGAAGTGACGGCCCGGGCCCCACCAGACCGTCGCCACCGGGTTCAACAGGCCGTCGGGCACCCGCTCTGCCGGCACCAGCGCGCGCCAGGCCACATTGCCGGTAAAACGCGGCGCCTGCGCACCAAACAGCCCGGTCCGCACGGTGGAGTGAATGCCGTCCGCGCCAATCAGTGCATCACCGTGTCGCGTCACGCCGGCGACGCTGACGCGTACGCCACCGCCATCCTCGCGGAAGGCCTCGACACGAGAGGACTCGTGCAGCGCGATGGCGCCCTCCCGCCGGGCCGCCGCAACCAGAACGGTGAGCAGGTCGCCGCGGTGCATGTGGTAGTACGGCGCGCCATAGGTCGCGGCAACGCGCTCGCCCAATGCCGATGCCGCAACCAGTTTTCCCGTCTTCCAGGACCGGAACTCGGTGCCCTCGGGCATAAAGCCTCGGCGGTCGAGCGCGGAGCCCAGGCCCAGACGATGCAGCACCCGGGAACCGTTCGGGCTCAATTGAACGCCTGCGCCGATTTCGCCGAACTCCGCAGCCTGCTCGAACACTGCCACCTCGAACCCGGCCCTGGCCAGGCACAGGGCAGCGGTCAGCCCGCCAATGCCGCCGCCGGCGATCAGTATCCTGCCGTGTTCCATTACTCCCTAGCCCTACCCTGTACCCACAAGTGTGGCCGGACAAAACGTATTCCACCATAGCGCGATAGCCTTGCAGTGACTGTCGGGATTCCATGGTTGGTCAAGGCAGGCCCCATGGGCCGTCGATTACGCTGGATCTTGCGGACCCGTCGTCTGTCACGTCATTGGGTGAAGCGTCCCACGTTTGCCGGTAACGCTTTCGACACCACGGCCTTGCCAGCCGGCTTTCCGGCGCGTACGGGGAAGCCGCGGGTCCCGCCCCGGCAAGGCGAGCCGTCCGTCGCACGCGCCGGTGTCCGTTGCGGCCCCGTCCACCCTTTTCGTTGCGCACGTCTCCCGCCCGCCCACGCCTCTCGGCGATCTGATAACCCAGGGTCGCCAGCGACAGGCGCTCGTAGCCACGCCACAGGATCTTGCATGGAACAAATCGTTAAATTCAATATAATCAATAAGTTAAGGAAAACGTA
>CAZNFI010000164.1:0-6456 GCA_964572185.1 uncultured Pseudomonadales bacterium
GAGCCGAACCCGGCTGCCGAAGAACAGGCTTTGCGTCTGGTCCACCACGACCAGCGTCGGACGTTCCCTTTCTTCGCGGAATACCTTGGTGTGCGGCTTGTTCTTGCGCGCCGTTACGCGCCAGTCGATGGTGCGGATGTCGTCGCCGGGCTGATACTGCCTGACCTCGGAAAAGTCGATGCCACGGCCGCGTAGTTTGGACAGCCGCGTACCGGCTCGGTCGCCGCGACGGATGGCGGATGGGACGGCATGCACCGGACGACGGTAGCGGATGGCCAGCAGATCGCTCAGGGTCACATAGGCGCCGGCCAGGGGCGCCGCCGGGTCCGCGCTTGTGTGCGACGCAGGGCGAGCCGTGGCGGCTCGGGGGTCAGGGGACGGCGACCTGGCGGATGAGTTCATCGATGGCATCGTCGGCGGTAATGCCCTGTGCCTCAGCTTCGAAAGACAGGATCAGGCGATGGCGGAACACGTCGTGGGCGACGCTCTGCACATCGTCGGGCGTGACGAATTCGCGCCCGTCGAGCCAGGCCAGGGCGCGGCTGCACAGGTCCAGTGCGATCGTTCCGCGCGGACTGGCGCCGTAATCGAGCCAAGCTGCGAGGTCACCCGCCGGTTCCCGTGATCCCATGGTCAGGGCGATGATGTAGCGTTCCACCGGCTCGGCCATGTGCAGGTCGAGAATGGCCCGGCGCGCGGCGAATATGGTGGGTTCGCTGAGCTTTGCCGGGGCAACTGCCGCATCGCCGCGCACCGCCGTTTCCGCGCGTACCAGGTTGAGGATGGCGGATTCGGCGGCAGCGTCTGGATAGCTGACCCTGGCGTGCATGAGAAAGCGGTCGAGCTGCGCTTCGGGCAGGGGATAGGTGCCCTCCTGCTCGATGGGGTTCTGGGTGGCCATTACCAGGAACAGGTCCGGCAATGCAAAGGTCTCCCGCCCGAAGCTCACCTGGTGCTCGGCCATGGCTTCCAGCAGGGCCGACTGCACCTTTGCCGGAGCGCGATTGATCTCGTCGGCCAACAGCAGGTTGTGGAAGACAGGGCCGGGCTGAAACTTGAAGGAACCGTCCTCGACGCGGTAAACCTCGGTGCCGGTGACATCGCTCGGCAGCAGGTCCGGCGTGAACTGGATGCGGTGAAAGTCACCGACCACGGCGCTTGCCAACTCCTTGATCGCGCGGGTCTTGGCGAGCCCTGGCGCGCCTTCCACGAGCAGGTGGCCGCCGCACAACAGCGCCATCATCAGTCTCTGCAGCAGCACCTCCTGGCCGATGATCCGGCCGGACAGCCAATCGGTGACGGTGCGCACGCTGTCCTGGATCGAGCCGGTAATGCCGTCTGACGTTGCTGCCGCGCGCATGGCCGCTAGGTTGCTCGGTCGCGGCTCCGGGTTGTCGGGTGAACTGGATTCTTCACTGACAACGGTTCTCTCATCGGACTGGGACATCGCTAATCAGTCGTTTCACAATCGGTCGCCAACCGGCACAGGCACTGACTGGCGCCGAGCCGGTTCAAGCGGCCGCGTAGTTTAACACCGGGAAACCGGCGGGATCACGAACCGGGCGTGGCGAATTCCCACCGCTGGCGCCATGGGTATACGACGGGCGGCCCGATTTGCGGGATAATCCGCCCTCGGTCGAATTGAGCCCTCTGATCATGTACCGCCCGCTAAGGCGCTTGCTGTTTCTGCTTGGCCCGGAAACGTCGCACCGCGTGGCGCTGCGCGCCCTGGCCCTGTGGGGAAGCCTGCCCTGGCCTGGTCTGCGGCAGGCCCGGGCCCGACACGTCATGGGCATCGAGTTTCCCAACTGCGTCGGTCTGGCGGCCGGCCTGGACAAGGATGCACGGGCGGTGGCCGGACTCGCCAGGCTGGGGTTCGGGCATGTCGAGGTCGGTACCGTCACGCCGCGCGCGCAGCCGGGCAACCCGCCGCCGCGCCTGTTTCGTCTGCCCGGCGCAGAGGCGCTGATCAACCGGCTGGGTTTCAACAATGCCGGGATGCATGCCATGGCCGAGCGGCTGCGGCCGTTGCGGGCAAGCGGCCGGCTGGGCGCCACCCGCATCGGCATCAACATTGGCAAGAACCGCGACACGGCGTTTGCCGATGCGGCGGATGACTATCTGGCCTGCATGGACACCCTGTACGCGCTGGCCGACTACCTGACCGTAAACCTGTCTTCTCCGAATACGCCCGGTCTGCGGCAACTGCAGGCGGTGCAGGCGTTGCGCGGGCTGCTCGATGCCCTGAAGGAACGGCAGGCATTGCTGGCCGCCCGGCACGGGCGCCATGTTCCCATTGCCATCAAGATTGCACCGGATCTGGACGCGCCGGCGCTTGAGGCGCTGGCCGGCGAACTCGTGGACTTCGAGGTGGACGGCGTCGTTGCCACCAACACCACGGTAACCAGGCCCGTGGTCAGCGGCGCGCGGCATGGCCGTGAGGCGGGCGGCTTGAGCGGCGCGCCGCTGAAGGCGCTGGCGCGGTACACCGTGACCCGGTTGCACGAACTGCTCGATGGGCGCGTGCCCATCATCGGCGTCGGCGGTGTCATGACGCCCGCGGATGCCCGGGCGATGATGCAGGCCGGTGCGGCGCTGGTTCAGGTTTATACGGGATTGGTCTATCGAGGCCCGGCGCTGGTGCAGAGCATCGCCGCGCTTGAGGCCGATGCCTGAGGTCGTGCCGCGGCCGGCGGCGGTTTGCGGCGGGCGCCTTCTACCGTGCGGGATCCGGCAGGATGAGCAAACCGGGCTGGCGGCAACGCAGCAGTTTGAGTACTCTCACCGTTGGGAGGGCGTTCGCCCTGTATGACATCGAGCCGATGGCTGAAACGCGAAAGCGAGGGAAAAAACGATGAAACGCTGGATTTTGGCTGTTTGCCTGCTGGCGGTTGCCGCACCCGTGGCTGCCGATACGTTGAACGAGGGTGATACCGCCTGGATATTGACGTCCGCGGCGCTTGTGCTGTTCATGACAATTCCGGGGCTTTCGCTGTTTTACGCGGGTCTGGTACGCAGCAAGAATGTGCTGAGCGTTCTCCTGCAGTGTTTCGCGATCACTTGCCTGGTGTCGATCCTGTGGCTGGTGCTGGCCTACAGCCTGGCATTTTCGGAGGGCAATGCCCTGGTCGGCGGCTTGAGCAATGTACTCCTGGCGGGGGTGCAGGAAGACACGCTGAGCGGCACCATTCCCGAGTCGGCGTTCTCGCTGTTTCAACTCACCTTCGCGATCATCACGCCGGCCCTGATTGTCGGCGGTTTTGCGGAACGGATGCGCTTTTCCGCCATGCTGACCTTCACCGGGCTCTGGGTGCTGCTGGTGTATGCGCCCATCTGCCACTGGGTGTGGGGCGGCGGCTGGCTCGGTGACATGGGCGTGATGGACTTTGCCGGGGGCACCGTGGTGCACGTTACCGCCGGCACCGCGGCCATCGTCGCCGCCATGGTTCTGGGCAATCGCAACGGCTTTCCGGACCACGCCATGCCGCCGCACAACATGACCCTGACCATCGCCGGCGCCGGCATGCTCTGGGTCGGCTGGTTCGGTTTCAACGGCGGCAGCGCGCTCGCCTCCAACGGCGATGCCGCCATGGCCATGCTGGTCACCCACCTTTCCGCTTCCGCGGGCGCCTTCACCTGGATGGTGTGCGAGTGGGTGCGCTTCGGCAAGCCGAGTGCGCTCGGTGCCGTAACGGGCATGGTGGCAGGGCTCGGCACCATCACGCCGGCCTCGGGATTCGTCGGGCCGGCCGGTGCGCTGATCATTGGCATTGCCGCCGGTTTCGTGTGCTTCGTGGCGACCATCTTCATCAAGCGCAAGCTCAAGATCGACGACTCCCTGGATGTATTTCCGGTACACGGTGTCGGCGGGTCGCTGGGCATGTTGCTGACCGCCGTGTTTGCGAGCACCTCGCTGGGCGTGTTCAGCGGCCAGGGCTATGCCGCGGACGGCGCCACCATGGGCAGCCAGTTTGGCGTTCAGGCCATTGCGGTGATTGCCACGCTCGGGTACACGGCGCTTGCGACCTTTGTCATTCTCAAGGTGACCGGCGCCCTGATGGGTAACCGGGTTGCAGCCGATGAAGAGATCGAAGGCCTCGACCTGGTGATGCACAACGAACGCGGCTACGACCTGTAGGTTGCGGCGCCGCGCCTGATGGCGCTGTCGATCAGCGCATCGAGCAGTGCCGGAAACTCCAGGCCACGGCTGCGCGCACCGTCCGGATAGAGGCTCGTGGGCGTCATGCCGGGCAGCGAATTCACCTCCAGCAAGGTGATGGCGTCGTTGTTTCCGACGATGAAATCGGCGCGCGACAGGTCACGCAGGCCCAGGGCCTGGTGCGCGGCGATGGCAATGTCCTGCATCTGCCCGGATACCGCGGCGGGCAGTGGCGCCGGAGTCACATGCTCGCTGCCGCCGACCTTGTAGCGGTTGACGGCGTCGTACCACTCGCCCGGAGCAGTGCGGATTTCGATGACATCGAACGCTGCGGCGGGCTGCCCATGCAGGTCGAGCACGCCAACGGTCATTTCACGGCCGGCAACGAACGGTTCCACGAGAACATCGCCAAGTTCCAGGGCTTCGGCCAGGTGCGCCTCCAGGTCACCGCCATCCGGCAGCCGGATTACGCCAATCGCACTGCCGAGGTTGGCGGGCTTGATGACCACCCGGTCGCCGAAGCTGGCCTCGATGCGCGCGGCCGCCGAGCGGGCCGAAGTCAATGCGGATATCAGCAGGTCGTTTGCCACCGGCAGGCCGGCGCGGAGAAACACCGACTTGGCGACCGGCTTGTCCATGGCCAGGGCGCTGCCGCGCACGGCGCCGCCCACATAGGGAAGCCCCAACAGTTCCAGGAGCCCCTGCACCGTGCCGTCTTCGCCCGGCGGGCCGTGCAGGGCGGGGAAAACCGCATCGGGGCGCAACTCCTCCAGTTGCCGGGCGGCGGAGCGGTTCAGTTCGATGACCGAAACCCGGTGCCCTGCCGAGCGCAGCGCTTCCGCCACGCCGGCGGCTGACACGCGGGACACCTCGGCTTCCGCCGAGGGTCCGCCCTGCAGTACCGCAATGTTGCGCATCGTGCTCACAGGTTCTCGATGCTGACATCCGGCAGTGGTTCACTGACCGGCAAATCGAACACGCGGCTGAAGAATGCGTATTCGGAGCCAATCGCCCTGGCAATGTTGCTGCCTTCGCGGAAACCGTGGCCTTCGCTGGCAAACTCCAGGTAAGCGACCGGTATCCCCTTGTTCCGCAGCGCGGCCACCATCGATTGGGCCTGATTGGGCGGTACGATCCTGTCCTGCCCACCCTGAAAGAACATGACCGGGCAGTTCAGCCCATCGAGGTGATGAATCGGTGAACGCTCGATGAGCGTGTCGCGGTTGCCGACCAGTCCGAACAGATACTGCGACTCGAACTTGTGGGTGTCTTCGGCGAGTCTGAGCAGGTCTCCGATGCCGTAGTGGCTGGCGCCGGCCCGGAAGACCGTTTCCGTGGTCAGGGCGCGCAGGGTCGTGTAGCCGCCGGCGCTGCCGCCACGAATGGCGACCCGTGCCGGGTCGGCCAGGCCCTGTGCAACCAGGTGCTGTACCGCATCCACGCAGTCGGTGACATCGATTTCACCCCAGCGCCCCTGCAGCGCATGCCGATAGCGCCGACCGTATCCGGTACTGCCGCGATAGTTGATGTCGGCGACCGTCCAGCCGCGGCTGGTATAGAACTGTATGTCGAGGCGCAGGGCCGACGAGGCGGCGCCGGTCGGCCCGCCATGGGTGGTCACCAGCAGTGGCGCCCTGCCCCCCGGTGATGCCGGCGCAGCACTTGCCGGCGGGTAAATCCAGGCAAAGGCACGGTCTCCGTCCCGGGTATTGAAATGAATGTGCCGGGGCCGACTCAGCCACTCGCTGTCAAACTCCAGGGCAGGGCCTTCCACCAGCGTGGTGCGGCGGCGGCTGCGCAGGTCGTAGCTGGCGATTTCACTCGAGGCGTCGGTATGGGAGCCCAGGAAACAGACGCGGCCGTGGTCTGCGCAGAGGTGGCTGTACCCGGCGCAGTCATCCGCCAGCGGGCTGGCAAAGCCACTGTGCAGGTCGACCAGCATGAGCGAGTGTTCGCCTTCGCGGAGTCGCCGGGCGACGACGTATCGTTCGTCCAGGCAGGCATAATCCCGGTTGCCGAACTGCCAGGGTGGGCTGGCGTACTCGGCGTTTTCCTCGAGTATCGCGCAGCTGCCGTCATGATCCAGTCGGTACAGGTTCCAGAAGCCTCCGGCATCGCTCAGGTACAGGGCCGTCGCGTCGGTAAGCCAGCACGGTTGCTGCACGGATTCCTGCGCGCCTCCGGCGACCAGAGTGACCGGGCCGAGTCGTTCGCCGACCAGCGGCGCACGCAACAGCTGGGTGCCATCCCAGGGCATGTTGGGATGGTCCCAGGCAATGAAGAGAAGCGCATTGGCG
>CAZNFI010000165.1:0-6444 GCA_964572185.1 uncultured Pseudomonadales bacterium
CGGCCGAGACCACCGAGTGCGTGTGCGAGCCGCGGCAGGTCTGAATCGCGCCCACCTGCACGGGCCGGCGGAGGTCGCTGATGTCGAACAGGCGCAGCCCGCGGAATCGGTCATCGCTGACGTCATCGGCAATGCCCTCGAGCCCGCAATCGAGCCGTCCCCGGGTCTCCTCCACCGACATGATCAGCAGGTCGCCGACCACCGATACATCGCCCTGCCCGCCCGGGCAGACCACGGAACTGATCTGTTGCGGCAGGCCCCCTTCGCCGAGCCGGTAGATGTTGAACCCGTGGTAGCTGCCGGCAAACAGTATGTCGTCCTTGAAGGCCATGTCGGTATTGGCGAAACTCAGCAGCGGCGAACGCTCCCATGGCTCGTGGTCTTCCGAGCCCGGGTCGTCTTTGGAGCCTGCGTCATCCTCAGCATCCGCCTCGTCTTCGGCATCCGGAGCGGCAACCGACACCCCTGCGTCCCCGGGTTCCGCGCCTTCGCCCTCCCCGACACTGTCGCCTGCCATGCTCTCACCCGCATCGCCGGTCGCGTCGTCCGCTTCGTCCTGCGCACGCTCTGGCGGCAATCCGCCAGGATTTTCCGGGTCGTAGAAGCCCGGCGGCCTGGGCAGCGTCGCCACCAGCTTCAGGTTCAGCAGCGCCTCGCCCGCGTCGTCGAATCCGGCCGCCAGCCCGGCGCGCGGGTCGTCGGACAGCGTGATGAGCAAGGCGTGCATCCTCTCGATTTCGGCGGTCTGATCGTTGGTAACGTCGGTGGTGAACTCGAACAACACCGGGTCGTATGCCGAGCCAGGCCGTTCGAGCAGTTCCTCGACCATGGTTACCGCGCCTTCGTGGTGCGTGATCATCAACTGCAGGAACAGGCGGTCGAAATCGATACCCTCGGATGCGGCGAGTTCCGCCATCTGCTCCGGTGTCGCCATGCCGGCCATGCGATGATCGGTGTGCATGGCGGCGTGGTCCGTGGCATCCGGTACCGGTGCGCCCCGGTCACGCAGCCACTTCTGCATGAACTCGATCTCGTCGCGCTGCGACAGCGCAATGCGCCCGGCGGCGTCGGCCAGTTCCGAACGGTTGCTGCGCCCGGCCACCAGCTCGGCCATCTGCACGGCCTGGTTGTGGTGCGGAATCATGTCCTGCATGAAGCGCAGGTCGTCCGGCGAGTGGCTGGTAACGGCAACTTCGACCGCCTCTTCGGCGCTAAGCTCGCGCGGCGCCTCACCTGGCGCACCAGGCTGCACGATGGGCGCCTGGGCCAAGGCAACAGTCGCCGCGACCAGCAGAATCACGCCCGATGCGGCGCCCGTGAACAGCGCCACCCGATCGTCTTTGGCTGCATGCATTGGTCTCACTCCCGTTGAGAATCATCGCGGCAGGAATTGGGCAACGGCAATACCCTCCTGACCTGTTTCCGGCAAGCCACGACGCCGGCCTGCGGGCGGCACCCGCACCGCCACCCCATTGTAGCGAAACAATGCCGCGGCCTGCCGCATCGATTCAATCCAGCCGCATCGATTCAATAATGAACGTAGCGAGGTTGGCAAGAGTAGTGAAAGCACCCGGTGCGCGGACTCAAGCGTGCACTTGCCGTGCTGACCGCACGTTGAGCACGCGGCGCGAGCGCGGCCAGTGATTTCTGTGCAATTGACGGCCGCAGCGGTTCACTCATGGACGGGAGCGGTCAGCGCTTGAGCGGAAATGATGTGGACAGATGCAGCGCATTTTCGTACAACCTCGCCAAGTTGCGGAGCAACTTGATCGGGCCGTCGCCAAGCGAAACGCACGGGCTCGCCCGTCGAACCCGCAGGATTTGCAAATGCCAGCAACCAAGGACGACAACCGGCCGCCAACGCTCGAGGACATCGACGAGGCGCGGGCGCTACTAGGCGACAGGGTCAACGAGACTCCGACGCATCGCTGGCACTCGCCGCAACTCGAAGCGCGACTCGGCCCTGAGAGCGCGGTTTATCTGAAATTGGAGGTGTTTCAGCGCACGGGCACCTTCAAGGCGCGAGGCGCCCTACTCAATGCGCTCGCCCTCGATTCCGAGGCGCGCAAACGGGGCGTAACGGCGGTGAGCGCCGGTAACCACGCCATCGCCGTTGCCTTTGCCGCGCAATGTGTGGGGACCAGCGCCAAGGTGGTCATGATGCAGGGCGCCAACCCGTTCCGGGTTGCACAGGTGCGGTCCTACGGCGCCGAACTCGTGCTGGCGCCCGACGTGCATACCGCCTTCGAGACGGTCGCCGCCATCGAAAAGGATGAAGGCCGCACCTTCATCCACCCGTTCGAAGGGCGCACCACAGTGCTCGGCAGCGCCACCGCCGGGTTGGAACTGGCCCGCCAGGTACCTGAACTCGATGCAGTGATCGTGCCCATCGGCGGCGGCGGTCTGTGCGCCGGCGTGGCCACGGCAATCAAGGCCGCGCAGCCCGCCTGCCGGGTGTTCGGTGTCGAACCGGAGGGAGCCGACTCCATGCATCGCAGCTTCGCGGCCGGTGCTCCCCAGGGCATCGAACAGGTGAACACCATCGCCGACAGCCTCGGTGCGCCCCATGCCGCGTCCTATTCCTTCGCGTTATGCCGGCAGCACGTCGATCAACTGGTGCTGATCGACGACGATGCCATGCGCCAGGCGATGGGCATCCTGTTCCAGGAAGTCAAGCTGGCCGTGGAGCCGGCCGCAGCGGCGGCCACTGCGGCGCTGATCGGACCGCTCGCCGAACCGCTGCGAAACCGGCGCGTGGCGGCCATCGTGTGCGGCGCCAACATCGATGCCGCCTCGTTTTTCGACCTGGCGGTCTTTTCCTGACCGCCGTCGCATCGACCTCCAGGTCGCTGTGCTGCACCCGGTGACAGCGCCACAGCGGTGGGCAGCGGCGAAACAGCACCTGCCGGCCGTAAACCGGGCCATCGAGCGCAAGTATTGCAACGGGCACAACCAGCCAGCGCGAAAGCACCCAGGCGTTCAGCAAGCCCTAGTGTCCTGTGTCACAAATACGCTGCCTTTCAGGGCGCGCCCGCACCCCCGGAATCAGGCCCGTTCGACCCGAACTTCAGACCCTGCGCGAGCGGCAGTTCCGTCGAATAGTTGGTGGTTGCCGTTACGCGCCGCATGTAGCCCTTCCAGGCGTCGGACCCGGACTCACGGCCGCCGCCGGTTTCCTTTTCCCCACCGAACGCTCCGCCGATCTCGGCGCCGCTCGGCCCGATGTTGACGTTGGCGATGCCGCAGTCGCTGCCCCGCGCGGACAGAAACGACTCGGCCTCGATCAGGTTCCGCGTGAAGATGGATGAGGACAGCCCTTGCGGCACTTCGTTGTGCAATCGCAGGGCATCGTCGAAATTCTCATACGGCATGACATACAGAACGGGCGCGAAGGTCTCGGCCTTGACAATGCGGTTCTGTTTACCCGCTTGCACGATGGCGGGCTGTACGTAGTAGCCGTTATCCCGGCCGGGGATCATCCGGCGCTGCCCGCCTTCTACCGTGAAGCCCGCCTCGGCCGAGCGGGCAAGCGCCCGTTGCATCTGTTCGAACGCCTGCCGGTCGATGAGCGGGCCGACCAGTGTCGCGTCTGCAAACGGGTCACCGATGGGAATCCGTGCGTAGGCGTCGCGCAGGGCTTCACTCAGGGAGTCGTGAATGTCCCGATGGACGATGACCCGGCGCAATGTGGTACAGCGCTGCCCGGCGGTACCCACGGCGGAAAAGACAATGGCGCGCACGGCCATCTCCAGGTCTGCCGATGGCGCCACGATCATGCCGTTGTTGCCGCCGAGTTCCAGGATGCAGCGGCCGAACCGTGCCGCCACCACCGGCGCCACGGCACGGCCCATGCGCGTGCTCCCGGTGGCGCTGACAACCGCAATCCGCGCATCGGCAGCCAGTGCATTGCCGAGTGTGGCGCCGCCGACGACAACCTGCAGCAGGCCGTCGGGCGCTTCACCAAAGCGGTGCACCGCGCGGTGGAACAGGTGCCGGCAGGCCAGCGCGGTCAGCGGTGTTTTCTCCGACGGTTTCCACACCACGCCATTGCCGCACACCAGGGCGAGCGCCGCATTCCAGGACCAGACGGCGACCGGAAAATTGAATGCCGAGATGACACCCACCACCCCCATGGGGTGCCAGTATTCGGCCATCTTGTGACCCGGGCGCTCGGACGGCATGGTCAGGCCGTACAGCTGGCGCGAGAGGCCCACGGCAAAGTCGCAGATGTCGATCATCTCCTGCACTTCGCCGAGCCCTTCCTGGTAGATCTTGCCCGACTCCAGGGTGACCAGTGCGCCCAGTTCGTTCTTGTGCCGGCGCAGTTCTTCCCCGAACAGCCGGATCAGTTCGCCGCGCCGTGGCGCCGGCACTTGCCGCCAGCTCCGGTGCGCCGCCACGGCGGCATCGATCCTGTCCGATGCAACCTCTGGTGTATCCGCCTGAATGCGGGCGATCACCGTACCGTCGATGGGGGTGCGCACCTCATGGTCGCCATCGCCACCCAGGTCTTCCGGCATCTCCAGGGCCGCCCGGATGGCGCTCAGATCAGTCGGTCTGTTCATGAGTGACTCCCAACGCGATTCGCACCCCCGAGCATAGTGTCGGCGGAAACGATTGGCGCAAAGATCTTCAAGGCGCCCTGTTCCTGCCCGCCGGCGCTCGCGGGCGCACGGCCACCATTAGCCATGCCTATCGATGCAGCGCTGAAAGTTCGCCCACGGCACGCCCGGCCGCATCGATCGCCGCGTGCAGATAGGCCGAGCCTTCGGCATCGGAGTTGGCGATACTGATGCGGCCCAGCGGTTTTCGGCCCAGTTCGTGGGGCGCCTGGCCGGCTTCCCAGCCCGGGTCGTACAAACCCGCGTATTCGTACGCGTAGCCGTGCGACCAGCGATTCACCGTGATCGCCTCGATATCGCGGTCGGCATCGAAGCCCCTGGCACCAAGCATGCCGGTGAGCTGTTTCCCGATTTCTGCTTCGTAGGTGGCGAAGGGGGTCGTGTACAGGCGGTGCTGGCCCAGGCGGTACAGGTCGCGCATGTTCTGACTGCCGTTGTTGCGGGGCGCCGGCATGTGCGCCATCCAGAGCACCATGGGTTCGCTGCCCTCACTGCCGGCCCGGTACGCGCCCAGGCTCACCGGCGGCGCCTGTGTGACCGCCTCGAAAAAGCTGCCCGGGCAAAAGTACTGGGCGACCCCGGGAATCAGCTTTCGTACCAACAGGCGGGCGACCGAGGCATTGCCGTCGGGAAACATGGGGTAGCGCACGGCATCGCCGGCCATGGCGAACAGATTGCTGAGCAGCGTTGCCGTCAACCCGAGACTCTTGAGACCGGGTGCGCCCATCATCACCGCTTCCGTCACCGAGACGCTATCCGTTCCCACGCCATAGAAGAGCCGGAGCATGGGATCGAACAATGCGACGGTGGCCGGCGCCAGCCCGGCCCGGCTGCTCAGAAACTCCTGGTAGGAAGTGGAGTCCATATAGCGTTTCGATTCGGACAGGGAGAGTTCATCCAGCAGGTCTGATTCGCCTTCGACCAGCGCCAGCAACCGTTGCCCCTGGTCGCCGGGCAGATCGAGCGATTCCAGCAACGCCCGATAGTCGCCCCCGCCCAGCCAGGCATCGAACCAGGCGCCCTGAACGATACGATGCTGCCCATACTGTTCCGCGTTCAGGTAGTAACTCATGCCTGCACCCGGTTCCGAAATGAAGTAGCCTGGCTCGCACGCGGCTTCGAGTTTCTCGAGGTCTACGCCCAGTTCCTTCAGCACCCGGTGCACCCTGTCACTGAAATTCCCGACTTCCAGGTTGAGGCTGCCGCCGGCGCCGAGCAGCATGCGGCCGTCGGCGTGAAATTCATTGCGCCTGGCGTGACCGCCGAAGTCGTCGTGGTTGTCCAGGATCAGAATCTTCTTGTCCGCCCCGGCCTGTTGCCGGTACAGGTAGGCCGATGCCAGGCCGCTCAGACCCGCACCGACGACCACGAGATCGTAGCGCTCGTCCAGCAGGGTGTAGTCGGCGGGCAACTCGCCACGCCACGCCAGCGCATGGGCGACTTCGTAGGAGCCGTCGTGGCTGCCCCGCATGCCTGTGAGCGCGGGGGGATAATGGTGCTTGCCGATGCCGTTCAGGGAGGGTGCGGCACCCTCCTGCAGCGCCAGCAGTTCGCGCGGCGAAAGCGTCGCCCCTGCCGCCAATGCCAGTGCGGCCCCGTTGAGAAAGTCGCGCCTCGTGACGTTGCGGGTCATGCTCTCCTCCGTACGCTGATCGTGTCCCACCAAGCGGCTCAGGCGCCTGCTGTCAAACACGCCAGGGTATTTCTTCGCAAACTGTGGGCGCTGTCAACCGCCCGTATGGCATCGCGCCAGCGTAATCATCCTATCCCGCATATTGCACCAAGCCGCTTGTTCTATTGCCGAGTTTTGTTTGTATTGGCT
>CAZNFI010000166.1:0-6433 GCA_964572185.1 uncultured Pseudomonadales bacterium
GGCGTCCAATCCCTGGGGTGTCAAGGTGCTGCGCTACGAGATCAAGAACATCAATCCGCCGCGGGACGTGCTGACCGCCATGGAGAAGCAGATGCGTGCCGAGCGCGAGAAGCGGGCCGTCGTGCTGCAGTCTGAGGGCGACCGGGACGCCAAGATCAACGAGGCGGAGGGCGAAAAGCAGCGCGTGATCAAGGAATCCGAAGCGGTGCGGCAACAGCAGGTCAATGAAGCCGAGGGCGAGGCCGCCGCCATCCTGGCCATAGCGCGGGCAACGGCAGAGGGTCTGCGGCAGGTGGCCGAAGCCCTGCAGACCGAAGGCGGCGACCGGGCCATGCAACTCAGGGTGGCGGAGGATTACCTCGAGCGGTTCGGTAATCTGGCCAAGCATGGAAATACGCTGATCGTACCCGCCAACCTGAGCGATGTGTCGTCCATGATCAGCGCGGCGACTTCGGTGCTGCAGCACACGCGGGGCAGCGCACGCGAGTAGTCCGGACACCGCAAGCTCACACGATGGGGCGCCACCGCCTGGTGTCGCGAGCCTGCGGCAGGCGATGGTGTAACGGCTAGCGGCCGTCGGCTACCGGAGCGGGCTTTGCGGGGGCGGGGTCCGGCGTTGCCTCGGTGCGCGTGCGGCATTCTCCAGCCATGTCGCGTAACGGCTGCAAATTGTTGGAAAGCGCATTGCGTGGCGCCGAACAGCGAGTAAGATGCGCGCCCTTGTCGATCGGCAGGCTAAGTGCGATGACCCTGAACCACTCCCTGCGACCCGTCTCTTCCCTGCTGCTGGGCACCGCACTGCTCATGATGGGCGGCGGCGCCCTGTCCACCGTGCTGGCGTTGCGCATGGGAGAGGCACAGCAGCCACCGTGGGTGGTCGGCCTGGTCATGTCGATGTATTACGCGGGCATCGTGCTCGGCAGTGCCTACAGCCAGAAACTCATTGCCGGTGTCGGCCACATCCGTGCTTTCGTGGCTCTCGGTTCGATGATGTCGGCTGCCACCCTTGCCCACGCGCTGGCGGTCGATCCCTGGCTGTGGGGTGGGCTGAGGTTGCTGGTGGGCATGTGTGCCGTCGGCATGTTCATGTGCACGGAAAGCTGGGTGAATGAGCGATCCGACAACAGCAACCGGGGCCAGACGTTCGCCCTGTACCAGGTTACGGTCTACCTTGCCCAGGGCCTGGGCCAGTTTCTGATCAATGTGCCGGACCAGACCGGCTTCATCGTCTACCTGCTGATGTCAATTCTGATGTCTCTGGCCATCGTTCCGGTAGCCATTACCCGGGTGGAGGCACCGCCGCTACGGCCGCTGGTGCGCTACCGCTTTCTGCGTTTGTGGGAAACATCGCCGACCGGTATGACCGTCGCCTTTGGCTGCGGGGTGATACTCGGCGCCTTCTACGGCGTCGGGCCGCTGTTCGCGCAGCTTCTGGGGCTGGATGCTTCGCGCACTGCGGAATTCATGGGAGCGGTCATCGTCGGTGGCCTGGCACTGCAATGGCCGGCCGGCAGGCTTTCCGACTTCGTGGACCGGCGCCGGGTCATACTGGGCATTGCCGCGGGCACGGGCATCGCCAGTGTCGTGCTGATGAGCCTGACCGCAGACCAGGGAGCCGCGCTGCTGCTGGTGGGCGCGCTGTTCGGCGGGCTGGCGTTCACGCTGTATCCGCTGGGGGTTGCCTATGCGTTCGACTATGTATGCCTGGAAGACCTGGTGCCCATGTCGGGCGGGCTCATCATGGCCTACGGGCTCGGTGCGGCAGCGGGCCCGGCGGCCGCCGCCATCATGGTCGGCGTGAGCGGGGCCGGCGGCCTGTTCGCGTTCTGTAGCCTGGTGGCCCTGGCGATCAGCGTGTTCGTGGTGCGGCGCATGCTGGTGCGCGAGACGCTTCCCATCGAGGACCAGGGGGAATTCCAGGCCATGCCGCGCACTTCCCAGGTCATCTACGAGATCGATCCCAGGCGCGAAGCCCCTGCGGACGATTGAGCGCGCGGGACGCCCCCGCGGCGATCGACCGCCAGCGCCATTCGCACCGGCAGGGCCGGTATGACATCATCGGGCGTTTCGCGTCTCTACACCGCAATGAAGAAGCTGCTGATCGTTCTGACGGTGCTCGCGCTTTGTGCTGTTGCTCTGTGGCGGAACCGGTTGGAACTGCTGGTGTGGGCATTGCCGACGGTACGCGCTATCGCCGATCCGGTAGGGCCCAATGTGCCCATCGACTGGCAGCAGGGTCCCGCATCGGCTGCGCAGGCGCCAGGCCAGCGGCCGCCCAACGTCATCCTCATCCTGGCCGACGACCTTGGGTTCAACGATGTGTCGCTGTACAACGGCGGCGCCGGGGACGGCAGCGTGACCACCCCCAACATCGACGGTATCGCGCGGCGCGGGGTGATGTTCACCAACGGCTATGCGGCCAACGCGGTCTGCGCCCCTTCCCGCGCGGCGATGATGACGGGACGCTATTCGACCCGATTCGGCTTCGAATTCACGCCGTTTTTCAGAACCGGCGCCACCATCTTCCAGTGGATGCAGGACATCGAGAAACCGGCCCTGCCCGCCTATTTCGACCATGACCGGTTGGCGGAAATGCCGGAAATGCAGGCGCTCGGCATGCCGCCGGAAGAAATCACCATTGCCGAGTTGCTGCGCGACTCGGGGTACTACACGGCGCACATCGGCAAGTGGCATCTCGGCGCCAGGGGTGCCATGCGCCCGGAACACCAGGGTTTCGCCGACAGCCTGTACATGCGCGGCATGCTGTATCTGCCCGAAGATCACCCCGATGTGGTCAATGCAAAACGGGAAAAGGACGGCATAGAGCGCATGGTATGGGCCAATGCGGCCTACGCGGCCCAATTCAACGGCGGCGAGCCGTTCGAGCCGGACGGCTATCTGACCGACTACTATACGAACGAAGCGGTGCGCGTGATCGAAGCGAACCGCCACCGGCCGTTTTTCCTTTACCTGGCCCACTGGGGCATTCACAACCCGCTGCAGGCACTGCGCGATGACTACGATGCCTATCCGCACATCGAGGATCATGTGTTGCGCGTTTACGCCGGAATGATCCGGTCGCTGGACCGGGGGGTGGGCCGTGTCCTGCAGGCCCTCGAGACGAGCGGGCTGACCGATAACACGCTGGTGATCTTCACCAGCGACAACGGCGGTGCGCGTTACATCGGCCTGCCGGACATCAACAAACCCTACCGGGGCTTCAAGCTCAGCCATTTCGAAGGCGGTACCCATGTGCCGTTCGTGGCGCAATGGCCGGCGCGCATCAAGGCGCGAAGCCGCATGACCGATCCCGTGCACCATGTCGACCTGTTTCATACCATCGCCGCGGCGGCGGGCGCCGAGCCGCCGGGTGGGGTGCGCCTCGATGGCGTGGACCTGATGCCGTACGTGCGCAACGAGGTGTCCGGCAGGCCCCACGACACGCTGTTCTGGCGGCAGGGTCATCATCAGTCGGTGTGGCACGATGGCTGGAAGCTCATTCGCGCCGACCGGCCGGCTGGCCGCTGGCTGTTCAACCTGGCACAGGACCCCACCGAGCAGGTCAACCTGGCGGAGCGGCACCCGCAGCGCGTAAGCGAACTGGAAGCACTGCTGGCGGCGCACAATGCGGAACAGGCGGCGCCGCTGTGGCCGAGCGTGATAGACGGGCCGCAACTGATCGACAAGACCGGCATCGAACCGTACGAGGAGGGTGACGAATTCATCTATTGGCCCAATTGAGCCCGGCCCGAGCCGCATCGAGTGACCTTGCGGCGGCAGCAATGGGGGATTGAACCGTGACCATTCGAGCCTGCGTGGCGCCGGTCTGTGCCGTACTGTCCTTGGCCCTGGGCGGTTGCGCGTCGCAACTCACTCTCGATACGTTCATCGACCCGGGCAGCTTCTGTTACGACCGTTCGTTGCGGCCGCAAACAGCAGTGGTCGATGCGCACCTGCACGCCCGTCCGTTCGGTGGCCAGGCGCCACCGTTCGAGGAGGTGGTGTCTTACCTGGAAAGCAACGGCGTTCTGTTCGCCACCGTCATGGGCATCGGACAGACATTGCCGGAAACGTCTGCCTGCAGGTACTACACGCGGTGCCCGGGCACACCGGTGGCACCGACCATGCGCAGTGACCTGGCCAATGCCGCCGCCTACGTCGCCGGAAGCCGCCCCGGGATACGGCTGACGCTGTCCATGACCTTTGCGGACCTGGCGCGCCCGGAAACGATTCTGCCGGGCATGCAGCGCCTTGATGCGGAGTACCCCGGGGTGTTTCGCTGGATGGGCGAAGTCAACCTGGTCAAGCAGGCGCTGTTTGCAAACGGTCACGAGGCCGTGGCGGCCGGGTCGTTCGGGGGCTGGGCCGACTTCATGGCGCTGCTGCGCGAGCGTGGCATGCCGCTGTCGATTCACGCGGACCTGGGCAACGACCGGCAGCCGACCGCTTACCTGGGCCTGATCGAGGCAATGCTGGCGGCCTATCCGGACAATTCGATCGTCTGGATGCACATGGGCCTGTCCCGGGAGCTTACCGCCATCGATCCGGTGCGCCATGTCGAGATACTGAAGTCGTTGTTGGACCGCTATCCGCGGCTGATGCTGGATCTTTCCTGGCGGGTGATTGACGACCACTATTTCTCCGACCCGAACATTCGCGCGGTGTATGTGCCGTTCCTGAACGACTACTCCAAACGCCTGCTGCCCGGCTCCGATTTCCTGGCTTCGCGCACCAAGACGTCCGCCTCCTATGCCGAGGACCTGCGTGTCACGAGCCGCATCTACCGTTACCTGAACGACACTGCCTTTCGTGACATCGCCCTGGGCGAGAACTACTTTCGGCTGCTCGGTCTGGATTACTCGGCGCCGCCGGTGTGTAATCGCCGCCCCTGACCCGGGGCAAGGCAATGTCAGACCCGATCCTCATCGTCGACTACGACGCCGGCAACCTGCGCAGCGTGCAACGCGCCTGTGCCGAGGTGGGCGCGGGCGCGGCGATCAGCAGCGAACCCAAGCGCCTGCTCGAAGCCGAGCGCGTGATCTTTCCCGGGGTCGGCGCGGCTGGCAGTGCCATGCGCAGCTTGCGCAAGGCGGGCCTCGACGTGGCCCTGCAAGCGGCAATTGCAGGCGGCAAGCCGGTGCTTGGCATCTGCCTCGGCCTGCAGATCTCCATGGATCGTTCCGAGGAACAGGACACGGCTACGCTGGGCATTGTTCCTGGAGACGTGCGCCGCTTTCGGCTCGATCGGCCCGACCTGAAAATCCCGCACATGGGGTGGAACGAGGTGCGCCCGGTGCGGGCACACCCGCTGCTCGATGACATCGAGGCAGGCGACGAGTTCTATTTCGTGCACGGCTACTACCCGGTGCCCGCCCGGCAGGAAAGTGTGTGCGCGGTCACGGACTACGAGTCCGAGTTCGCCTCGGCGGTTGGCGCCGGCAGCTACTTTGCCACACAGTTCCACCCGGAGAAGAGCGGCCGGGTCGGGTTGCGGCTGCTGGAGAAATTCACCCGCTGGGATGGAACGGTGCGGCCATGCTGAGCAAGCGCCTGATCGCCTGCCTGGACGTGCGTGACGGCAAGCTGGCCAAGAGCGTGAAGTTCGTTGACACGAAGGACATCGGCGACCCGGTGGAGAAGGCGCGCGAATACTATGCCGACGGGCTCGATGAACTGGTGTTCTACGACATCACCGCATCGAGCGACAACCGCTCGATCATGCTCGATGTGGTCGAGGCCGTGGCTCGGGAAGTGTTCATCCCCCTGTCTGTCGGCGGCGGCGTGCGTTCCGTTGCCGATGCCACCGATCTGCGCCTGGCTGGCGCCGAGAAGATCAATGTCAACACGGCGGCCGTCAAGCGCCCGGAACTGATAGCCGAGTGCGCCGAGGCGATCGGCGATCAGAACGTGGTACTGTCGATGGACATTCGCCGCGTCCGGCAAAGCGAGATTTTTCCTTCGGGTTACGAAATCGTCATCAATGGCGGCCGCACGCCCATGGGCATCGATGCGCTGCAGTGGGCATTGCGGGGCGAACGGATGGGTGCGGGCGAACTGGTGATCAATTCCATCGATGCGGACGGCACCCGGGACGGGTACGAACTGCAGCTCACCGCCATGATTGCCGGGGCGGTACGCATACCGGTGATTGCCTCGGGGGGCGCCGGCGAGCCGCGTCACCTGCAGCAGGCGCTCACCGAAGGCGGTGCCGACGCGGCCCTGGTCGCCTCCATGGTGCACTACGGCCACTACTCGGTGAGCGAACTGAAACGCTACCTGCACAATGCCGGTGTCAAGATGCGCATGTCCTGGTAGTGGAGGCTCGCATGGAACCAAACTCTGGCGGTGTGGTTTCTCCAACCACCGAGCGGCCATGTTGAAAGGGGTCAGATGGTGAAAGCGATATCGGTCGAGAATGGCAGGCTCTGTTGGG
>CAZNFI010000167.1:0-6404 GCA_964572185.1 uncultured Pseudomonadales bacterium
AGAAACCGAGAAACTCGACGCGGTGCCGGCGAGGGGCCGCCGTCCGAAGCGGCTGTTCTTCGGCTGGGCGATCGTCGGCTTCAGCTTCGTCACCCAGTTTCTCACCATGGGCACGCTGTTCTACGCGTTCGGCCCGCTGCTGAAACCGCTGACCGTGGCGCTGGATGCCGACCGCTTCGAGGTGTCCTTGGCGCTGTCGCTGCAAACCGGGCTGGCGGCGCTGGCCGGCCCCTGGGTGGGCAGGCTGGTGGCGGAGCGCTCGATACGGGCGCTGATGCTCGTGGGCGTGGCCATTCTGTGCATCGGCTTCCTGGTCATGGGCCAGGCGCGCAATGTCTGGCACCTGTACCTGGCGTTCGGGCTGACGCTGGGCGTTGCCATGGTATTGACCGGGCCCATTCCCAACAACACCCTGCTGGCCAACTGGTTCGACCGGCGCCGCGGCACCGCGTTCGGCCTGGCCGGCATCGGCATCTCCATATCGGGCACCGTGCTGGTGCCCGTGACCACCTGGATGATCCTCGACTTCGGCTGGCGCGTCGCCGTGTCGTCATTCGGCATCGTCTCCTTGCTGGTGCTGGCGCCGCTGATCTGGGTGTTTGCCGTCAAGCGGCCGGAAGACCGGGGCCTGCTGCCCGACAATGCAGAGCCGGGGCCGGAGCCTGTTGCCGAAGAACCGCCGGAGGGCGATGCGGGCGCCGCCTACTGGACCATGGCGCGGGCATTGCGCGACCGGCGCATATGGCTCCTGGTGCTGGTCGTCGGCACCAGCTTCCTGGGCATCGGCGGCGTGCTGCTGGCGCTGCACTCGCACATGACCGACCTGGGCCTGTCGCCCATGCAGGCGGCCTCGGTGATGGCGGTTGCCACCTTTATGGGCGCCACCGCCAAGCCGCTGTTCGGCATCACCGCCGATCACCTGAACAAGCGGCTCACCATGGCCATATCGCTGTGCTTCCAGATCGTCGGGCTGTCGCTGATCATGGCCTTCGAAAGCCAGTTGGGGCTGACCGTCGCCGTGGTCTTTTTCGGCCTGGGCTACGGCGCGGTGTCGCCGATGTGGTCGGTGCTGCTCAGCGCCATGTTCGGCCGGGCGGCGTTCGCCCGCGTGATGGGGGTGATGGGGCCGTTGACCATGCCGTTCATGCTGGGCGGCATGCCGTTCACGACGTACATGTACGAGACCACCGGCAGTTACCTGCCGGCATTCGCGGTGATGATCGGCGGGTTCGTGGTGGGGCTGGTGGCGCTGGGCCTGCTGCGGCTGCCGGAGGAAAAGCCCCGCAAGAGGTGGCTTGGGGCCCGATAACTGGCGCGCCCGGTGCGACTCGAACGCACGGCCTTTGGCTTCGGAGGCCAACGCTCTATCCAACTGAGCTACGGGCGCGGGGGGAAGCGACCTTAACAGGAATCACGCCATGCTGCAGTTCGTCGACGTCACGCTGAAGCGGGGCGAGAAACCGGTTTTCGATCAGGCCAGCCTGGTCGTGCATGCCGGGCACACCGCCGGCGTCGTGGGACGTAACGGCGCCGGCAAGACCACCCTCTTCGAGCTCGTGCGCCGGCGCCTGTGGCCGGAGGAAGGCGAGGTGCTGCGCCCGCGCGGGTGGCGGCTCGCCTGGCTGGAGCAGGCCGTCGAGCCGAGCCCGCGTGCTGCCCTGGATTTCGCCATGGACGGTGACCGCGGGCTGCGCGCGGTCGAAGCCCGCATCGAGGCGGCGGAGCGGGCCGGGGACAACGAGGCGCTGGCGCGCGCGCACCTGCAGTTCGAGGAAGCCGGTGGCTACCACGCCGAGGCTCGTGCCGGCGAGATTCTGCACGGGCTCGGTTTTCACGGCGAGGATTTCGGCAAGCCGCACGGGGCGTTTTCCGGCGGCTGGCGCATCAGGCTGAACCTGGCGCGCACGCTCATGTCGCCGTCCGACCTGCTGCTGCTCGATGAACCGACCAACCACCTCGACCTCGATGCGGCGCTGTGGCTGGAAACCTGGCTGAAGCGCTACCCGGGCACGCTGCTGGTGATATCCCACGACCGGGACTTCCTGGATGCGGTGTGCGACGAAATTATCCATGTGGCCGACGGCAAGACCGCGACCTATTCGGGCGGCTACTCGTCATTCGAGCGGCAGCGCGCCGAGGCGTTGCGGTTGCAGGCGGCGCAACACGCCCGGCAGCAGGCCGAGATCAAGCGCATCCAGGGGTTCGTCGACCGCTTCCGGGCCAAGGCCAAGCGGGCGCCGCAGGTGCAGAGCCGGTTGAAGGCGCTGGAGCGGATGCAGCGCGTGGCGCCGGTGCATGCGCGCTCGCCGTACCGGTTCGCCTTTCTGAATCCGAAGCAGGTGTCGACGCCGACACTGTCGATGGACGAGGCTGACCTGGGGTATCCCGGTGTCGCCGTGTTGCGCGAGCTGACGCTGCGCATCTACCCCGGCGACCGGATCGGCGTGCTGGGCGTCAATGGTGCCGGCAAGACCACCCTGCTGAAGGCGCTGGCGGGTGAACTGAGCCCGGTCGGCGGCAATCTCACCCGGGGCCGGCACAGCGCGGTCGGCTACTTCGCCCAGCACCAGATGGAGGCGCTGCGAGCGGAGAGTACCGCGTTGGCATCGCTGTACGCGGTGCCCGGCGAAGATATTGGCGAACAGCAGGCGCGCGACTATCTGGGCCGCTGGGGGTTCGGCGGCGAGATGGTGCAGCGGCCGTTGAGCACCTTTTCCGGCGGCGAGAAGGCGCGCCTGGTGCTGGCCCTGATCGCACGCACACGCCCGGCGGTACTGCTGCTGGACGAACCGACCAACCACCTGGACATCGACATGCGCGAGGCGCTGGCGCTGGCGCTGCAGAACTACGACGGCGCTCTGGTGCTGGTGTCGCACGACCGGCACCTGCTGCGCCAGTGCACCGATTCCCTGTGGCTGGTGGCCGACGGGCGGGTGGCGCCGTTTGCGGACGGGCTGGATGCCTATGCGGAAATCCACAGCGGCCGGCAGGGCGGCGCGGCACGGCACCATCGCCGGCGCCGGCGCCGCCGCTCGGCGGAACTCCGCGAGGCGCTCAGGCCGCTGACGCGCAAGCGGTCGCGGCTTGAACGGGACATCGATGCGTTTACCGAAGAGCTCGACGAACTGTCGACGGTGCTGGCCGACAGCGTCACCTATGAGAAGGCGACAACCGGGCAGATTGGCGACATGCTGGCCCGCCAGGGCCGGCTGCGCAAGCGGCTGGCCCAGGCGGAAGCCGAGTGGCTGGAGGTGTCGGAGCGCATCGAGGAGTCGCAGCGGGGTATGGCCCCGGTGAACTGAACCGGGATGTTGGGGGCCGTCCCGAAAGTGGCTGATACAATTTGCGCATCGCCGGGACATGGCACCGGCACGTTCCCGGGTGAACCGCTGCATCGAGGTGGCGCTTTTGAACATCGACGCACCGGGCGGACGGGGCGATAATTCGGCGAATACCGGGAACGGGAGGCGCTGCGCATGAATCTGCTTGCCGAGATCAGCATGTACCCCTTGCGGGACGATTACCTTGAGCAGGTCGACGCGTTCCTGGAACTGCTGAATGCGCAGGACGCGGTCGAGGTCAAGACCAACCGCATGAGTACGCAACTGTACGGCGAGTACGACGTGGTGCTGGATGTGCTCAGGGAAGCGATGCGCATCGCCCACGAAAACGACTGCGAGGCGGCCTACGTCTGCAAGTTCATCCCGGGCGCGCCGCGCAGCATCGGCGGCTACGAGTAGCCGTCGACCGATGCCCGCGCTGGCCTGTGCTCAGCTCGCCATGGCCTTCTGGAATGCCGGCCGGGCCGCTATCCGGTCAACGTAGCCCGCCAGGTTCGGCATATCCTCGCTGATGAGGCCCATCCGTGCGCACATGAATGAGGCGTGGCCGAGCATGATGTCGGCGCCGCTGAGGTCGCCGATCAGGTAGTCCTTGCCTTCGAGCGCCTGGTCAACGGGAGGCAGCGCCTTGCCGACCAGCCGCTGCGCCTGGCCGAGCACCACCTCGTCGCGGCGTTCCGGCGGCAGCAGCAGCGTGTGTACCACGATGGTGTTGACCGGCGGCATCACCATGCCTTCGCAGTAGTGGAACCACTGCAGGTAGCTGGGGAACTCCGGGTCATCGACGGCGGGTTTCATGCTGCCGTTGCCATAGCGGGCGAGCACGTACTCGACGATGGCGCCGGATTCGAACAGGCGCACGTCGCCGTCGTCCAGAACGGGAATCCGGCCGAGCGGGTGCCGTGCGCGGTGCTCGGGCGATTTCAGATCCTTGGGGTGAAAGTCCATGCGGTTGAGTTCGTAGGGCAGCCCCAGTTCTTCCAATAGCCAGACGATACGCCCGGCCCGGCTGTTCGGGGCAAAGTGCAGTGTGAGCATCCGGAGGGTCTCCGCTTGAAGTGTGATCGGTGTGTCGCTTTCCGGCGCGCTTTATATCACAAGCGTTCGGTGCGCATCGGTGCGCATCGGTACGCGATTCGGTATCGGGAGCCGGGTGCGTTGCAGTCGGGGGAGCGAGCGTTGTCGCGTGCTACTGCCAGGCGAAAGCGGTTCCGCCGGGTTCGCCCCGCGGTGCCCCCGGCCGGGTGGATGGCAACCGGTGCGGCCCCGTTAAACGAGCGAGATCCAGCGCAGCAGCGTATAGGAGAACTCGGCCAGGTAGCGGAACACCGGCAGCCCGACGATGCCGAGCACGATCAGCGTCAGCAATGCGCCGGTTCCGTAGCGTGCATTGAAGCTCCGGTAGCGGTGCGCCAGGTGGGCGGGCAACAGGTGCGGCAGTATGTAGTGGCCGTCCAGCGGGCCGAGTGGAATCAGGTTGAACACCATCAACAGCAGGTTGATCTGGGCGAGCAGCGCGAAAAAGACTTCGCCCCCGGGGCTGTCCCAGCCGGCGCCGCGCAGCAACAGGTAGAAATTCCAGGTGACCAGAGCCAGCAGCAGGTTCATGGCCGGGCCGGCCGCCGCAACCCACAGGTCTGAGGTGCGCGAGCGGAAGTTGCGCGGGTCGGTGGGCACCGGCTTGGCGTAACCGAACCCGACCAGAACCACCATGAGCATGCCCACCGGGTCGATGTGCGCGAGCGGGTTCACCGTCAACCGGCCGGCGCGCTGGGCAGTGTCGTCGCCGTGCCACTTGGCGACAACCGCGTGGCCGAATTCGTGAAACGACAGCGAAATGATGAGCGCGATCAGCAGCAGCGCGAACACCGCGTACTGGCCACCTTGCAGCAGGCCGAGCATGGGTCGAAATAAGTGCCTTCAACCGGTCGAGGCGGGATTGTGGAGGATGCAATGCGACATTGCGAGTTTCTCGACGGGGTGGCGGGGATGTGGGTGTCCTGACTTTTCCCTCGGCGGGGTGGCGGGAATGTGGGTGTCCTCACTTTTATTTAGAATCTGTGGTGCGGGAGAGATGGGGGTTGTTGCAGAGGTTGATTGAGCGATGGCGGTGAAGGTCGTGATCGATTGCGATCCGGGGCATGACGATGCCATTGCGCTGATGGTGGCGCACCGGTTCGCCGAGGTGGTGGGCATCTGCACGGTGTGCGGCAATGCGCCGCTGGCGGACACCTCGCGCAATGCCCGGGCGCTGGTCGAGCTTGCCGGGTGGGATACGCCCGTTCACGGCGGCGCGGCGCGGCCGCTGGCCGGGGAACCGCGGCATGCGCGGCATGTGCATGGCGACACCGGCCTCGGCGGCGCGAACCTGCCTGAGCCGACCGTGCCGCTGGCCAGCGAGGATGCGGTCGGCTTTCTTCTGCAGGCATCGAAGCAGGTCGACGATCTGTGGGTGGTGGCGGTCGGCCCGCTCACCAATGTTGCGCTGGCGATTCAGAGGGATGCCGCGTTTGCGCGACGCCTGGCGGGCATCTCGATCATGGGCGGCAGCGCCACCGCCGGCAACGTCACGCGAACGGCTGAGTTCAATATTTTTGCAGACCCGGAGGCGGCGGCGCTGGTGTTCGAGTCAGGCGCCCGCCTTAAAATGTGCGGCCTGAACCTGACCACGCAGATTCAGTCCCATGACGGCCTGATTCCCCGGCTGCAGGGCCAGGGCCCGGTGCCGGAGCTGGTCGCCCGGCTGTTCGCCTTCATCCACGACCGCATGCAGGAACTGGTCGGCGAGCGGCGCGCGGCGCTGCACGACCCCTGCGCGGTGCTGGCGCTGACGCATCCGCACCTGATTGGCATGGAGCCCCGGGCCGTAGACGTGGAACTGGCCGGCAGGTGGACGCGCGGCATGACCGTGGTCGACCAGCGGACACTGCGGCGGCAGGACCCGCCGAATGCCGAAGTCGCCTACGAGATCGACGTGGATGCGGCGCTGGAGGTGCTGCTCGAGGGGGTGCTAGGAGCCTGCGCCGTAGGAAGTCGCGAAAGCGAAAATTCGCTATCGCCGCC
>CAZNFI010000168.1:0-6397 GCA_964572185.1 uncultured Pseudomonadales bacterium
ACTGCGCTGGCCGCGCCCTCGCTTGTCTTTTGCCCTTCTGCGCGCACAGGCTCCCGCCACCATAGGCGGGGCTATGCTTGGGGTCGCGAGTACGCGCACCCCTCCCGAAGCCTGCCCGGCAACAATGCAGCGGCCTCCGGGCTCCTTGCCCAGGTGCTACAATCCGACGGGCAATGCCTGAAAGGAGGAAGGCAAATGCCACTACCGCAAGACATCACTCCGTTCGATGAGAGCCTGGCCGACACCGTCGTCGCCGCCTCGGACGACGACTGGCTGGAAACCGAGCCCGGCATGGCCTGGGTAAGGCTGCTGTGGTCGCAACCGGAAACCGGCAAGCACGCCGGCATCTACCGCTGGAAGAAGGGCTACGCCGCGCCATCGCACAAGCACTTCGGCGCCGTGTACGTCTACGTCATCAGCGGCAAGCTGCAGGTGCGCGACAGCGTACTCAACGCCGGCGACTTCCTGTTCGAGCCGAACTGCATGGTGCACTACGCCACCGAGGCCCTCGAGGACGTCGACTACCTGATGCTCTCCGACGGCCCGGTACTGTTCTTCGACGAGGACGGCTTCACCGGCTATTTCGGCTGGGAAGAGTTGCGGCGCCTGCAGGACGGCGCGGCTCCGCCGAAAGCGGTTCAGCACGCGGCGGGATAGCGGCCACCGGAACAGGGTTTTTGCCCCTGTCCGTGAGCGGGTAGCCCAGCCTCGGGCCGCAGCATTCGGCCCATTGACGACCGGCGTACAAAGACCGGTGCGGTCCGGTGCGGTCCGGTGCTTGTCTGTGCCTTCCCGCTGGCTCCACGAACAGGCCCCCGGTCACTGAGGCTCTGTGCCGCCTGCCGCCGGTTTTTTTCATCACCGCATCGCACCATTCACGCAGTCAGCATGGCAATCGCGTCTTCGAGGCTTGCCGGCGCCCGCAGGATCGCGCCACGGGCCGCGGCGCGCAGTGTCGCGCGTTCATCCTCATCGAGATACTCGACCGGCGACTTGCCATCCACGCGGGCCAGCGCAAGCATCGGCAACAGGCGCGCCACGCGCCGCTCGAGAGCGGCTGGCTGTTCCCAGTCAACGCCGCCGAAGTAGTGCCGCCTGAAGCGGTGCGCCGACTCGATCAGGACCGGCCGCGCCGAGCGCACATGGCGCGCCTTTATCACCAGGTGATTGAGGCAAAAGGCGACATCGAAGGCGGGATCGCCGAACCAGGCAGTCTCCGCATCGAGGAATACCGGCCCGTTCGGACCCATGAGAATGTTCTTGGGGCTGGCATCGCCGTGCACCAGCGCCCGTTTGGTTGCCGCCAATGACTCTGCCGCGCCATCGAACCGCTCCTTGAGGTCAGCATGGGCCTGCCCCGTGGCAAGCAGATAGGCCTCGATACGCAAGGCGTGGAAAACGTCATCCGATGCAAACCGGGCCGCGCATGTCTCATCTCCCGCGGTCGCGGCATGCACCAGGGCAAACTTGCCGCCGACCACGCCGGCGAACCCGGGGTCGACGCGCCCGGCCAGGAGTTCCGTCTTCCACAAGCGGTGCTGCTCGGGTTCCAGCCAGTCCATGGCCAACGCGCCCCGTGCCGGGTCATGGGCGATCGGCGCCGGCACCAGGCCCGGCTCTATTTGGGCAACCACCTGGAAGTAACGGCATTCGAACCGGTTGCGGCCGGTCGGCGCGAACCATTGCGCCCTGACCCGCAACTGCGCCAGGGCACGTTTCACGCAGAATGTGCGCTGCCCGGTTTCGACGCGCCAGATGTCGGACGACACTCCGCCCCCGAGCGCGGTCCAGGTGCCCTGCTCATCCGGTCCGGCAAGCCCCGCCTCGCGGATGAATTCCACCAGCGACTGATCCGGCGGCACGCTCATCGCACCGCCTTCGCCTCGCCGCACTCGCAGGAATTCGCGCAAGCATGCCGATCGCCTCGTACGCGCGCCGTCAAGAGTCGTCGCAGGGTAATCACCATCGCTCTCATAGCGGCGCAATGCCGGCAGCACCCTGCCACGGCAGCCCCGACTCCTCGATGCGCAGCAGGCGGTTGTACTTGGCCAGCCGTTCGGAACTGCGCACCGACCCCACCTTGATCTGGCCGCCGCCGACCGCCACCGCGAGATCCGCCAGAAAATCGTCCTCGGTCTCACCCGAACGCGCGGAAACGACGGTCGCATAGCCTGCCGACCGCGCGACCCGAACGGCTTCCAGGGCGCCGCTCAACGTGCCGTTCTGATTGACCTTGATGAGCACCGCGTTGGCGATGCCGCCCTCGACGGCACGCCGGATGCGCTCGGGTCGGGTAGCAAACAGGTCGTCGCCGACGAGCTGGATCGAGTCGAGCGCCTGCGTCATGGCCCGCCAGTTGCCCCAGTCCTCCTCATCGAGCCCATCCTCGATCGACAGGATCGGGAAGCCTGCGACCCATTCGGCCTGCATGGCGATCATTTCCCCCGCATCGATGGTTCTGCCCTCTCTCGCCAGAACATACTGTTGACGGCCGTTCACCAGCGCCGACGACGCCACGTCGAGGGCGATGGCGACCTCCCGCCCCGGCTCCAGCCCGGCGTGCGCGAACGCATCCACCATCAGCGACAGCGCCTGCCGGGGTTGCTCGAAACCGGGCGCCAGGCCGCCTTCATCGGCAAGCAGCGTGGTGATCCCCCGGTCCGCGCACAGTTCCGACGCCGCGGCCCGTACACGGCATACCCAGTCAAGCGCCTCGGAGTAGCTCGATGCGCCCACCGGCATGGCCAGGAAGTCCTGTACATCCATGCCGCGCCCGGCATGCAGGCCGCCGGACAGGATGTTGACCATCGGCATGGGCATGGCCGGGTCGGTGCCGGCAATTTCCGCCAGCCGTGCATACAGCGGCCGGCCGCTGTGCCGGGCACTGACTCTCGCGGTCGCCAGGCTTACGGCCAGCACCGCATTGGCGCCCAGCCTTTCGAGGCTTGGCGTGCCATCGAGGTCGACCAGGGCAGCATCGATGCCGGCCTGGTCCATGGGGTCCGCCCTGAACAGCAGCGGTGCGATTTCCTGGTTGACGCTGGCGACCGCGCCGGCGACCCCCAGCCCACCCCAGGCTTCGCCACCGTCGCGCAGTTCATGCGCCTCGGCGCGGCCGGTGGACGCCCCGGAGGGCACCGAGGCGCGCCCGGCAGTGCCGTCGTCGAGCACAATCTCCGCCTCTACCGTCGGCCGCCCCCGGGAATCGAGAATCTGTCGAGCATGAACTTTTTCGACCGGCACGCCGGTCAGCCCCGCGCCGGTTCGTTGCAGGGAAATTCCGGCAGTTCGCCCGACAGCACCCGAACGACGTTTGCCGCCGAGCGGCGCCGCAACTCGTCAATTGACGCATCGGAAGAAAAGCCGACATGCGGCGTCACGGTCACGTCCGGGCGCTCGACCAGCTCCCGGGGCGGTTCGGGCTCGCCCTCGATCACATCGAGCCCGGCACCGGAGAGCTTGCCGCTTTCCAGCGCATCGAGCAGCGCCCCGTTATCGACCAGCGGCCCGCGGCTGACATTGATGAGCAGGGCGCCGTCGGGCAGTTTGGCCAGCCGCCCGGCATCGATCAGATGGTGCGTCGCGCCGGTCAGCGGAGCGTGCAGGATCACCGCCTGGCTTTGCCGCAGCAACTCATCCAGCGGCACTACCTCGGCCAGGTCGCTGCTGCGCATAGTACGGGTATTGGCCAACACCCGGCAGCCGAACGCCTGCAATCGCGCCGCGGTCGCCCGGCCGATCGGCCCGAGCCCGACAATCCCTACCGTGAGCTCCGCAACCCTGCGCAGCGTTGCCGCCGCCGGGTTCCACCGGCCCGCTTTAACCTGCCGGTCGAAGGCGGCGATGCCCCGCGCCCAGTCGAGCAGCAGCGCGATGGCGTGATCGGCGACCTCGCCGACACAGTAGTCGGGCACATTGGCCACCCAGGCGCCACGGCGGCTCGCGGCCGCCACGTCGATATTGTCGAGCCCGACACCGATGCGCTGAACGATCTGCAGGCTGTTCGGCCGCCGGATTGCCGCCGCGGACACTTCCGCCCAGCAGGTCATGATCGCCGCCGGCTCGTGCGCCGCCACCAGTTCCTCGATCTTCCCGGCCGATGCGGCCGTGGCGGGGCCGGCAACGTAAGTGTGGCCGGCGGCCTCGACGATGCCCCGTTCGATGCCGTAGTCCGGCCAGGCCCGGTCTGTCTGGATCACGGTCGCCATGTTCGAATGCCAGGCCCTCAGGAATTCCGGACGGGAAGAATAGCGCAATCGCCCCGCATACGAGGTGTGTCGTAAACTGGTGCACCATGAGCGCGTTGCAACTGGGCGACATCACTGTCCACCGGATCGTCGAGCACGAGATCCCGGTGTACCTGCCTACAGAGATGTTCGATGAGGCGACGCCCGAGGCCATCGAGCCCTACCGGGAGTGGCTGGAACCCGACGCCCTGTGCCCCACCACCGGTTGCCTGGTGATGCCCGTGGTTTCCTACCTGGTGCGCACCCGCCACCACTGTATTCTCATCGATACCTGTGTCGGCTGCGACAAGACCTACGCCGAGCCGCCGCTGTGGCACCAGCGCCGGAACCGGCGCTGGCTGACGCGCCTCGCCGAGGCGGGCGCACGGCCCGAAGACATCGACTTCGTGTTCTGCACGCACCTGCACTCCGACCACTGCGGCTGGAACACGCGCCTGGTTGACGGCCGCTGGCAGCCCACCTTTGCCAATGCCAGGTACGTGTTTTCCCGCCGGGAATACGCCGCGACCGAGGCCGAAGGACACCAGCTTTTTCACGACAACGTACTGCCAGTGATGGAAGCGCGCCAGGCGCTGCTGGTGGACATGGACTATGCGCTCGATGACCAGGTGCGACTCGAACCCACCGTCGGCCACACCGCCGGGCATGTCGCCGTGCATCTGCACTCGGGCGCCCATCATGCGGCCATGTGCGGCGACCTGATGCACAGCCCGCTGCAGCTCGTCGAACCGGACTGGAGCTGCAGTTCCGACTTCGACCTGGCACAGGCGGCCACCACGCGCAGGAACTTTTTGCAATCCCACTGCGACACCGACACACTGATTCTGACATCGCACTTCCCCTCGCCTTCGGTCGGCCACATCGTGTCGAATGCCAACCGCTACGACTTCAGGTATCTCAGCAATGAAAACAGCGCCCGGGAAGTACAGAATGTGTGAACGGGAGACGACCAATCAGGACGCACTGGAGGCAACGTGTCCAACTCCGTAGTAGACAGAACCATAGGCTTCCGCCTCGGCGGCGTTGCAGCCACCGAGACCGCGTTCACCGAGCCGCTCGGGGCGGAACTGTTTTCCTATGCCAGGCGCGAAAATCCGACGGTAACCGATTGCGAGCGCGCGCTGGCCGATGTCGAGGGTTGTGCGTCCTGCATCCTCACACCCTGTGGCATGGCGGCCATCAATACCGCCCTGTCGATCTTCAACGATGCCGGTGACAGGCGCCCGTGGCTGTTTCCGACCGACGTCTACAGCGGCACCGCGCAGTACGCGGTCGATGTGCTCGGGCGACAGCGCGGCACCAATGTGCGCTTCGCCGACCCCGCCGGGGCCAACTCCACCACCGCCAACCTGATCGATGCCATCGAGGACGAAGCGCCGGCACTGGTCTACGTCGAACCGATCTCGAACCCGCTGCTGCACGTGATCGACGTGCCGGCCGTGATCGAGGCGGCCCGCCGCCAGGGCGCGCTCGTCATGGTCGACAACACCGTGGCCACCCCCTACCTGTTCAAGCCGCTCGATGCCGGCGCCGACCTGGTCGTGCACAGCGCCACCAAGTGGCTGGCCGGGCACAACGACATTCTGGCCGGCGTCATCGGCGTGAACGATGCCGGCCTGCGCGCCCGACTGCTGACGCAGCGCAACCTGATCGGATCGGTACTGAGCCCCGACGATGCCGCGCGTCTCAAATCGGAACTGGCAACATTCACGTTGCGCACCGCCCGCCAGAACGCCTCGGCCCTGGAAGTTGCCCGATTTCTGGAGAACCACCCGGGGGTGGCCACGGTGCGCTATGCCGGCCTCCCGTCCCACGCCGACCACAACCTGGCCAGGGTCCTGTTCGACGGCCGCGGCTTCGGCGCACTGATCACCTTCGATCTCGCCCGCGACGAAGCCGGCTGCAGCCGCTTTGTCGATGACCTTTCCCCCGCTATCCCGCACATCGGCTCGATGGGTGACGTGACCACCAGTTTCCTGCACATCCGTGCCTGTTTCGGCCAGGAATACGAGCCTTCCACAATCAGGCTCTCGGTGGGCGTCGAACCGGTCGGAGAGATCATCGGCCGCCTTGAGCGGGCGTTGCAGGCCAGGGGCGGCTAGGAGCCTGCGCCGTAGGAAGTCGCGAAAGCGAAAATTCGCTATCGCCGC
>CAZNFI010000169.1:0-6351 GCA_964572185.1 uncultured Pseudomonadales bacterium
GAGCCGCCGCTCATCGCCCCGGTACGCAGGTCCGAAACGAACGGCCAGGCGCCGAGAATCGCCGGCGCGCCGGGCTTGATCGCGTTGACATACGCAAGCCCGCCCAGACACTCCGCCCAGGCCTGGGAAACCGCCCCGGCCAGATAGGCGGGGGTCGTCGCGCCGGCCTGCCCCGCCGACAGCAGAAGCACCGGCATGCCGCCCTGCACAGCCACGCGCAGGCACTCGAGGGCGTCGGTGGCGAACTTCATCGGCGGCACCACAAAACAGTTGGACTGGCTGACGAAGGGACGCGCCCGCCACTCCGCCTCGCCGCCCGCGATCAGATGCAGCATCTCGAGGCTCTTCTCCACGTGCCCGGGCAGCGTCCAGCTGGAACCGACGTGCTTGCCGGTGCCCATCACCGAGCAGTAGAGGGTGTTGATGTCCATCTCGTAGTTGTCGCGAATGTCCCGCGGCACGCAGGTGCGCTGGAACATGTGAATGTGCTCGCAGGTGTCGACGATACGCGCCATGTCGTACAGATCCTGCGCCATGGAATCCCTGTAGAGGTCCTTTTCCGTGTCGGCCACCATGACTGCGGCGCCGGCGGTGGAGAAGTGCACTCTGGCGCCGCTCAGATCGAGGTCTCTGCGCGGATCCTGCCCATGCAGCACCAGGTTCCGCCGGGCCAGTTCCAGGGTTCGCTCGACCAGGCTTGGGGGCATGCGCAGGCGCCCGTCCTCGCCGAGCACGGCGCCGGCCGCCGTGCAGGTCTCGATGCAGTGAGGCGTGGCGTCGGCGAATCCCACCCTGTCGAGAATCTCGAAGGCATTGTCCGCTATGGCCGCAACGCCGTCGGCGGACAAGGGCCGGTACTGTCCTCCGGCGTGCCCCGGGCGAACCGGCTTGATCGCTTCGGCAAGGGGCGCGGCGCGCTCGGCCCTTCTGGCCCTTCTACCGCCCGATCGTCGAGGCATGGCTGCTCTCCGTTACATGCGAGTTGAAAGACGCCCAAAGCATAGCTCGTTCTCCGGGGTCAGCTCCGGCGGCGGCGGCGGCCCCGACGGGCCCCGCGAGCCCCGGCCGGCGCACCGGGTTCGCGGTACTTGCCGATCCAGCGCGCGCAATCGGGATCCTTGCCCATCATGACATCGGCGCCGAGGACCGCCTGCACGACCTCAGCGTGCAGTGGATTGGTGATCGCCGAAGTCATGCCGGCTCCGATCGCCATGGTAAGGAATGCGCTGTTGATGCCGTTCCGATTGGGGAGCCCGAAACTCACATTGGACGCGCCGCAGGTGGTATTGACCTTCAGTTCCCCGCGCAACCGCCTGACCAGGTGCATGACCTGTTTGCCGGCGGCGTTGATCGCGCCGATCGGCATGACCAGAGGATCGACCACGACGTCGCTCGGGGAAATGCCGTGATCCTGCGCCCGTTCGACGATTTTCCTGGCCACTTCGAAGCGCACGTCCGGATCCTCGGAAATGCCGGATTCATCGTTGGAGATGGCCACCACCGCGGCGCCGTGCCGGGCTACCAGCGGCAGCACAGTCTCCAGCCTGTCCTCTTCGCCCGTGACCGAGTTGACCAGCGCCTTGCCCCGATAGACCGCCAGTCCGGATTCCAGCGCGGCGACGATGGACGAATCGATCGACAGCGGCACATCGGTTACGGACTGCACCAGCCTGATGGCTTCGGCCAGCATGGCGGGTTCGTCCGCCAGCGGGATTCCGGCGTTCACGTCCAGCATGTGGGCGCCCGCCTCAACCTGGGCGAGGGCGTCCGCGACCACGCGATCGTAGTTGCCCGCCTTCATTTCCTCGGCCAGGATCTTGCGCCCGGTGGGGTTGATACGCTCGCCTATGATCACGAAAGGCCGGTCGAAACCGATCACGACCTCCCGGCTGGCGGAGGCGACTACCGTGTCCGTCATGCCTCGGCCACCGGCTTACGCATCCGGCGCCTCCTCCAGACCGTGATTGCGAATGAGCGCCAGCAGGCTCTCATCCGAGTATCGCGCTTCGATCCCGGCCGCAAGCCTTTCGGCGACCGCCTGCAGATCGTCCGCCGCGGCATCCGCCCCGGGCCTGATCGGTTCCCGCGCCCATTCGCTGAGATAGGCATCGGCGCTGTGCTTCTTCGCCCGCATGGCGGCGCGATCGATGGCGTTCTGGAAGCGCCCGCTCAACCGCGCCCTTGCGCGCAGCCTGCCCTTCCTGACAATCACCTGTGCGGGAATGTCGCGCCACTTCACCAGGACAACGTCCATGGAGTCAGCCCGCCTCCCCCCGGCGGACCCGAATCCCGTTCGGAGCGTCGCGCGTCACCCGTGCTTGTGCCTCTCCCGCATCAGTTGGGCGGCCGTATCCACCGCGGTAGCGGCATCGCGGCAATAGGCGTCCGCGCCCACTGCCTTGCCGAATTCCTCGTTCAGGGGCGCGCCGCCCACCAGCACAATGTAGTCCTCGCGCATGGACTGCGCCACAAGTTCGTCGATGACCACCTTCATGTACGGCATGGTGGTGGTCAGCAGCGCCGACATGCCGAGAATGTCCGGGCGGTGTTCCTGCAGCGCTTCCAGGTAGCTTTCGACGCTGTTGTTGATGCCGATATCGATCACCTCGTAACCGGCGCCCTCCATCATCATTCCCACCAGGTTCTTGCCGATGTCGTGGATGTCGCCCTTGACCGTGCCGATCACCATCTTGCCGACCGGTTTCGCGCCCGTCTCGGCCAGCAACGGCCGCAGCACGGCCATGCCGCCCTTCATTGCGTTGGCCGCCAGCAGCACCTCCGGCACGAACAGGATGCCGTCGCGAAAATCGATGCCGACGAGACCGTCGTACAGATCGTCGTGCATCTGCTCGACCAGTTCATCGTCGGCAAGCTCGGAGAGGACGAAGTCGTCCGACTGATCGGCGGCCTTGTCCTTGCCGTCCATTTCGTCGTTCATGCCAACTACCTCCAACCACCAAACTCCTGCCTCGAAAGTCCAGCGGTTCCAGGACGGGATCCCGGCCGATCCTGCGGCCCACGGCGGCATATTAGCAGTCATGAATCGACATCCGCAATGGAAGAACGCGACTATTGCAAGTAAGCGCCAACTTCCGTAAGAATCCCTTCAGGCCCGGAGAGCGCCATGCAGAATCAGGCTCGAATTGTCATCGTCGGCGGCGGCATCATGGGCGTCGGCTTGCTGTATCACCTGGCGGCCGAGGGGTGCGCCGACGTCCTGCTGATCGAAAAGGGCGAGTTGACTTCGGGCTCGACCTGGCACGCGGCCGGTCAATGCCCCAACCTGGTCGGCGACTACAACCTCGCCAAGATCCACGAATACAGCATTTCCCTTTACCGGAAACTGGAGCAACTGACCGGACAGTCGGTCACCTGGCACGACTGCGGCAGCGTCCGCTTCGCCCTCACCGAGCAGGACCTGGACTGGTTCCGCTACCTTCGCGGAATCGCGGCGAATGTCGGTTACCACATGGAGATCGTGGATGTCGCCAAGATTCGCGAGTTGAATCCCTTCGTCTCCACCGAAGGCGTGCTGGCCGGCGCCTGGACCCGCAACGACGGCCATGCCGACCCGTTCGGGCTGACCCAGGCGATGGCGAAGGGGGCGCGCGGCCTCGGCGCCGGGATCGTGCGCCACAACCGGGTGACAGGGATTGAATCCATGCCCGGCGGAGAATGGAAAGTGATGACCGAGCAGGGGCCGGTCATCGCCGAAACCGTGGTCAACGCGGCCGGCTGCTTCGCCCGGCAAGTGGCGGGCATGGTGGGAGCGGACCTGCCCATCTGCAACATCAAGCACCACTATCTCGTCTCCGGCCCGGTACCGGAACTGGCGGGCAGAAGCGAAGAGCTCCCCGTGACCCGCGACCCCCATGCCTCCGTTTACCTGCGCCAGGAGCAGGAGTCGGGCCTGATCGGCATATACGAGTCCGAAGGGCACAGCGAAGCCTGGCAGCCGGGCGGACTGCCGCCCTGGGAGTCGGACAGCGAGCTGTTCGAGGACGAGCTCGAGCGCCTGATGCCCTGGCTGGAGCGGGCCATGGAGCGCATGCCGGTCTTCGAACCGGCGGGAATCAAGCGGATCGTCAACGGCGCCATCTCCCACAGCCCCGACGGTCTGCCACTGCTCGGCCCGGTGGCGGGCTTAAGCAATTTCTGGCTCTGCTGCGGCTCGTCCTTCGGCATTGCCCAGGGCGCCGGCTGCGGCAAGTACCTGGCCCAGTGGATGTTGCATGGCGATTCCGAAATCAACATGACCGGGTTCGATCCGCGGCGATTCGGGGTGTTTGCCGATGCCGGCTACATGAGCGCCAGGGGGCGCCAGGACTACGCCAGGACCTACGTCACTCCGCCTCCGGGGGAAGAGCTGCCGGCGGCCCGCCGATGCAGGACCAGCCCGCTGTACGACAAGCTCAGGACCCAGGGTTGTGTCTACACCGACACCTTCGGCTGGGAGCGGCCCAAGTGGTTCTCCCCCGACGGCCGCGAGGAACAATACAGCTTTCGGCACAACAACGTGTTCGAGCTGGTGCGCGAAGAGTGCCTGGCCGTGCGCGAGCGGGTCGGCCTCCTGGACCTCTCCGGGTTCTCCAAGTACGACGTGACGGGTCCCGATGCCAGCACGATGCTGAATCGACTCTGCGCCAACCGTGTGCCGACAGCGGGCCGCATCGCGCTCACCCACCTGCTGTCCGAGGGCGGGCGCATCGGCGCCGAGATGACCATCACCCACCTGGACGACGAGACCTTCTACGTGCTTTCCGCCGCCGGCGCCGAACTGCGCGATCTCGACCACCTGACACAGGGCCGGCTCCCCTCGGAGCAGGCGCATGTGGCCAATGTCACCGACCGGCGGGGGGTCCTGGTGCTGGCCGGACCGCGCGCCCGGGACGTGCTGGCCCTGCTGACGGATTCACCCCTGGACAGCGGCGAATTCCCCTGGCTCAGCGGCCGGGAAATCGACGTGGCCGGAATGCCGCTGCGGGCGCTGCGCGTGAACTACGTGGGCGAACTGGGTTGGGAACTGCACCCGGAAATGGAACAGATGGAGCCTCTGTACGACGCGCTGATGGAGGCCGGGGGGGACTTCGGCATCCGCAATTTCGGCCTCTACGCGGTCAACAGCCTGCGACTGGAAAAGGCCTACCGCAGCTGGGGCGCGGAACTGACCAATGAAGTCACCATGATCGATGCGGCCATGGAGCGGTTCATCAAGTTCGACAAGGGCGATTTCATCGGCCGGGAGGCGACCCTGGCGCAGCGCGACCGCACGCTGCAGCTGATCTATTTCAGCCTCGATGCCGGCGACGCGGATGTTCAGGGCGGAGAACCGATATTCGCCGGCGAGCGCTGCGTGGGCGTGACCACTACCGGCGGTTATGGTCACTTCGTTCAGCAAAGCCTCGGCTTCGGTTACGTGCCCCCGTCGCTGGCGGGCCCGGATACCGAGCTGACGGTCGACATTCTTGGCCGGCGGCGGCGGGTTTCGGTGCTGAAGGACCCGGTTTACGACCCTGCCAACCACCGGTTGCGCGCCTGACGGGCAGTATCGTGCCACGCCGGCCCGAACGCACCGCCGAACTTCCGCGCCGCGCCGGCGTGATAGTGATCGGCGGCGGCGTGATCGGCTGTTCGGTGGCCTATCACCTGGCGCGGGACGGGGTCGCCGACGTGGTGCTGCTGGAACGCAGGCAGCTCACCTCGGGCACTACCTGGCATGCGGCGGGACTGGTGGGCCAGTTGCGCACTTCCATCAACATGACCGAGCTGGCGCGCTACACCAGCGAGCTTTACCTCCGCCTGGAGGCGGAAACCGGCCAGGCGACCGGCTACCGGCGTTGCGGTTCCTACTCGCTCGCCACCAACGAGGAACGGTTCGAGGAGCTGCGGCGCAGCGCCTCGATGGCGAAGGTCTTCGGACTGGAGGTGGAGGTGGTCACGCCCTCCGCCATCAAGGCCCGGGTGCCCCTGCTGCACACCGAAGACGTGCTAGGAGGCATCCACATTCCGACCGACGGCTACGCCAACGCGGTGGACATCACCAACGCGCTGGCCAGAGGCGCTACCGACGCCGGTGCGCGCATCCTTCAGAATGTGCCGGTCACCGCCATCCACACGTCGGCCGGCAGCGTCACCGGCGTAAGCACCGAACGGGGCGATATCGATGCGGACTGCGTGGTGCTGTGCGCCGGCATGTGGACCCGGGAGCTGGCGGCGACCGTCGGAGTGAACGTGCCGCTGCATGCCTGCGAGCACTACTACGCCCTGTTCGAATCGGTGGAGGGCCTGGACTCCAGCTTCCCGGTCGTGCGCGACTACGACGCCTGCGCCTACTACAAGTACGACGCGGGC
>CAZNFI010000170.1:0-6255 GCA_964572185.1 uncultured Pseudomonadales bacterium
GGGAGACTGGTATGCCGTGTCGGTCGCCGGAGACCCCGGCCAGGACGACGTGATCACTGATTACGAATCAGCCGCTCTACCGTCTGAGCTATTCCGGCACTCGGGAAGGGCGCGCAGAATACCGTCTTTCTTCGAGTCCTGAAAGGCGAACCGCGCGTTCAGCAACGAACTCTGTCCGGTAACTGCTGGCAGACCCGGGTGCCGTCCGGCGAACGGGCGATGACCTGGTATGAATGGCCGGGACCCGGCGCGATGCGGTAGCGGGTGCCATCGCCGGCCCTGGGCTGCCAGTTGATGGCGGCCGCAATGGCTGCAGAGTCCGCGGCCTGGCGCAGGTACTCCCCTGTGCGCAAGCGAAAGTCTTCCTGAAAAACCTCGATGCCAGCGATGTTCGAAATCAGCACCCCTTCCCGGGAGGTCTGCAGGTAACCCCGGTAGGCGGGAATCGCCAGCGCCGCAAGCAATGCGACGATGGCAATGACCACCAGCAGTTCCAGCAGCGTAAACCCGTCACGCCGTCCGGCGTGCGCCCGGCCAGGGTGCGTCGCGCGGATGGCCGTGACCTCAGATGTCGGCCCAACTGGCCTGTTGTGTGGCGGCTGCGGTGAATCCATAAATCACCGGTCGTTCGAAGATGGCCAACCAGTCGCCGCCGGCCAGGGTGCCGGTAACCGTTATGCCAATGGCGCCGGTGGCGGCATCGCCGCTGCCTTCGACATAGGGCGGCCCGCCACCGGGCGCCGTACCGTCATTGGCATTGAGCAGCGCCACCAGCCCGGCCTGCGTGTAGTCGCCCGATGCGTCGGCGGCCGCCAGGTTGGCGATGCGGCCCAAGGACACATCCGCCTGCACTTTGCGCAACTCGGCCTGGGTGAAGCGTACGCCGCCCGCCAAGTGCGCGGTTACCTTCGACATGTTGGAGTTTTCGATGTGGTCCCGGTATGCCGGAATGGAAATCGCGGCCAGGACACCGATGATCGCGATTACAACCATGACCTCGATCAGGGTGAATCCCGCAGTATCGTTCCGTTTCATGGGCGAATGTTCTCCTTGGTTCGAACGCCAGGTTGCGTCCTGAAATCGCCGGTGACCCCCGGTGGGCACCTGTCTGTTCGGCACCTGGCGGATACCGCCGTGCACTTCGAGTGAATCTAGCACTGCCCCGGGGCGGGTACTGGCAGACAGGCGACCCGGACACCTTGCGTAATTCGCACCGCGCGTTGTAGGTCGTTGACCTGAGGGCCGGGGCAATGGCTGCCACGAATCGACGGCTTGCTCCCATTGCCGGCTGTCAACCTCCCGGCAACACTGGTCGGTGACCGCAAGCTGGCCCTCTCACCCGAAACGACGCTTGAACCACGCAGCCCACATGAACCGCTCAGCACCCTCGTACTCAAGCGCGCGGCATTCCGGTTCCCGCCATGGCACCATCGAAGCCACGGCCCGGGAGTACGGATTGCCGCTGCTCGATCTCGATGCATTCGATCTCGACTGCCTGCCACAGCACCAGTTGCACCCGGAATCCGCGCGTGCAAACCAGGCCATGCCGCTGATGAAGCGCGGCGCCACCCTGTTTGTCGCCGTTGCCGACCCGGCCAACCTGGCGGCGCTGGACGACATTCGCTTGCGCACCGGCTGCAGCGTCGAACCCGTGCTGGTCGAAGCGGAGAAGCTTGCCGCCAGCATCGCCCGGCTGTGCGCGCCGGCCGGAACAGACCAATCCGGCGGCCGCCAGGGCGACACCCACGAAGCATTCGACATGGCCGGCTTCGATGCCGACGAAGACGCGCCGCAACGCGAGTCGCAAAGCCCAGCCGACGACACGCCCGTCGTGCGCTTCGTCAACAGGATGCTGGCCGATGCCATCAGGCGCGAGGTGTCAGACATTCACTTCGAGCCTTACGTATCGAGCTACCGCGTCCGGTTTCGCATCGACGGCGTGCTGCGGCAGGTCGCCACGCCGCCAGCCAGCCTCGGCAAGCGCCTTGCAGCCCGGCTCAAGGTAATGTCCGCCCTGGACATCTCCGAGCGCCGCCTGCCACAGGACGGCCGCCTGCGGATGCAGCGCTCAGCAACCGACAGCGTCGATTTCCGTGTGAACACCCTGCCTACCCTGTGGGGCGAAAAAGTGGTGCTGAGAATCCTCGACTCTTCCGCGGCAAGGCTGGGCGTCGACGGCCTCGGCTTCGATACGGCCCAGCAGGCGCTCTTTCTGGAAGCCCTGCAGCGGCCCCAGGGCATGATCCTCGTTACCGGCCCTACCGGCAGCGGCAAAACCGTCACGCTCTATTCAGGCCTTGCCCGCCTGAACACGCCCGAGCGCAACATCGCGACGGTGGAAGACCCGGTGGAAATCAACCTCGACGGCATCAACCAGGTCAACGTCAACTCCCGGATCGGGCTCGACTTCGCAACCGCCCTGAGAGCATTCCTGCGGCAGGACCCGGACGTCGTCATGGTGGGCGAAATCCGCGACTGCGAAACCGCCGAGATCGCCGTCAAGGCAGCGCAGACCGGCCACCTGGTGCTGTCCACCCTGCATACCAACTCCGCAGCAGCCACGCTCACCCGGCTGCGCAACATGGGCATTGCCGCCTTCAACCTGGCGACATCGGTAGACCTCATCGTCGCCCAGCGCCTGGCCCGGCGCCTGTGTCTCGAGTGTCGGGCAGCAGCAGCCGTGCCGCCGGAAACGCTGCTGGACGAAGGGTTCACGGAAGCAGAGATCAAGGCCGGAGTCGAGTTGTATCAGCCCGGCGGCGGCTGTGCTGCCTGCAACAACGGCTACCGGGGCCGTGTCGGCGTGTACGAGGTCGTCAAGGTCACCCGGGCGCTGTCGCAACTGATCATGCGCGAGGCCGATGCCCTCGAACTGGCGCTGCAATTCCGCGCCGAAGGGTTCGCCAATCTGCGACAGTCCGGGCTCGCCAAGGTGGCCGCAGGCATTACCAGCCTCGCGGAAATCAACCGCGTCACCACCGGGCAGGCTCGATGAACGCCAGCCCGGCCACCACTCTCAGCGCCGTACCGCCGGCAAACGGCGGCGGAAGTCCGGCGTCGTATCCAGGGCATCGACGCGCCGGCTCGACAAGGCGCGAGCCGCGAGCATGTCCGACAGATCCCGGCGATGCGCCACGCAAACGGGCGGTATGCGTCGGCGTTCGAACGCCGACGCACCATTGCCGCCAGCCGCCAGCCGCCCATACGCACCTGACGGCACCGCCAGCGGCCGCCACGGCCGATTGCCGCCGCGACTCGTTCCCTTGAGCGCGCTCCGGCGCGTCCGGGTCGGACGGGGCGGCAAGCCCGGGGCCGCCGACATCACACTGTTCACCCGCCAACTGGCAACCATGCTGCGCGCCGGCGTACCGCTGGTTCAGTCATTCGACATCGTCGCAGACGGCTTCGACAAGCCACGGGTGGCGGAAGTCATACGCGGTGTGCGCGCCGATGTAGCGGGCGGCGCGAGTTTCACCGATGCCTTGCGCGCCCACCCCGAGTGCTTCGACACGCTCTATTGCAATCTTGTCCACGCCGGCGAACAGGCCGGCGCGCTGGAAACCATGCTTGACCGGGTCGCCACCTACCAGGAAAAGACGCTGTCGCTAAGGGCGCGCGTTCGAAAGGCATTGACCTACCCCATTGCCGTAATCATAGTGGCGCTGATTGTGAGCGGTATCCTGCTGATCGAGGTCGTGCCGCAGTTTCAGGAAATATTCGCCGGGTTCGGTGCCGACCTGCCTCCGTTTACCCTGTTTGTCATCGGCCTGTCCGAGTCCCTCCAGGCCTCCTGGCTGCCGATCTGTGCCTTGGCAATCGCCACGGCAGCGGGGTTTGTGGCCCTGCGCCGACGATCGGTCGCATTCCGGACAGTCTGCGACCGGCTGGCCCTGAAGCTGCCAATCATGGGCAGCATCGTCGAGAAATCGGCCGTTGCCCGCTATGCCCGCACCCTGGCCACCACCTTTGCCGCCGGCGTTCCCATCGTCACGGCGCTCAAATCGATTTCAGGCTCCACGGGCAACCAGGTGTTCCAGGAAGCGATAGCGCGGCTTGCCGGCAGCGTCGCCACCGGGCAGCCGCTCTACGTCTCGATGCGCGGTTCCGGCGTATTTCCCAACATGGTGGTACAGATGGTCGCGGTCGGCGAGGAGGCCGGCGCCCTCGATGACATGCTTGCCAAGTCCGCCGCCTACTACGAGGAGCAGGTCGACAACGCGGTGGAGAACCTGACCTCGCTGATGGAACCGCTGATCATGTCGGTGCTGGGCATCCTGGTGGGCGGCCTGGTGGTCGCCATGTACCTGCCAATTTTTCAGCTCGGGTCGGTGGTCGGCGGATGACCGGCCTGCTGCTGCACGGCTGGGCCGGCATCGCCCTGCTGGCTTGTCTCGGGCTGGTCTGCGGCAGCTTTCTCAACGTCGTCATCCACCGCGTGCCACTCATGCTCAACCGCGCCTGGGATCGCCAGGCCCGGGAACAACTGCATGGCGAGCATGCGGCCGCACCGGTCGAGGCCGACGACCCGCCATTCAACCTGTTCGTTCCCGGGTCCCGCTGCCCCGCCTGCGGGCATCGGATTCGCGCCATCGAGAACATCCCCGTTCTGAGTTGGCTGGCCCTGAAGGGGCGCTGCTCGAGTTGCGCATCGACCATTTCCGCCCGCTACCCCATCATCGAAATCCTGACCGCCTGCGCGTTCCTGGCGGCAGCCGCCCTGTTCGGCTGGACGTGGACGGCAACGGCGGCCGCCATCTACAGCGGCTTTCTCATCGCATTGGCGGGCATCGACTTCGACACCCGGATGTTGCCCGACCAGTTGACCTTGCCGCTGCTGTGGGCCGGGCTGATCACCAACGCATTCGGCGGGTTTGTCGAACTCGAGGCCGCCGTTCTCGGCGCCGCCGGCGCCTATCTGTTCCTGTGGAGCCTGTATTGGGCATTCAAGGCGCTGAGCGGCAAGGAGGGCATGGGTTACGGCGACTTCAAGCTGTTTGCCGCCATCGGCGCCTGGCTCGGCTGGACGGTGCTGCCCGGCGTCATTCTGGTGGCCGCCGTGCTAGGGCTCGGCTACGCCCTGGCAGCGATCCTGGCCGGCCGCCGCGACCGGCACCAACCCCTGCCGTTCGGCCCGTTTCTGGCAACGGCCGGCTGGCTGGCGCTGCTGGTGCAGCATCAGGCGTTGGTGAGTTTGCCGATTTGACCGGCGTCGGCCCGCCTTCGCGCAGCGCCCTTGCGGAGAACACTCATTCCGCGGCGGCACCCGATCGCCGATTGCACGCAGCGGCCGAAAACCCGAACCGGCAGGCGGCTCAGCTCCGGTACTCGGCATTGATGCGCACGTACTCGTATGACAGGTCCGTGGTCCACAAGGTCTCGCAACAGTCACCGCGGCCGAGATCGACATTGATGCTGTACTCACTCCGGGCCATCACGGCAGCCGCCCTCGGTTCTTCATAGTCCACCGCCACCAGCCCGTCCCGGGCGATGACCACGTCGTCGAGCGCCAGGGATACCCGGTCAGGGTCAAGGCCCGATACGCCGGCTCGGCCAATCGCCATGCAGAAGCGCCCCCAGTTCGGGTCGCCGGCAAAGATGGCGGTCTTGACCAGGGGCGACTGCGCGAGCGTGTAGGCCACCTGCAGGCATTCCGCGGCACTGGCGCCACCGGCAACGCGCACGGTGACGAAGCGGGTCGCACCCTCGCCATCCCGGACAATGCGTTCGGCGAGCGCCGCCGCCACCTCTACGAGACCGGTGCGCAGCGCCTCGTAAGCGGCACCGGGGCCGGTGATTTCGGCGTTTCCTGCCCGTCCCGTGGCACAGACCACGAAGGCGTCGTTGGTGGAGGTGTCGCCGTCTATGGTGATGCGGTTGAAGGAAACCGCCGCGACCTGCCGAATCATCTCGTCAAGGGCCGGCGCCGCGATCCGGGCATCGCAACAGACAAAGGCCAGCATCGTGGCCATGTCCGGCTTGATCATGCCGGAACCCTTGGCGATGCCGGTGACGGTGAGATTCCTGCCGCCCACCATCAGGCTGCGGCTTACGCCCTTGGGAGCGGTATCGGTGGTCATGATGGCGCGTGCGACCTTCGCCCAGGCATGCGCTGAGAGGTCTGCCGCCGCCTGCCCGATTGCCGGGCGCATGGCGTCCAGCGGCAGCCGTTCGCCGATCACGCCGGTGGAGAACGGCAGCACCGAGTCGCCACCGAAACCGCCGCCATGACACCGTGCAGCGTACTCGCAGAGGGCT
>CAZNFI010000171.1:0-6186 GCA_964572185.1 uncultured Pseudomonadales bacterium
CCATCGAGCACTCCTGCCGCCCGTTCGACGTGAATCGGGCGGGCATTGCCGGCAGCGAAGGGGCGGTGGGCATCTTCCTGGAGCGGGCGGACCGGGCCGCATCAAGGAATGCCGGGGTATTGGGCTATGTCTGCGGTTACGGGTCGGTAAGCGATGGCTTCCATCCTTCGGCCCCGGAACCTTCCGGGCAATGGGAGGCGCGCGCCATGCGCCTGGCACTGCAGGATTCCGGGTTCGGGCCCGACCAGGTCGACTGCCTGTATGCGCATGCCACCGGCACGCCGGTCGGCGACCCGCCGGAGATTCGCGCCATCAACGATGTCTATGCCGCCCGGGCAGAGCCGCTTCCGGTCACGTCCGTGAAAGGCCACCTCGGCCACGCCGCGGCGGCGTCCGGAGGCATGTCGCTGCTGGCCGGATTGGGCAACATGGCCGACAACGTCCTTGTCAACACGGCCAACACCACCGATCCGGAGCCGGAGATTCGCTTCGATGTTCTGCTTGGCGCACCCCGGGCGCTGGATATCGATGTGTTTCAGGTGAACGCTTTCGGGTTTGGCGGGCAGAACGCCTCGGTCGTGATCTCCCGGCATCCCCACCAGCCGGGCGGCAGCCCCTGAGACTCCCGATCGACATCGACTTGCCGACATGCGCTTCAGCATCGCCGACAGCATAGCCACCCGCTGCTTCGCTCACCCCGACCGTGTTGCCGTGCAGGCCGTTGGCGGTGGCGCGGAAATGACCTACGGGGAAGTGTGGCGCCGGGTGGCCGCCCTGGCCGAAGCCGCCTCCCGTTGCGCCCCCGGCCGGCACGGCAGGATGGCGGGCCTGCTGCTGCCCAACGGTGCGGATGCGGCGCTTGCCATTGCCGCATGCCAGCACGCCGGCGTTGTGGCCGTACCGGTCAACGGCCGGCTCACCCGCCCGGAAGCACAGTATGTGCTGGCAAACGCGGATTGTGGCCTGCTGATGACCGGCGGGCGTTACGCCGATGCGGCGGCCGCGGCCGCGCAACCGCTGGGTATTGCGGTGGTGTCCACCGATGAGATCGAAACGCCCCTCGCGGCGCCGCGACCGGTGCTCGGCGAACGGGAAATCGGCACCCGACCCTGCGTTGTCGGCTACACGTCGGGAACCACCGGATTCCCCAAGGGGGCGATCTACAGCCACGACTACTATTCCATGAACAACTACCGGTGGGGCTGGCAGTTCGGGCTCACCCCGGAGCAGGTGGTGCTGATCACGGGGCCCATGTTCCACCTGTCCTATGCCGGATTCGCGCTTGCCGCCCTGACCATCGGCGCGCGCATTCGCATCATGGAAGACTTCTCCGCCGCGGTTGCTGTCGATGAACTGCGCCATCGCAGCACTTTTGCCTTCCTGGTTCCGTCCATGCTCGACATGGTCGCCGAGCAATGGGAAGCGTTGGGCCGCCCCCCCGTTGCCCGGGCCCGACACATCATCACGGCCGGGGCTCCGGCGACGCTGCCGCTGTTGCGCACCGCGATGGAGATGTTTGCAAACGCGCGAATCGCCGAGATGTACGGCTGGACTGAGGGCGCCTTTGTCACCTATGAAGTCAAGCAAGCCGAAACCCTGGTGGAAACCTGCGTCGGCTGGCCGGCACTAGGGGCCGATGTGGCGGTATTCGACCAGGACGGCGGTATCTGTGGGGTCGGGCAACCCGGGGAGATTGGCGTGCGCAGCGCCGTGCCCTTTGCCGGTTACCTGGACGACGAAGCAGCCACCCGGGCGGCCCATCACCGCGACTACCTGCTCTCCGGCGACATCGGGCGCTGGCTGCCCGACGGGCGGCTGTGTGTGGTCGACCGCAAGAAAGACGTCATCATCACTGGAGGAGAGAACGTCTATGGCGCCGAAGTGGAGCGAATACTGCTGCGCCACGAGGCGATTGCAGAGGCGGCCGTGGTCGGCATCCCGGACGAGCGTTGGGGTCAGCGGGTGGCCGCAGCGCTGGTGGCGAAGGAGGGTGCCGAGATCGATGCCGAAACGATCGTGGCCTTCTGCAGGGAACAGCTTGCCGGCTACAAGGTGCCGCGGATCATCCGCGTGGTCGGCGAGCTACCTCGCAATGCCATGGGCAAGATAACCAAGTTCGAAGTCGCCGAACTGTTCACCGAGGATGCCTGAGCGGGCGATTTGGCGTTCTCGCCCCGATGTTCGCATGGCGGCCGTCGTAGCGGCTGCCCGGTCACACATCCATGGCGCGCAACAGCTTCGGCCAATGCTCCATGGTGGCGGCCATGTGCTCGCCGATTTCGTCGACGCTCATCGGCTCTGCCACCGGGTCGCCCTGGGCGATCTCCGTCATCTGCGAAGCCGCGCTGTGCTGCGGCGCGCCCGGCTAGCCCGCGATCAGGAAACCGGGAACCCGAGCCCGTTTCGCCCAAAAGGCGTCATTGTAGCCTCGCCTCCCGGCCCGATGTCGAGAAACCCATGGCTGCATGGCGATCGAGAATGCTCTCGCATTCTCCAAACGGCGTTGCGAAACTTTGCTCAACTGTCAAGACGGGGCATCCTCAAGAACGCTAGCCGGGCTGCCCGGCGCTGTCGAGAAATCCGAGGTCGAAGAAGTACATGCTGCGGTCGTTGACGATGTCCCGAAACTCGTCCGGGTTCTTGAAGCGGCCGGCGGCACCGGATCTTGCATCGAGCGCAACCACCAGCCGCGACAGCCAGAAGGCGACGCCGGCGTACAGCAGGAAGCCCGAAAAGAAACACTGCTCCAGGATCGTCAGCGGACGCACCTGGTGATAGGCGGTCACCATGGCGCCAGCGCGTCTGGCATCGAGGGAGCCGTTTTTGCGGCTGCACCAGTCATTGACCGCAACGGCCAGATCGTAGATCAGGTATCCCCGGGAGGCGTGGTGGAAATCGAGCACCCCGGTCAGTTTCCTGCCATCGAACAGCACGTTGTCGCGGAACAGGTCGCCGTGAATCACGCCGGTGGGCATCTCGGCGACATCCCGGCGGTTCAGCAGGCCGGCCACTCGCTCGACGCACTCGGCGACCACGCGCTCGTCGGTATAGGCCACGCGTCCCCGAACCGCGGCGGTGCGGTCGCGCAGCCAGCGCTCGTTGCGCGGATAGGCGGCGATTGAGAAGCCCGGTTCCGCGGTGGCGCGGTGCAAGTCGGCGATGAAACGCCCGAGGGTTCGTATGTGGTTGATGTCGGGCCGCGTCAAATGCTCGCCGGGCAGCCGGGGCGCAAGCATGGCCGGCTTGTCGAGCAGCGTTTCCCGCGCATCGCCGGCCCTGTTCCTGACTACCGGCGCCACCGGCAAATGCGCTTCGTGGCAAAGGTCGAGCAGCGGTACATAGGCCGGCCCCGAGTGGGAAGGCTGTTCCAGCAGCGTCAGCACCCATTCGTCCCGAACGCCATCCTTGAGCGTGGTCACGAAATAGTTGCTGTTCTCTATGCCGTGGGTGGCGGGCCGATACTGTTGCGGCGTGCCGATGTCATAGCGCGCCAGCAGCGACTGCAGATCTGCCTGGTCGAGTGGCCTCGCTGTGGGCATGCCTGCTTGACCTCCTGTTCGCGTTACGGAACTGTCGGGTGAGACAACCTGTACCCCACATGCGTTCCCTGCTCGCGCTGCAGCATCGCCGCGTCAGAATTCGAGGATGACCCAGGTCGGCAGCAGCGCCTCGGCTTTTTCCAGGTCGCCGAACCCGGTGGTCTGGTCGCGGGGAACGAGATAGTAGGGCTTGCCCCAGTTGGGCACGATCTTGACCACGCGCAGGTGGCCGTTCTGACGGTACTCGAAGATGGTGCGCTCCTCGGTGGCGATGATTACCACGTCGGGCCCGCGCAACGCCGCCGGCGCGGGCGCGGTGGCGGCCGGGGCCGCCGATGCCGGGCCGCAGACGAGCAGCAGCGCCAGCAGGCACGGCAGCGCGCCGAACAGGGCCATGCGGGCTGTCGACGACCTCGTTCGCCCTGTACTCGTTGGCATCATCGAGACTGTCACTTGTAATTGCAGGAAAGCCTCAATTATAAGACCCCTGTCTTGGTCGCGGTCCGGATAAGGCCGTTGGGGGAATGGTGGCAGAGGCGCAGTTGAACGACAAACCCTTGATTCTGGTTGACGGGTCCAACTACCTGTTCAGGGCGTTCTTCGCGCTGCCGCCGCTGTCGACCGCCGACGGCCGGCCCACCGGCGCGGTTCGCGGCATGATCGCCATGCTGCGCAAGCTCGCTAGCGACTATCCCGACAGCCCCATCGCCGTGGTTTTCGACCCCAAGGGCAAGACCTTCCGCGATGACCTGTACCCCGACTACAAGGCCAATCGCCCGCCCATGCCCGAGGAACTGCGCGACCAGATCCAGCCGGTGCACGACATCATCGGCGCCATGGGCATGCCGTTGCTGGTGGTGCCGCGCATGGAGGCGGACGATGTGATCGGCACCCTGGCGCGGCAGGCCGCCGCCGCCGGCCGTGCCACGATCATCTGCACCAGCGACAAGGACATGGCACAACTGGTCGGCCCCCATGTCAGCCTGCTCGACACCATGAAGGGGCAGCAACTCGACCGCGACGGTGTCGTGCAGAAGCACGGGGTGCCCCCGGAACTGATCGTCGACTACCTGGCGCTGATGGGCGACAACGTCGACAATATTCCCGGCGTGCCCAAGGTGGGGCCCAAGACCGCCGCCAAGTGGCTGAACCAGTACGGTTCGCTGGACGAACTGATGGCCCGGGCGGACGAGGTCAAGGGCAAGGTGGGCGAGCACCTGCGCGACAGCCTCGGGCAGTTGCCGCTGTCGCGCACCCTGACCACCATCAAGTGCGACGTGGAACTGGAACTGGGCGTAGCCGACCTGGCGCCGCCGCAACCGGACAACGACGCGCTGCTGGCGCTGTTCGAAACCTACGAGTTCAGAACCTGGACGGCGGAACTCGGCGGCGGTGCCGCGAAACAGGCAGAGCTGCCGCGCGACTACGAGTGCGTGACCACCCCCGAGCGTCTGGCGCAGTGGGTGCAGCGCCTGGCGGATGCGGAGCTGTTCGCTTTCGACACGGAGACCACCAGCATCGATTACATGCAGGCCGACCTGGTGGGATTTTCCTTTTCCGTGCAGCCGGGCGAGGCAGCCTATGTCCCGGTGGGTCACAGCTATGCGGGCGCGCCCGATCAGTTGTCCCTGACCACGGCGCTCGATGCCCTGCGCCCGTTGCTCACCGATCCGGCAAAAGCCAAGGTCGGCCAGAACCTCAAGTACGACATGAGCGTGCTGGCACGCGCCGGCGTGGAACTCGAGGGCATCGCCTACGACACCATGCTCGAGTCGTATGTGCTCGACAGCGTCGGCAGCCGGCACAACATGGATGACCTTGCGCGCAAGTACCTCGATGTGGAAACCACTCACTACGAAGACGTGGCGGGCAAGGGCGCCAAACAGTTGAGTTTCGACCAGGTGCCGCTGGAGGCTGCGTCCGATTACGCCGCCGAGGATGCTGACATCACTTTGCGCCTGCACCAGGAACTGTGGCCGAAGCTGCAGGCGGAACCGACCCTGGAGCAGGTGTTCAAGCAGATCGACCTGCCGCTGGTGAGCATCCTGTCGCGCGTCGAGCGCAACGGCGTGCTGCTCGATGCGGGCCTGCTGGGCGAGCACAGCCGGGAACTGGCCGAGCGCATCCGGGAACTGCAGGAAAGTGCCTGGCAGCAGGGCGGCGGCCAATTCAACCTGGACAGCCCCAAGCAGCTACAGGAAGTGCTGTTCGGGCGATTGGACATGCCGGTCGAAAAAAAGACGCCCAAGGGCCAGCCCTCCACTGCGGAGCCTGTCTTGCAGGAACTGGCCCGGCACGGCTACGACCTGCCGGACACCATCCTCAAGTATCGGGGGCTCAACAAGCTCAAGTCGACCTATACCGACAAGCTGCCGTTGCAGATCGACCAGCGCACCGGCCGCGTGCATACCTCCTATCACCAGGCGGTGGCGGCGACCGGGCGGCTGGCGTCGTCCGATCCGAACCTGCAGAACATCCCCATCCGCACACCCGAGGGGCGCCGCGTGCGCCAGGCGTTCGTGGCGCCGCCGGGCCGGCGCCTGGTGGCCGCGGACTACAGCCAGATCGAGTTGCGCATCATGGCGCACCTGTCCGGGGACGAAAGCCTGAGGGCCGCCTTTGCCGATAACCTGGACATCCACCGGGC
>CAZNFI010000172.1:0-6124 GCA_964572185.1 uncultured Pseudomonadales bacterium
AAACAGTCGTGACGTTCGCGCACCGAAAACGGGGCGAGTCGCCAGGCGACGATTCGGCCAGGGTGCTCCGCAACTCGAAAAGGGTTTTGGAAAATGCGACTCCCCGTTCACAAGAAGGCCGCTCGAAGCTTCCAGGCCGAGCCAGCAGGAGACCCGCCCCCGGGCCACACACCATGCCGCCAATAACCGTTGAACCCGTGACTTCGCTGTCAGGCGACGTGCACTTGCCCGGGTCCAAGAGCATCTCGAACCGAGCGCTGCTGCTGGCCGCCCTGGCCGGGGGTGCCACGCGGCTCGCCAATCTGCTGCGCGGCGACGACACCCGGGTCATGATCGATGCGTTGGCCACGCTGGGCATCCGCATTCAGGAAGAGGGCGACAAATTGGTGGTGGAAGGCGCCAATGGCCCACTGGTGACAGATGCACGACGCGCGCAGTTACATCTGGGGCTGGCCGGTACGGCGCTGCGTCCGCTGACCGCGGCACTCACGCTGGGCAACGGCGAGTTCGTGCTGGATGGGGTGGCGCGCATGCGCAAGCGGCCGGTCGGCCACTTGGTGGATGCGTTGGCGACGCTGGGCGCCGATATCGAGTACACGGTTGCGCCGGGTCACCCGCCGGTGCGCATCCGCGGCACCGGCCTGAACGGCGGCGACGTCGCCATTGACGGCAGCCTGTCCAGCCAGTTCCTGACATCCCTGCTGCTGGCGGCGCCCCTGGCCCGGGACGAAGTCAACGTACGCGTAATCGGCGAACTGGTTTCAAAACCCTACATCGACATCACCCTGGACCTGATGCGGCGCTTTGGCGTCGTCGTGCAAAAAGATGCCGACTACCGGGCATTCCGGGTTCCCGCCAGGGGTTACCGCTCACCGGGCAGGCTGCTCGTGGAGGGCGATGCCTCGTCGGCCACCTATTTCCTGGCCGCCGGCGCCATCCGCGGGCCCGGTGTCCGGGTGTTCGGCATCGGCGCCGACAGCATTCAGGGCGACCTGGCATTCACCCACGTGCTGGAGGCAATGGGTGCGCGCATCACGCGGCACGCGGACCACATCGAAGCGGCGCCCGGGCCGCTTACCGGCATCGATGCAGACCTGAACCACATACCCGACGCGGCCATGACGGTGGCGATGCTGGCATTGTTTGCCCGCGGCAGTACACGCATCCGCAACATCTACAACTGGAGGGTCAAGGAGACCGACCGGCTGGCAGCCATGGCCGGGGACCTGCGCAAACTCGGCGCCACCGTCGAGGAAGGCGAAGACTACCTGGCGATCGATCCGCCAACGGAGTTGCGAGGCGCGGGTATCACGACCTACGGCGACCATCGCATGGCGATGTGCTTCTCCCTCGCCGCGCTCGGCGGTGTGCCCCTCACCATTGATGACCCCGGCTGCGTCGCCAAGACGTTTCCCGACTATTTCGATGTGTTCTCGTCCCTGGCGCAGCGGCAATGACGCGGGCTTGCGGCCGATGGCGGCAATGCCCGGCGGTTCGCGCCCCGCTCAGTCGGCTCCCGTGATCATGGGTCTAAGGGTAAGTCGCGGCTTGGGTGCCTGCGTCGGCGGCGCCCCGGTGGCGGCCCCGAGCGCATCGACGAGAGCCCGCACCACAGCCCGGTAGCGCGCTTCGAAATCCGGCCGCCCGCCGTCGATCAGCGCCGCAAATCGAGGGGCAATCAGCGGGAACAGGCGTGCGCTGACCAATGCCAACGCCAGCAGTGCCGCATCGACCTCACCACCCGGCGGCCGTTCCGTCATGCGCGCCCGCAGCCCGTCGATGAATCCGCGCATCGCTGCCCCCCGCTCGGCGGCGGCAACCGGTTGCCCCCATTCGAGCCCTTCCCAGGCGATCAGCCTCGCCGTGTCGGCATTCAATTCGGTGTCCCCGGTCCAGGGCAACTCCGCGAGCCTGTGCAGCAAGACGGCCTCGAACAGCGCCTCCTTGCCGCCGAAGTAGTGATAGATCATGCGCTTGTTGGCGCCGGAACGGGCCGCAACCGCATCGATACGGGTACCCGCGAACCCGCCCGCCGCAAACAGCTCTTCAGCCGCTGCGAGTATTCGGGCGCGGGTGGCCTCAGGGTTTCGTCTGGGCATATAGTAACTATATATTTATCCAATGCGCGCACGATTGTCGGGGCCTCGGCCCATATATGCAACTAATTAGTTACTTAACTGCCCTGGCCTTTTCTGGCTTTCATTCCGGCAACCGCCGGCATCCTGCGGACCCTGACAATGCGATGCCCCGGGAACACCGACCCGGCCATTCGAAAAAACGCTGCGCATGCTTGGCTGGAACCCCCTGGCAGCGGCCGAATCCAATTATTCAGGACTGCCAATCCGGTGCATAATTCCCCTTGTACCGGCTGGCCCAATGTCGAGAGGTGGCGCTCATGTGGAAAAGACTCGCAGCTTTCTCAGCAATCCTTGCGGGCTTGACCCTTACCGGCGTCACCGCTCCCCCCGCTCTGGCAGCCTCCAAGACCGAGCTCGATGCCCGGGTTCGGGCCACCCTGCAGCGCCTTCAGGAACACGAGTCCGCCACTGTCGAGCTGATGCAGAAAGCGGCCGGCATGCTGGTGTTTCCGCGGGTGCTGAAAGCGGGATTCGGAGTGGGCGGGTCCACCGGCGAAGGCGCCCTGATGGTCGGCGAGCAACCGGTGCAGTACTACCGCACCACCTCGCTCTCCGTCGGTTTCCAGATTGGCGGCCAGGCCTCCAGCGAAGTGGTCCTGTTCATGACCGAAGAGGCGCTGACCCGCTTCCGTGAAAGCGATGGCTGGGAAGCCGGCGTCGACGGCAGCATCGCGCTGATCACCGTGGGCGTTGGCGGAGACATCGACACCCATACCCTGCAGAGCCCGATCATCGGGTTCATTTTCGGCAACAAGGGGCTGATGTACGAACTCTCCTTCGAGGGCTCGAAGTTCTGGAAGATCGACAAGCACTGAGGTTCGTCCGCTCGCACACCGCTCACGCGGTTCTGCCTGCCCGACTTGCATGCCGCGTTGCGCAATCGCCGCCATTGCCGTGCATCGTGAGAGGGTGGCGTGCGGGCGATCGTGCGCGGCCGATGCCGGCGCGACCGAGGCGCTCCGCAACCTCGAGAGGTTGTTCGGAGACGCGCCTCAACTGTCCAGGCGAAAGCTGTTCGAGGCTTCCAGGTCGAGCAGATACCGTTTCGCCGGCAGCCCGCCACCGAAGCCGGTGAGCGTGCCATCGCTGCCGATCACCCGGTGGCAGGGAACGACGATGGGCAGGGGATTGCTGCCGTTGGCCCCACCCACCGCCAGCGCCGCCCGCACATTGCCGGTGGCGGCGGCTATTTCCTTGTAGCTGCGCGTCTCGCCGTAGGGGATGTCCAGCAGCGCTTTCCACACCTTGAGTTGAAAAGCCGTGCCGGCCGGCGCCAGTGCCAGGTCGAAGGTGCGGCGGCAGCCATCGAAATACTCGCGCAACTGACGCTTCGCCTGGTCGAACGGGGCATCGCTACGTTGCCAGCCGGCATCCGGCCCCTGCGCTTTCGGCCCCGAGGAAAATCCCACCCGGCGCAGACGGTCGCCGAAACCCGCCAGCAACAACGGCCCGATGGGGCTGTCCAGATAGGAATAAATCATCGCCGACTCCTCAGCATCTCAATGCGCGGGCGGTACCCGCGTCGCCATCAGCCACCGGCGCCGCCAGGCACGGTGGCGCCACGCCACAGATACATCAGCGCATAACCGCGCCAGGGCTGCCAGGCGCGCGCCCGCCGCCGCGCCCCGGCGGCGCTGGTGCCTAGCGCCTTCAGCACTCCCCAGTCGCTTTCCGGAAACGCGTCCGGGTCCCGGGCCACGCGCAGCGCAATGTACGAGGCCGTCCACGGCCCGATCCCCGGGAGGGTGCACAACTGCCGCTGCAGGGCCTCGCTGTCCGCGCATTCATCCAGCGTTATCGTGCCGGAGACGACCGCCTCGGCCAGCACGCGAATCGCCTCGCCGCGACGGCCGGGCATGCCGATTTCCGCCGGAGTTGCCGTTGCCAGCGCACCGGGCGTGGGAAAGTCGTCATCGCCGTAGCGTTGCACCAGCAGCCCGGCCAACCGCGTCGCCCGGTCCACACTCACCTGTTGCCCGAGAATAGCCCGAACCGCCGTTTCGAATCCGTCCCAGGCGCCCGGCACACGCATTCCCGGCTGCGATCGCACCCAGGGCCCGAGCAGCGCATCCGCAGACAGGTGGCCGTCGATGACGCACGAGTCGGCATCGAGGTCGAACAACCTCCGAATGCGGCGCAGCAAACCGCCCAGCTTGTGCTGCAGTGTCGCCGGAATGGCAACGGACAGTCCGTCGTCCTGCCACCAGACCTCCAGCCAGTCGCACGCGGTCGGCCCGAACCGGCGCCGGTAGCATTGCCCTTCGACCAACTCCACGCCGGCCAGCGCGCGCTTGCCCAGATAGTCGAACACCCAGCGGGCGTTATAAGGCTGACGGACCGGCAGGCGCAGCACGAAAGGCGTACCGCTGGGCCGTTTTCGGCCTCTGCGCAGTTGCGACGGCCGGCAGCCGAACACTGCCTTCATCTCCGCATTGAAGCCCCGCACGCTGCCGAACCCGGCGTGCATGGCCACATCCGCCAGCCGCATGCCGCCGGCATTGATCAACCGCTTCGCCACCTGCACCCGGTGCGCCCGGCCGAGGCTGAAGGGGGTCGCCCCCAGCTCGCAGCGGAAGATGCGGTTCAGGTGCCGGCTCGAACAGCCCAGGCGGGAAGCCAGTTGCTGCACCGACCGGTCGTTGAGATAGCCGGCATCTATCAGGCGCAGACCGCGCAACAGCGTCTGGCTGCCCAGGGTCCACTCCGGCAGGCGCCGCGCCTCCTCGGGTCGGCAGCGCAGGCAGGGACGGTAGCCCGCGTCCTGGGCGGCTGCAGCGGTCGGGAAGTAGCGCACGTTGTCGCTGGCCGGTACCCGCGCCGGGCAGATCGGCCGGCAATAGATGCCGGTGGTGAGCACTGCGGTGACGAACCGGCCGTCGAAGCGGGGGTCACGGCTCAGGCGCGCGCGTTCGCAGATTTCAGTGTCGGGCAACACCTGTATTCATCGCTGATCTTTGCCGGGACTATAATCGGAAACCGTTGAAAAACCTCGCAGGATCCGGACATTGTCCGATAACGACGTTTCCCCGGACAGCCCCGTGCGGCTGCTGCCGGTCAGCATCGCCAAGCCCTGGGGACGGGAAATCTGGTACTCGGCGATCGAACAACGCGGCGAGAGCCGTGTGGCTACCGGCGGCAGCGAAATCCCGCTTTCCTCGTATCTCGCCGCAGTGGGGCTGCCCGACCCGGTCATTCTTCTCAAGGTGCTCGATCCCTATCCCGAACCGGTGCGCGGCGATCTCTATTTCGAGGTGCACGACCACAAGCACGAAGTGTACGTCGTCACCGCGATCGACAGCGGCGCCTGGCCCGACGGCCGGGGCCGCATCCGCTACGGGATGAGCCAGAAGGTGCGCCGACGATACGGCAACGACCAGGCATTCCGAAAAGCCTACCTGCAGGCGGTGCGCGGCTACGAGCGGCTGCGCCGGCGCATTGACCGGGGGGCGCAGATCGCCGCCGACGAGGAGGCCGGCCACCGGGCAGTCATGGACGCCTTCACCAGCCTGGAACCCGTCGAGGTCGGCGATGTCGTGACCGTACCCACCTGGACGCCGCACGCCTTGCAGCACGGCGTGCGGGTAGTGGAGTTCCAGACCCCCACCTACGAGCGCTACATCATTTCCTTTGCGCAGCAGGTAAAGACCCAGCACGGCTGGGACAGCGAGTACGCCATTGCCCGCATGTGCCTGGATCCGCCCCCAGGGCCGGTACTCGAGCCGGTCGCCGACGGCGTGGACGGCATCGCATCGTTCAGCGGTTTCGGCGTGTGGCGGGCGGTGCCGGGCCCTGCACGCCCGGTCGCGCTGCCGGAAGATGCGCCCTACGCAATCTGCATGGCCCTCGACGGCCACATCGACGCAGGCCCACTGCGGCTCGCCCCCGAAGAAGCCTGCCTGGTGCCCGCGGCCGCATTCGAACATTGCCGAATTTCCGCGTCGGCCGAGGCCCGTTGCCTGATCGCGGCACCAGGAATATGAAGGGGG
>CAZNFI010000173.1:0-2417 GCA_964572185.1 uncultured Pseudomonadales bacterium
AAACACGACTTTTTGGGGCGATGTCTCACAATCGGGAGCCAGGCAGAGTGCTAGACAGCATGTTTCAACTTGCCCGCAAGTCGAAACATGAAGTCTAGTTGTCTTTGAATCGTTTGCCCCGGGTATGGTTGCGTGGCTGAATGTGGCTCTTTCGGGTCGACTCATCTTGGTGGACGAGTTGGTTATGCACATGGCTGATTGGGCCAACGTCGCGCTGATACGGTTCGTCGATCGATTGCATTGGCGACCGGTACTCTATTTGCGCTTGCTGCTGTTGCTGCTGTTGACTGGGGCACCTTCCGCGATGGCCGGCGACCGCCGCGACGTTGTGTTCGATTGTCCGTGCAGTGCCGAGTGGGTGCCTGGGAATGCCGGCGAATCTGGCAGGTTGACGATTCGTGGCGGCCTGCGCAGCTTCCGTGCTGCCGAGAGCGGCGAAGTACGCCTGTCGATTCGCTGGTGGACGGGTGCGCGGGGCGCATCCACCGGGAAACTCTCAGGCCAGGCGCGCCTGCAGGGCCAATGGTCGTTGGCGGCTGACGAACCGGAGGCTGGTGCAATCATCGAGTTGTATCTGCTGGAGCAGACCGGCGTGGACTCGCAAGGAAACCCGGAGTGGCAGCGACACGAAGCCGTGGCGCTGTGGCCCGTTCCCGGAGACGGCGCCGGGGCATCGATGCAATTCGTGGATATTCTCACCGACTCGGACGGTGATGGCGTGGGGGATGTCAACGAACGGCTGGCGGGGACGGGGTGGGACGATCCGCGGTCGACACCCGGCGAATCCTCCATCGATGTGCTGGCCCTTTACACCGCCGGGTTTCGCGACGCTCAGAGCGATTACCCGTATACCCGCATTCTGCATGGCATGGCTGTCACCAATGCGCTGCACATGGACAACGGCACCAACATCCGGTTGCGGACGGTAGGCATGAGTGAAGTGGAGCTGGACGAGGGCGGCTGGGCGCGGCACGAACCCCGCCGGGAACTGATGGAGAGCCACGGCGCGGACTTGTCCGTTCAGTTCAGTCCAACCGGCCCTTGTTTCTCGCGGGGGTGCGCGGTGGTAGGTGCCCGCGGAACCACCCATTGGTCAGACGCGCAGTCCTGGGAGTCCGGAACCGGCAGCGCGCTCGTTCTGGTTCATGAACTGGGCCATGCCATGGGGTTGGCGCACTCGGCGCGTCAGGGCGAAACCTATGGCGCCTGGCGCTGGTCGCGGGGTCATTACGTCACCCCCAGGGGCGAATCGCCACGTTACGGCACCATCATGGCGTATGGAATCGACCTGTACGACGGCGTGTTTTCCAGCCCGGATGCCGATTGTGAAAGCGGCCCGTGCGGTGTCAGCGCCGGCCAATACGACGGTGCCGACGCGGTCGCCAGTCTCGACTTGCTGCGCTACCAGATCGCAGCGCAGCGAGCGCCCGCGCCGGATGCCGATGGCGACGGTGTAGTGGACGCCGCCGATGCCGCGCCCAACGATCCGGGCGACTGGTTCGATGTCGACGCCGACGGCCTGGCGGACAACGCCGACCCGGACGACGACAACGACGGAACGGCGGATGTCGATGACGCGTTTCCACTCGATCCTGAAGAGTGGGCGGATGCAGACCTGGACGGCGTTGGCGACAACCAAGACGACGAAGTGACGGAGCTGGCACCGTTTCGCGACCCGGGGCTGCGAGCCGCCGTGGAGAGCGCGCTGGGTAAGGAACCGGGCGCTCCCGTTGCGGCGGAAGAAATGGCATCGCTGACTGAATTGTCGGCCACGTTCAGGAACATACGCGACTTGACGGGGCTCGAACTGGCAACCGGGCTGCAGCGTCTGTTCCTTGCCTACAATCGCGTTGACGACCTGGCGCCGCTGGCCGCGCTGACCGAACTCCACATCCTCGACCTGAGCGGCAATCAGGTCGTCGACGTGTCGCCGCTGGCCGGGCTCACGGCGTTGTATTCGCTGCTGCTCTCGGACAACCCTGTCAGCGATATCTCGCCGCTGGCGGCGCTGGGCCGTTGCCGGTACCTCATCCTCAACGATACCCCCGTGAGTTTCGCCGATGTGGCTGCATTGCCGTACTTCCATGAAATGCGCGGGCTGGGTCTTGCCGGATTTGGCCTGCAAGACCTGTCCGAACTTGCCGGGCTGCCGTTGGTAACCCTGTTGCTCGCGGAAAATCCGATAGCCGACCTGTCTCCCTTGCCGGAACTGACAACCCTGCAGATGCTCGACCTGACGGATGCCGGGATAACGGATATCGAGCCGTTGGCTGGGTTGACGGGCCTGACCTCGCTACGGCTCTCGGAGAACCGCATCTCGGACCTGTCGCCACTGTCGGAGATGACGGGGCTGACTCAGCTGACCCTCTCCGGTAACGATGTGCGCAGCATCGTGGCATTGTCGGGGGCGACGCGGC
>CAZNFI010000173.1:2427-6122 GCA_964572185.1 uncultured Pseudomonadales bacterium
GGACGTGTCCCCGCTCTCGGGCATGACGGGCCTCAAGAGTCTTAACCTGGCCGGCAACGATGTGTCCGACATCGCGGGGCTGGAAGGGATGGAGCAACTAGAGTTCCTGCATCTGGGTGGCAACGACCTCGTCGACATAGGGCCTTTGCGCAATGCAGTGCATCTGAAATCGCTCGATCTTGGGGACAACCGCATTTCCGACCTGTCGGCCCTTTCGGGGATGGCAGGTCTTGAGGCACTTTACCTGCGCGGCAACGACATATCGGACATCGGAGCGTTGCGGCAGTCGGTAGCGATCAAATTCCTGTGACTGTCGGAAAACCGCATTTCGGACGTGTCGCCGCTGGCCAGCATGGCTACGCTCAAGAACTTGTGGCTCGACAGGAATGCAATCACCGACATCGGGCCGCTGGCTGACCGCTCAGTATTCGGTGGGCCGGTTTCCGCTGGCGCATTCGTGAACCTCAATCTCAATCCGCTCGACGACACGGCTCTTGAGCAACACATTCCCGCACTTCGTACCTGGGGAGTCGTCGTCAGGTTTGTCCAGCGCGGGACCGGGGTGCGTGCCACGCCCATCGCCGACCCGACGCTGCGCGCGCTCGTTGCCGACGCGTCGGCCTATGCCGATGTGCATGTCGACGACGACCCGGCAACCTGGCCGATTGTCCAGCTCCAGACGCTGCGCCTGAACGGGCGCGGCATCGGCAGTCTGGTCGGGCTGGAGGCGGCGCGGGGCCTCGAGTCGCTGCACGCCGCCTCGAACCGGATAGGCGACCTGTCGCCCCTTGGCGGCTTGGAAAACCTGGCCGGGCTTGATCTGCGGCACAACCGCATATCGGACATCTCGCCACTGGTCTCCAACAATGGGCTCTCGTCCGGCGATTGGGTCGCCCTGGACGGGAATCCGCTGAGCGAGACTTCCCTGAATGTCCATGTGCCGGCACTACTCCAACGTGGCGTGGAGGTCAGCGTGGGCACCGTCGCGATCGGCCTTGCGGTCGACGGTGATGCGGTGCGCTTCGACACCACCGGGTATTTCGAAGCCGTGCTCGGGGCCGGATACGACCTCGCCCTCTCGGTTGACGATGAGGCCCGGGCGATGGCCGCGGTTACAGATGGGGTGCTGGTGGTCACGCCGGGCGCCCGGGCCGGCAGTATGAACGCGACCTTGAGCGCGACCGGCGCCGGCGGCGAGAGCGCAACCCTCACGTTCGCGGTGACGGTGCGTGGAGCCTGGGTTGTACCGTTCTTCCCGAGCGCTTCAGACCCGTCGCGCCAGGGGTTCGTACGGGTCATCAACCAGGGTGCGCAGGCTGGCGAAGTGCGCATCGTGCCCGTCGACGATTCGGGAATGCGCAAAAGCCCGTTGACCCTGGCCATCGATGCCGGCGCGGCGGTTCACTTCAACTCCGACGATCTGGAGGACGGCAATCCGGCGAAGGGGCTCACCGGAAGCAGCGGCGGCGGAACGGGCGCCTGGCGATTGCAACTCGAGAGCGCGCTCGACCTGCAGGTGCTTGCCTATCTTCGCACCCCGGACGGGTTTCTCGCGGCAATGCAGAAACTCGCGCCGGAGACGGAGGCGGGTTATCGGGTGCCGATATTCAATCCGGGCAGCAACATCAATCAGGTGAGTATCTTGCGGCTGGCCAACCTGGGCAGCAAGGCGGCCGAGGCGGTGGTGAGGGGAATCGACGATCACGGCGAGACACCGGGCAGCGAGGTGCGCCTTGATGTTGCCGGCGGCGCAACAGTGAGCTACACGGCCGCCGAACTCGAATCTGGCGGGCCGGGCTTGAGCGGCACGCTGGGCGACGGTTCCGGCAAGTGGCGGCTGCAAATCGCCGCCGAGGGCGAACTGGCGGTGATGAGCCTGCTCCGGAGTCCGGAAGGATACGTCACGAACCTGTCTGCCGGCGCTTCCGGGGGCCTCTTCGACGATAACGTGCATACGGTTCCGCTGTTCCCGTCGGCCGCGGACCCCCTGGGCCGGCAAGGCTTTGTCCGCGTGATCAACGGTTCCCGCCATGCGGGCACCGTGCGCATTCACGCTTATGACGATGCGGGGCGGCGCTACGAGCCCTTGACGCTTGACCTGGGCGTTGGCCAGGCGGCTCATTTCAATTCGGACGATCTGGAACTGGGCAATCCGGAAAAAGGTGTTTCCGGGAGCACCGGCCCGGGCTTGGGCGACTGGCGCCTGGAACTGTCGAGCGCACTCGAGATCGAGGTGTTGGCCTACATTCGTACGCCGGGAGGATTCCTGACGGCGATGCACGACCTGGTAAGCCGCAACGGGCGGCGATTCGATGTGGCGACGTTTAACCCCGGCAGTAACGCCAGGCAGGCGAGCAGGTTGCGATTGGTCAATGCGGGCTCCCGGCCCGCTCATTTTTCAATCGCCGGGGTGGACGATGCGGGCGCGCACTCGGAAGATGTGGTGCTGGTGACGATTCCCGCTGGCGCAACGCTGACGCCGAGCGCAGCCCAACTGGAAGCGGGGGGCGCATCCTTGCAGGGCACCATTGGCTATGGCAGGGGCAAGTGGCGGTTGCTGGTGGATGTGGAACAGCCTGTGATGGTGATGAACCTGTTGTCCAGCCCGACCGGCCACCTGACGAATCTGTCCGGCGGCCCGGGTGGGTAGGGGTTACCGACTGTCGTGGAACAGCCCGTGCTGGTGATAAGCCTGTTGTCCAGCCCAACCGGTCACTTGACGAACCTGTCCGGCGGCCCGGTTGGGCAGGGGTACCGAATTCACTGTGGTTGTGGCGGTAGGCCGTGTTCTGGAAGGATGTAGTCGGGCTCACTGTAGTCAAAGCCGGCCATCATGCTGGCCGTGGGCAGCAGCCAGCCGTAGTCGCTGCCGGCAACCAGTTCGTAGGGGCCTTCCGGCGTATCGATGAAGGCAAACATGCTCTGCGGGCCCACGGTCACCACGATGCGGCGGGAAAACCCTTCCGCGTCGAGCGCCTTCCCGAGCACGGCACGCGAGCGACCGGGCCCGTTGTCGATTTCATCGATGACGAGCCCGTAGGTCTCACCGCTGTGCGGCAGTGGAATCGATAACCGGTCGCCCACCTGCCAGCCCCGCGCCGCCGCCGAGGCGCCGCTCACCCGTACCAGCACCCGCCCTTCCGTTGACCACTGCTCGGCAAAGAACGGCAATGTCGCCAGCGACCCCTCGTCCACCGCCTGCCACAGCGGCCGCCCCCGGGCCACCTCGGCATGCGGCTCGGCTGACGCAGCGGGGCCGGGCTCGACACGGCTCCGCTCGCCGGGCGCAGGCGCCTGCCCGGTCACCGCGCCGGCATCGACAGGCGCCGAACGCTCGCCCCCAAACCAGTAGAGCGCCGCCGCGACGCCCAACAGGGCCATGACGATTGCTAGCAGCCGTTTCAAAGCAGAACCCTCGAATTGCATCGGTTACTGTTTGCCGGTGGTCAGTAAACGCGGGATGGGATTTCGCTGTCAACGCGATTGCTGACAGCAGCGGCTCGAAGCTGCCTCGATACAGCCTGTTGTCGTAATGAGCCTGCTCGAAAGCTCTGGTGGCTTGCTAGCCCGCATATTGCACCAAGCCGCTTGTTCTATTGCCGAGTTTTGTTTGTATTGGCTCAATTTTGTTTAGCATTCTCGGAGATTTTCCAGGTACAAACTGCGCTGGCCGCGCCCTCGCTTGTCTTTTGCCC
>CAZNFI010000174.1:0-6045 GCA_964572185.1 uncultured Pseudomonadales bacterium
TTCGCACAGGTCGACGAGCGTTTCGACCAGATGGAAATCCGTCTTGAACGCCGTTTCGAGCAAATCGACGCCCGCTTTGAAGAAATGGGCAGGCAACTCGACGAATTGCGCACCAGCATTGCCAGAATTGAAGGGTTGATCCACGGCCTGCATGGGCAGGCGCCTGTTGCGGAGTCCGGGTCGGAAGCCGAACGCAACAGCTGAGCCGTATGAGCGGAGGCCGTGCTCCTGTCCCGGCCCGTTCGGCGAGTTCCCGAGCGGTCCCTGCTTGCATCATCTTCGCTCTCCCGGGGCGCCATGCGCGTCCCGCAGCGCGCCTGTCGGCATGACATTGACGCTCGTGCACCCGTTTCATACACTGGCGCAGTCCTTTGGGGTGGCTGACCGCCTGAGACGCTAGCGCCGGATTCCGGTGCGATCGAACCCATCGAACCTGATCCGGATAATGCCGGCGTAGGAACTAGGAACGTCTTCGATCTTCCCACACCGCAAACCGGGTCTCCGCAAATCGAACAGGAGACTCAAATGAAACATCGAGCAAGCTTCTGCCTTGCGCTTGTGTTGCTGCTGACGGGTCCGGCATGGACTGCCACGGAACCGATCGAGGAACAGATGATCGTCACCGCCGTATTCCGCGACACCTCGCTCATGGAGGAAGCCGGCAGTGTCACCGTACTCGGGGAATCTGTGGCGCTCAACCGCGGCGCCCTGCACATCGAGGATATCCTGGGTGTCGCCCCCAACGTAAGCTGGTCGAGCGGCGCCTCGAGGAGCCGCTTCCTGCAGGTGCGCGGCATCGGCGACCTCGAACGCTACGCGGAACCCAAGTACTACCCTGCGGTGGGCCTGATTGTCGATGACCTGGAGATCGGCGATGCCGCCAACGCCGCGGCACTGTTCGATGCCGCCCAGGTGGAGATTCTGCGCGGTCCCCAGGGCACCCGCTTCGGCGCCAGCGCCCATGCGGGCGTCGTCAATATTCGCAGCAACGATCCGACCGACGAGTTTGAAGGGAGCCTGAATGCGGGCATCGGCAACTACGGCGCCTACCGGTTCGGCGGTATCGCCAGCGGTCCGCTGGGCGAAGCGGTGCAAGGCCGCGTCGCCGTTCAGCGAAGCGAGAGCGATGGCTATTTCAAGAACCGGATGCTGGGCAGGGACGACCTGGCCGGATTCGAGGAACTCACGGTGCGCGCCAAGCTGCGGTGGCACCCCGATGAGCGCTCGCAATACGGCCTGAACCTGCTCGCCTTCGACGGTGACAACGGCTATGACGTCTGGTCGCTGGACAACGACCGCAACACCCAGTCGGATGACCCCGGCGTCGACCGGCAGCGGGTGCTGGCGGCGACACTGGTCGGCGACTGGCAACTCGGTACCGGACGCTCCCTGCGCCTGCGCGCCTCCCGCGCCGACAGCAAGCTGCTGTACAGCTACGACGCCGACTGGATATCCCCGCAGTTCTGCGTTCGCTTCGCCTGTTCCTCCGGGCACGACACCGCCGCCGAATCGTTCGACCGCGCCCACGACCAGACCACCGTCGACCTGCGCCTGCTCGGCGGCGGCGAATCCCTGGCCGCCGGCGGTTTCCGGTACGTGGCCGGCCTGTACGCCAAGTTCACCGACGAACGGCTCGACTACGCCTACCCGAGCGCCTGGTACGGCGACTACTCGGTGACGACCCGGTACGACACCACCCGGGCGGCGGCCTACGGGGAGCTGGAGTACGCCCTCGGCGAGCGTGGCTCCGCGGCGCTGAGCGCCAGGCTGGAAGCGTTCGAGGACGACTACCGGGACGGCAACGGCGTCGCCCACGGCAACAGCGAAACGCTGCTCAACGTCGAACTGAACGGCAAGCTGCACCTGGACAACGGCGCCCTGCTCTACGCATCCCTGGCGGTGGCGGAGAAACCGAGCGGCATCAATGTCAGCGCCAGTTCCCAACTCGGCCTGATGAGCCCGGTGTTCCAGGGATTCATGGCCCCCAGGCTGCGTTTCGGCAGCGAAACGCTGTTCAACAAGGAGGTCGGCTACAAGGCGTCGCTGTTTGATGGACGCGGCGCGCTCCGGCTGGCCGTCTTTCATACCGACCGCACCCATGCGCAACTGGAAAGCTGGATGTGGGACGATGCCGCTGGCCTGTGGATCGGCTACCTGGACAGCACCAGCAATGCCGCCAACTACGGGCTGGAACTGGAAACGGTTGTCGACCTGAGCGCTGCGCTGCAGTTGTTCGCCAACCTCGCCCTGCTGCGTACCGAAGTCGATGACCTGGCCACCTTCGACCTCGATGTGTTCGACTTCGTCAGCCGCGATGGCCGCGACCAGACCAAGTCGCCGGAATACCAGTACGCCGTTGGCGTGAACCTGAAGTTGCCGGCCAATCTTTCCGCTTCGGTGAGCATCGAGGGGCGGGATGACCGCTTTTACGGCTACTACCACGACGGCAAGCTTGCCGGTTACGACATCGTCAATGCCAATCTGCGCTGGAGCGCCGAGCGGCTGTCGCTGAATGTCTGGGTCAGAAACCTGGCGGACGAGGACTATGCCTCCCACGGTCTCTATTTCGGGGCCGACCCGCGCGATGACTTTGGCTTCTGGGCCAACCGTACCTACGAACAGCTGGCCGCGCCCCGCACTTTCGGTTTCGATGCGCGATACGAATTCTGAGCGGCGCATGTACAACCGGTGCGACACCGGCGCGGCATGGCGCCGACCCTACTCCGTTCGCGGAGCAGGTTAAGAATGAGTCGATTTCGCAACCGATTACTGCTGTTTCATCGGGCTGGACAATCGCCCCGTCAGGTCTGAACCCAGCGGGAGAGATGCAGCCCTATGTACGCTTCGACGGTAAGCTCCTCGAATCCCGGGACGGCATCCACTGGGCGTTCGGGAAGGGGGCGCCGCACGGTCATGCCGGGATACGGCAACGAAAAAAGCGAAAACGAAAAACGCTCCTGCGTTGCAGGGCCGACGCGATGATTGAGCGCCTTGACGCGGCCGGCGGTCAGCCATTCCAGCAGTTCACCGGGGAAAGCACAGACTTCACCGATGCTTCCGGGCCTGCACCATTGGCCGTCCGCGTTCTGATATTCGAAACCGGCATCGATGCCGAACGGAAAGACCGTCAGCAGTGACACGTCCGGGTGTTCGGTCAGCCGTGGCCCTTCAACGTTTGCACAAACGCTCACGGGCGGATAGTAGTTGGCCGACATCATGTGGCCGTAGCACGCTTCGAGCCGTTCGCCGATGTGGCTCTGTCCCAGTTCATCGAGTATCCGGCGTTCCAGGTCTGTGGCGAAGTCCGTCAGTTCTCCCCAGTGCTCCTGCAGGAATCCCTGGAATTCCCGCGGATAGGCCGAGGCCGGATGAAAGTCGGAAAGTACGAACGAGTGCAGTGCATCGTCCGGCCCCTGGTTCATGCTGTCGGCCTGGCCGGCGTAGGAATAACCGTCGAACACGCTCGCATAGGTACTCTGCAGGTATCGATGCCGGTAGCTTTCCGGCCGGGCGACGAATTCCCGCAGCCGGCCGGGCAGGTCGCCCGGGGGCCGGGCGGGAATGCCGGTCAGGTAGGGCTGTGCGTCCAGTATCATGTTGGCCTTGCCGGCTCGACCGGTGGCGGCACCGGGCCGCGGCGGAAACAATGCAGCGATGCCGACCGAAACAATTATAGAAATCGCCGCCACCGCGGCAAGCCTGGTCTACATCGTGCAGTTGATCCGCGAAAAGGTGATCTGCTGGCCTTTCGGTATCGCCGGGTCGCTGTTAAGCATTTACCTGTTCGGCGTTGCCGGTCTGTACTCCGAGGCGATCCTGTACACCTGGTATGTGGCCATGGGCGCCTGGGGATGGGTGCGTTGGGCTGCTCGGGAGCAGGCCGGAGACAATCCCGTGGTGACGCTGTCGCTCGCAACAAACGCTGGCCTGATCGTGGTCTGCCTGGTGTCGGGGCTGCTGCTCGGCCAACTGCTGGGAACGTTCACGGAAGCGGAACGGCCCCTGATCGATGCTCTGACCACCACTTTCAGTTTCGCCGCGACCTTTCTGGAGGTGCGCAAGGTGCTTCATGCGTGGCTGTACTGGATTGTCATCAACCTGGTAACCGTGTGGCTCTACCAGGACCGGGCCCTGGACATCTATGCCGGTTTGATCGGCGTCTACTCGGTGTTGAGCGTAGTGGGGTTCCTGCAGTGGCTCAGGGTTTACCGAGCACGGGCGGGGTCGCCGCCAGGCGGCGGGTGAGCCCCCGCGCGCGCGGCGCCGCCGATGCGGGGAGGCACTGGCCTGCCTCTGGTTGCGGGAAAACACTCGTGCACCCACTGCTCCAGGCGGCTGGGCATGGGTGGAATGTCGCTCGACTCGCCATAGCCGGGCGCCAGGCGCCAGGCGAGCGCCTCCGCCGCGAATTCGTCCATGCTTCTGCCGGCGTAGGTGCCCAGGCCCAATCGAACTACCTGGACGCCCACCTCGGATTCGAATTCCGGGCCGTCCGGGCGCGCTGCATCGATGCTTGTATCGGTGCACACGATGCCCGATTGCTGCAACATGTCGAGCAGCTTTGTCTGCCAAGCCAGGTTGTCGCAGATGCCCGGCGAAGCAATGTGGTGCGAATACTCATGCGTCAGAACGCCCTGCAATCCGGGCGCCTTGGGTGACATGAGCCGCATCGCCCGACCGCGAAAATGCCGCGCCGCGTGCACCGCCGGGTCGACGTATGCAAACGCTATGGTTTCCGTGCCGCTAGCGTAACTTGCGGCGCCGCCGGGATGTCTGGCCGAGTAGTCGGATTGCGAGAGGTTTGGCGGCCTGATGTCGGCCAGTGCCGGAAAGCGCTGGTGCAGATCGGCCATCGTTGCATTGAACACCGTGAGTATTTTCAGAAACGATGCCTGCGGCATGGGGTTCTCAATCTCGGGGTCGCCTTCAAGAACGAATCGATTGACGAAACCGTGATTCAACGCCGTTTGCAGTTCCTGGGCGAGTTGCGGCCTGATCTGCACGGTGCCGGCAGTGCGCACGGACACCTCCCTTGCAATCGGAGGTGCGGTCGCGCGGATGTGGTTGGCTCGGTCGATGAAATCCCGAATGTGGCGTGCGCGCAACGGCTCGCCGCGTTGCGTTGCCCACTCGATAAAGGAGGCATTGATCAGTTGGCGGGCGATTCCACCGCCGTATTCTGCGCGTATCGAGTCGATGAACAGGTGTATTGTCTGCCGGTTGCGTTCGGGCCGGTTCCTGACCCGCCACCTGTCAAAGCGCCTGGTGCTGATGCCGACCCGCGCGTCGCCGGGCTCGAGGGTAACGTATGCCCGGTCCGCTACGGTTCTCAGGGCTTCCTGCAATTGTGCGACTGTTACGGGCATGCGCCGACCGGCGTCATGGGTTTCATGCAATCGTTCCCTCCGCAAACGCATGCTGCAGGACAACCCTGTTCAGTTTTGACAGCGGTCTGGTACAACCGTTCCTTGAGTGTGCATCACTGGCCGGAATGCACGTCGAACTGAACCGGCTTGAGCACGCCGCCGGTGCCCTGGTCGATGTGGGTGAGCAACTCAAGGGCATCTGGCGGGCGCGGAGGGATATCAGGGGGCAGCGGCGCGGCTTGCGTTGGCCGCCCACCTGATGGGCGAAACGTCGCTTTTGAACTGTCCTGTCGGCAGCGGTCTCACCCGGGAGCTCGACGCTGAAATCAAGTTTCTGGCCACGGTCGCCGCCATGCGAAGTGGATGGCTCCGCCGGGTCGGCCCGCTGCCGTGGGACTGGAAGCCGGTACGCTTCCAATTCAGCCCCCAGTAGCAGCGGCAGCAGCGGTCGGCCTTTTCGTTGACAGTGCCGGTATGGTCCACGACAATTCCGCGCCCGTTGGCGTCATGATCCGCAATGACCCGACACGGGCTGCGGAGTTTCGTTGCGGCGGACGACGCTGCCGGTGTGGAAACCATGGCTAGGTAGCTCAGCTGGTTTAGAGCGCAGGATTCATAATCCTGAGGTCGGGGGTTCGAGTCCCCCCTAGCTACCAATAAAATCAATGACTTACATCAT
>CAZNFI010000175.1:0-6000 GCA_964572185.1 uncultured Pseudomonadales bacterium
CCAGCTTGTCGAGCAGGCGCTGCCACAGTGAAGGCGCCTCGTACATGAGTTTTTTCACGTACCGGTAGTTCTGCGATCCACGGCCTTCGATGGCGTACGAAGCCAGCGTGAACGGGGCGCCGGCAAACCCGATCAGGGCGATGTCGGCGGGCAGGCCCGACAGGATGTTGCGGACGGTCTGGGCGATGTAGGGCGTCGCCTCCCCGGCCGGCGCATTGGCCAGCGCATCGATATCCCGCTCGGTGCGCACCGGGTTGTCGAATACCGGCCCGATGCCCGGCTTCGAGAATGGGAAGCAGGTCGGCGAACAGAATGGCCGCATCGACGCCGAGAATGCGTTGCGCATCCAGGGCGGCCTGGGCGGCGAGGTCCGGGTTCTTGAAAAACTCGAGGCTGGGCAGGTCGCCCTTCACGGCGTGGTACTCCGGCATGTAGCGGCCGGCCTGGCGGTTCAGCCAGATGGGCGTTCTCTGCACGGGCTCGCCCCGGCAAGCCTTGAGGAATAGCTTTTCCATGCGTCGCGGGTTCGGAGGTTCGGCCGCACCATAGCAAACGCAGCCGCAGGCGCAATGCGGGGGCAGATGGCCAGTCGAGCCGGTGGCTGGCGCTGCGGCATGCAACCTGGCCAAAGATCGGGTGCGCCCGCGGCTCTACGCCGCGCGCCTTCTCCGGTCAGCCCGCCCGGTGGGAGACCACCGGCCACCGCACCTTGCGGAACGAGACTTCGCCCATCCCCTTCAGGCCATGGCGATGCACCGGCGAAAGTGGCGTCTGGGCAAGCAGCGACGTTCGTTCGCACAACAGCACCTCACCGGGCGCGGCAAGCTCCTGGAGCCGGCTGGCGAGGTTCACGGGGTGGCCAATCACCGTGTACTCCAGGCGCCCGCCGCCGCCCCAGTCGCCCAGGGAGCAGTAGCCGCTGGCAACCCCCGTCTTGACCCGGGCGGCGCCGGGCACACCGCCGCCGCGCCACTCGACGGTCAACCGGTCGAGTTCTCCGGCGAGTTGCCGACAGCAGCCGAGCGCGTCCGCGACCAGTTCCCGGCGCGACGGAGTGATGTCTTCCTCTCCGAACACCAGAAACGCGCCATCGCCCACTACCTTGCTCACCGAGCCCCGCCAGCGGTGGGTAACGCTGACGATACAGCGCAGGTAGCTGTCGAGCAGGGCTGCCAGCTCTTCGGTCTGCAAACGCTCGACCAGGCCCGTGAACCCGGCGAGGTCGGCGAACACCACCACCAGCCAGCGCCGTTCCAGGCGCGGCCGGCCGGCGGCGCGCAGGCGTTGCGCCAGCGTGCGCGGCAGGTACTGCTGCAGTCGCTCGTTCAATGCCCGGGTTTCGACCCGCTCGCAATGGGTGGCGAGTGCCCGCTTGAAGGCAACATGTGCGATCAGCACACAGTAGGCCAGCAGAAACACCCCGGAGAACACCGGCATTGCCGGCGGCAGCTCGACAGGCGGCGCGATAGCGAATCCGCACGCCAGTGCCAACGCCGCAAGCGCCGCCGCCTTCAGCGCCTGCCAAAGGCCACCCTGCAGGGCGTTGCTCATGATCAGGATGATGCACACCGCCGCCAGCAGCGATATCGGCACACGCGCAACGGCAAACAGGGCACACACCAGCGCCACCTCGACCAGGTGCAGGTGCAGACTGCGTTGCCTGCCCCCCCGGCGCGAAGCGAAATCGGCAACGGTTGGCCAGAGTGCGCACCACAACCCCACTACAGCGGCCTGCCAGGCGGCCGGCGCCGCAAACAGCAGAAACCCGGCCGCAATGACGGGAAAGAACCCATATCGGAACGGCCGGGCATTGGCTGCCAGACCACGGCGGCTACCCGCCTGTAACGTCAGGGGCATGACGGCGATTTCAGCAGCCTGTCCGGTAGCCGCTGAAGCCGTCGATGGCGCTTTGTCAGGTCAGCCGATGGCCCGGCCGAGCGTGGGATCGAGATCTTCGTCGTAGTCGACGCCGGCGAAACCGAAACCGAAGACCTTGAGAAAGTCTTCCCGGAAACCTGCCAGGTCGCCCAGTTTTGTCAGGTTGTCGGTCGCCACCGTCTGCCAGCGCCGCTTTACTTCTCCCTGGACCGCCTCCGAAAGCTCCACGTCGTCCACGCGTATGCGCCCGACATCGTCCAACCGCTGTTCGGCGCCCCGGGCGAGTTGCGTGGCATACAGCCGGTAGATGTGGCGGATACAGTCCTCGTGCACGCCCTGTTCCTTCATCACCTTGAACAGCAGCGCAATGTACAGGGAAACCACCGGGATCGCGGTGCTCGCCTGGGTGACCACCGCCTTGAGGGAAGCGACCCTGGCACTGCCCCCCAGGCCCGCCAGTCGGCCGGTGATGGCGGCGGCGGCGCGGTCGAGGTCTGCCTTGGCCTTGCCGAGCGTGCCCTCCCAATAGATCGGCCAGGTCAGGTCACTGCCCAGGTAAGTAAAGGCCAGAGTGCGGAACCCCGGGGCCAGCAGATTCGCGCCGGCCAGCGCATCGACCCACATTTCCCAGTCCTCGCCGCCCATGACGGCGACGGTATTGGCGACTTCGTCGTCGGTACCCGGTTCCAGGCCCACCTCGACCACCTCGCCCTTGTCGACGTTCAGCGACTTCATGGCCAGCGGCTCGCCGAGCGGTTTCAACGCCGACCGGTGCAGTTCTCCGGTACGCGGATGCCGGCGCACCGGGGAAGCCAGGCTGTAGACGAGCAGGTCGATGCTACCCATGTCACGGCTGATGGTGTGCACCGCTTGCGCTTTCATCTCATCGGAAAAAGCATCGCCGTCCAGGGTTCTGGCATAGCGGTCGATGGCTGCCTCGAAAGCCAGGTTGTTGTACCAGCCGGCCGTGGCGGTGCGCTTTTCGCTGGGCGGTTTTTCCAGTGATACCCCCAGGGTATTGGCGCCGCACCCGGCACCGGCGACGATGCGCGAGGCGAGGCCGTATCCTCCCGAACAGCCCACCACCAGCGCATTCGCCACGCCCGCATCGATCGGCCCGGCAGCGCGAACGATGTCGATCTGCTCTTCGACATTGGCGGCACAGCCTCGAGGGTGAGCGGTGGTGCAGATGAATCCGCGAATCCGGGGCCTGATGATCATGCGCAGTCCTGCAGCGCCTTGGGGGGCGCCATGATACCTTGGCCACTGACCCGCCGCATGGCGGCAATCGGCACCGCGCAGACCCGGACATTTCGCTGGATTTCTGGCGATCGGAGCCGTTGTCCCGGCGTCAGACCGGCTGCCGAACAAGCCTCCGGCGAACCGCTGCGGCATTCGCAACACGGTGTTCCGACGCAAATGGTGTTCCAGGGTTTTCTGAACGGTACCGGCGGAGTTGCGGATTGCCGTGCCGGCACCGCGGCCGGCGCAAACCTCCGTCAACCGGGTTTGCGCACGAAGTTCGCGATTCGAAACCGATACGCGTGCTCGTGATCGGCTTCGCGGGTGCGGGAATCGACCTCCAACCACAGGTTCCAGTCGACTTCCGGAAACCGGGTATCGCCCTGCACCTCCGCATCCACGAAGGTAACGACAAGCCGGTGCGCCAGCGGCAACGCGGCCTGGTACACCCGTGAGCCACCGATGACAAACGCCGTGCGCCCGGCCTGCGGGTTGGCGTTTTTTCTGGCAATGGCCAGCGCCTCATCGAGGTCTCGCGCAATCAGGATGCCATCTCGCCCGTAGCCCGGCTTGCCGGTAAGAACGATGTTCAGCCGCCGCGGCAAGGCGCCCGGCATGGACTCGAACGTGCGCCGTCCCATGATGACCGGGTGGCCGAGCGTGGTCTTCATGAAATGCCGCATATCATCCGGAAGCCGCCAGGGCAGGCCGTTTTCCCTGCCGATCACCCCATTGCTGGCCATGGCCCATATCAGGGCAATTTCCATGCTGACTCCCGCAGCACCGTTCGCATTTCTTGAGAATTATAGGCGCGTGCGTTGGCCGTCGGCATGGGGGTCGGGATACGGATTCCGGGTTAAACTCTGTTTTTTTACCTTGCGGGGAATCAGATGAAGCTGGGAATGGGGATTGGGCCGCTTGGGCCACCCGGCGGCGCCAATATCGTTGCCGCCGCGCAGGAGGCGGAGGCGCTTGGCTACGACACCATCTGGTGCCCGGAGATTTACGGGGCCGACTGTTTTACGCCGCTGGCCTGGGTAGGGGCCAATACCTCGCGCATCAATCTCGGCACCTCCATCATGCAGATCTCGGCGCGTACGCCGGCCAGTGCGGCCATGCATGCGGTGGCGCTCGACCACCTGTCCGGGGGGCGGCTGATTCTCGGTATCGGCGTCTCCGGGCCGCAGGTGGTCGAAGGCTGGTACGGGCAGCCCTATCCGAAACCCCTGGCGCGTACCCGGGAGTGGATCGAGATCTTCCGCAAGATCGTCGCACGCCAGCAGCCGGTGGCCTTCGAAGGCGAGCACTACCAGTTGCCGCTGGCCGGCGGCATGGGTCTCGGCAAGCCGCTGAAGCTGATGCTGCACCCGGTGCGCGACCGCATCCCGCTCTATCTCGGCGCCGAGGGGCCGAAGAACGTGGCGCTCGGCGCCGAACACTGCGACGGCTGGATACCCATGTTCCTGTCGCCCTACCGGATGATGGGCGTGTACCGGGATGCCATGGCAAAGCGTGCGCCCGATTTCGAGATCGCCGCCGCCGTGCCGGTCATCGTCGACGACGACCTCGACCGCGCCATGGCCGCCATCAAGCAGCAGGTCGGCTTCTACGTCGGCGGCATGGGTGCGAAGAACTTCAACGTGCACAAGGACCACATCAGCCGCTTCGGTTTCGGCGCCGAAGCCGAAAAGATCCAGCAACTGTTCCTGTCCGGCCGGCGCGACCAGGCGTTCGCCGCGGTGCCGGAACAATTCTGCGACGAGATCGCCCTGATCGGGCCGAAGGCGCGCATCCGTGAACGGCTGCAGGCCTGGCGGGACAGCCCGGTCACCATGCTGACCGTTGGCGCGTCAGACCCGGATACACTGCGCTTCATGGCGGAGGAGTTGCTGTAGCCCGGAACGGGCGGCAAACCGGTTACCCGATAATGCCTGCAGACCGGCGACTTGTTCCATGAATGATATCGAATCACCGATCGAATGGACTCGGAGAGAGCTGACATGCGCACACTGGCGGACGTGACCCGAGAACAGGCCGCAGCGCGGCCGCAGCAAACGGCACTGGTCTACATCAACGACGGCCGCACCTGGACCTACGCGCAACTCGATGCCGAGTCCTGCCGCGTGGCGCAGGCGCTGCTGGCCGCCGGGGTGGCACGCGGCGACCGCATCGCCTTCCTGGACCGGAACTCTCCCGAGTACTTCCCGTACCTGTTCGGCGGCGCCAAGATCAACGCCGTGTCCGTCGCCGTCAACTGGCGTCTCGCCGTGCCGGAAATGGAGTACATCCTGCAAGACAGCGAAGCCACGACGGTCCTGGTCGGCGAGGAGTTTCTCGACGCGCTGGGCCAGATGACGCTGCCCCGCATCAGCACCGTGGTCGTCATCGGCGATCCCGGCGACTCCGGCTATCCAACCTACGACCAATGGCTGGCCGGGCACTCCGATGAAGACCCCCAGCTACCGACCGCCGACTCCGACACCTGCTATCAGCTCTACACGTCCGGCACCACCGGTCTGCCCAAGGGCGTGGAACTGACCCACGCCAACTTCCTGCACTGCCTGCAGGTGAGCCTGGAAGCGCTGGGCATGGACGAGAACACGGTCAACCTGGTGTGCATGCCGCTGTTCCACATTTCCGGCAGCGGCTGGGGCGTGGTCGGCCTGTACAACGGCGCCCGCAGCATCATGCTGCGCGATGTCGACCTGCCAATGATCGTGCGCCTGATCGGCGAGCAACGCGTCACCCACTCCCTGTTCGTGCCCGCGGTGCTGCAGTTTCTGCTGACGGTACCCGGCGTGGAGGAGGCCGATTACTCGTCTCTGAAGTCCATAACCTACGGCGCATCGCCCATCACCGAAAGCGTGCTGGTCAAGGCCA
>CAZNFI010000176.1:0-5967 GCA_964572185.1 uncultured Pseudomonadales bacterium
GTCCGAGCAGGGTCAGGGTCTCGTTGCCGGAGCCTTCGATCACCTTCAGGTGAAACTCCGCCGCATGGTGGGAATAGGCCTCGGCATCGTCTATCTGCGACTCGATGTCACTGATACGCTGGCGCAGTTCTTCAATGATGCGGCGAGGCTGGCGCGATGCCAGCAGCCGCGCCGCAGGCGGTTCCACGAGCAGGCGCGCATCGTGCACGTCGCGCACCGTGGTCTGGCGGGCCTGGAGGTAGAGCCCGGCGTAACGGGCCACCACATCGACTTCCGGCATGTGCACACGTGCCCCGCCCCGCGAGCCTCGGGAGACGCTGATCAACCGCTCGGTTTCGAGAATGCGGAATGCTTCCCGCATGGTCGGACGGGAAATGCCAAACTCCTTGATCAGCGTCGATTCCGGGGGCAGGTTGTCGCCTTCCCGCAGTTCACCCCGAACAATGCGCCGACGCAGTTCCGCAGCGACCAGTTCGGCGGTCTTCGGCACCCGCACCAGATCGAGGGCGCTCTCGCGCCGCTGTTGGTCCCGCGCCAACTTGTTCAAGATTTGCGCCTCCAAGGAAGCCGATGCAGTCTGAGCAGATTATCTGCGCATTGTTGCGCGGAGTCCACGTTCGCGCGGCGAGCATCCGCAGCGACTTCCCTCACCACCGATTATCCAACTAAGTTAGATGATAGGTTGACTGACCGACCAACCCCGCTATGCTAGCCCGCTTTACAATTGAAACGGGATGGAACCGGCCATGGCCACGGGAAAGTCAAGTGTGAGCAGCGCCTTCAAGGTCGATGACAAGCTCGAAAAGGAGTTTGAGCAGGCGCTCAAGTATCAACTCAAGGACGAGGACATTGAACGGGCCAGGCTGCTGGTTGGGGTGAATGTCGCCAGTAGGGAAAGGGAACTCTTCTCCGAAGCCACCCCCGACGCGATCCGCAACTGGGCCCAGGGCATGGGCGACGACAATCCCCTGTACACGGATGAGGGCTACGGCCCCACCACGAGGTGGGGTACGCAGATTGCCCACGGCACCATGGTCGGCCACGTCAAAACCCCCATGATGGGCGACCCGATGCCTGCCGAAATCAAACAGGCCACCAAGGGACTCTTCCGCGGCGTGCATGTCTTTGTTTCCGGGGGCACGTGGGACTGGTACCGGCATCTGCGTCCCGGCGACCGCATTTTCAGCTATCGCGGTGAAGAGTCCGTGGAGGAGAAGAAGTCGGAATTCGCGGAACGCTCCGTCATTCGCGTCAGCCGCAACGTGAACATCAACCAGCGCGGCGAGGTGGTGGGCGTGTACCGCACGCTGCGGGTGGAAACCGAGCGCAAAAAATCCCGCAGCAAGGGCAAGTATGCCGACATCAAGCCCGCCGACTACACCGACGAGGACTACGAGCGCATCGACGCCATCTACGAAGCCGAGCAGGCGCGCGGCGCCAAGCGGCGCCTTTGGGAGGACGTCAAGGTGGGCGATGAGCTGCAGCCCATGGTGAAGGGCCCGCTTTCGGTCACCGAGATCATCGCGGTGCATGCGGGCGGTTATGGATTCACGCCGTACGGGCTCAAGGCCTCGCGGCTCGGCTACCGGAACCGCAAGCGCATCGCGCCGTTCTACATCAAGAACGAGATGGGGGTGTGGGACGTGGCCCAGCGCCTGCACTGGGACAACGAGTGGGCCAAGGCCATCGGCAACCCGATGGCCTACGACTACGGCGTGATGCGCCAGTGCTGGCTGTACCACATGGTGTCCGACTGGTGCGGCGATGACGCCTTCATCGAGCGCCTCGAGGATTCCATCCGCAAGTTCAACTACCAGGGCGACACCCAGTTTCTGACCGGCAAGGTGGTGAACAAGCGCGAACAAGACGGGCGTTACCTGGTAGACCTGGAAATGCACATGGTCAACCAGCGCGACACCGAGACCGCCTACGGATCGGCCACGGTCTCCCTGCCGTCCCGGGAGTCGGGCCTGCCCCCGCTGCCCGCGGTACCCCTGGACCTCGAGCGGGAAGCCGCGCACATGTTCGCGCGCCACAACGAACTGCTGGCGCAGCGGCCGCGAAGCGGATGAATCACCCCGATGCCGTTTGGGTATTCGATGTGGACGGGACGCTCATCGGTTCCGTGCGCAGCGATATCCTGCGGCCAGGCGCCATGGATCTGCTCGACCGGCTGCGCGATGTAGGGGTCACCCTGGTGCTGTGGAGCGCGGGCGGCGCCGGCTACGCGAAAAACATGCTCGCGCAGTTTCGCATCGATCACTATTTTGCAGCCTTCTACGGCAAGGACCGCCGCGGTCCGGACGGCCGCTATGTGGTCGACCACCTGCGCCCCGAACACCGGCCGGGAACGCTGGTGGACGATTACCCCGGCGATGTGCCGGAACAGTCTCGGGTCATCGGCGTTTCGCAGTTTCTGGGCGGCAATCCGCACGACAGGGGGCTTGACCGCGCCCTGCAGATTGCCCGGTGCCTGAAAAGTCGGCCCGCGGCCGTGACCGCCTCCGGGACAGCGCTGTGAGCCAGCCGCCGGTGCTATACGAGGAGCGGGGGGCGGTCGCCGTGATCACCTACAACCGCCCGGAAACGCGCAATGCCTGGAACGTACAGATGACCCGGGCAGTCATGGCGGCGGTCGAACGCGCCAACGGTTCCAATGCCGTGGGCGCCATGGTGATCACCGCCGGCGGGCCGGTGTTCTGCTCCGGTGTCGACCTCAAGGCGAAGCCCGAGCCGAAAGACCCGAAAACCGGGATTCGCCCCAGAACCTCCACCATCGGCATGGCCCACGACAAGAGCTGGCTGCACCTGCTGGCGCGCTCGAAGCCCAGCATCGTCGCCATCAACGGCCCTGCCATCGGCCTGGGGGTGACCCATACGCTGGCTGCCGACATTCGCATCGGCGCGGCGTCATCGAGCTATTCGTTTGCATTCCTTGCGCGCGGCACCATGCCGGAATTCGGCTGCACCGCCCTGCTGCCGCGCCTGGTCGGCTACGGCCGTGCGGTGGACATCTGCCTGACCGCACAAACCCTGACCGCGACGGAAGCACTCGAGGTCGGCCTGATCACGCGCATCGCAGCGGACGATGAACTGCTGCAACAGGCCCTTGCCATCGGCGAGCGGCTGGCGGGCTTCCCGGCACTGGCCATGGGCCTCACCCGGCAGATGTTGCAGGCAAACGCCACCGAGAGCGACCTGAACGCCCTGCTCAAGACCGAACGGGATGCGTTCGTGTCGTTCATCAAGGCGACGCGCAGTAGCGCCAGGAGCGCCACCACGATCAGGCCGTCCTGACCCGCATCCGCCACCAACTTCCCGCCGCCCACACCGAAGCGCCCGCAACGCAAGCCGAGGACAGATGCGGGCCAATAACCGCCGCTTCAGGCGCCCCCGCTTTCCATCTGCAGCACCACCTTGCCCAAAGTCTGCCCGCTCGCCACGGCCTGCATGGCCGCAACGACCTCGCGCAACGGGTACACCGCGCTGATTCGCGGGCGCAGGCCCTCGGCCACCAACTGCTCGAGTTTCGCTTCGGCATCGGCCGAGCGCCGCGGCGCGTTGTCTGCGAACGTCCGTATGTCGAGGCCCCTGATCTGCACCCCTTTCAACAGCACCAGGTTCAGGGGAATGCGCGGAATCTCGCCGCAGGCGTAGCCGATGGTGACAAAGCGGCCGCCGAAGCGCATGGCGCGCAGCGACACCTCGGCCAGCGGGCCACCCACCGGGTCGATGACGATATCGGAACCACCGCCCGTCACCTCGCGGATCGCCTCCTTGAGATTCGCCCGTCCGGACAGTAACGCGGCATCGGCCCCCCACTCCAGGCAGGCGGACCGTTTGGCCTCGGTGGAAGCCAGCGCCAGGGTGCGGCAGCCAAGTCGCCGCGCCACATCGAGGGCTGCCGATCCAACGCCGCCCGCCGCCCCCGTGACGGCTACCCAGTCTCCGGGCCGGGCGTCGGCGACGCTGACCAGCGCCGTGCAGGCCGTGCGCCCCGTAACGCCGAAACTCGCGCCTTCGGCAAAGCTCATGCCGGCCGGGAGCGGGCTCAGGCGATCGCGCGGCAGTACCGCCTGCTCGGCGAACGCGCCCACCATCTGTGATCCACGAACCCTTGCGCCGGGCTCCAGGTCGGTGACCCCGGCACCGACTTCGAGCACTTCGCCGGCAAACTCGCTGCCCGGAGTGAACGGCACCGGCACCGACACCTGATAGCGGTCGGCGACAAAGAGCAGGTCCGGAAAATTGAGCGACGCCGCGCGGACCCCCACCAGCACTTCATTGGCCGTCGGGCTCGCTGCGGGTACCTCCTCGAGCACAATGGTGTCGGGCGGTCCGTGCGCATTGCAGCGTGCGGCAAGCATGGTCAACCGAGGAATTGTGCGGCCCAGTCGAGGAGCCGGGGGATGTTCTTCTCTATACTCGCCGTATCCACGCCCTCCCGGGCCAGCCGACGGTTGTTCTTGACGATGAGCGCCGATGCGGCCGCCTGCTTGTAGCGCACCAGGGCGGCGAACCAGCCGAAATTGTTCACGGCCTGCCCGGATGCCCGCTCATAGGCATCGGCGAGCTCGGCCACGGGCGGCATGCGGTCACCGCCCGGCTTCAGGTTCGGATGGCGCGGGTCACTATTGAGCAGGAACCAGGCCAGGTCCAGCCTTGGGTCGCCCAGCGACCAGATCTCCCAGTCGATGAGCGCCCGGATCTCGGCGCCCACGCACTGCATGTTGCCCAGGCGATAGTCGCCGTGCAGCACCACCGGCGGCAGCTTTTCGGGCAATGCCGACTTGAGTGCGGCATTGACCGCATCGGCTCGGCCATCGCCCTGCAGACCGGCGTCTACCGTGGAGAACGCCCGTTCCCAGCGCCCGACCTCACGCGCCAGGTCAGTTTCCCGTTCATCCCTGAACTGGCCGGCATCCGCAAGCTGCAGCGCGGCCAGCATGCCTGCCGCAGCGAACGCACGAGCGGTCACGTCGCCATCGCTCACCTCCGGATTGCCACCGCGCAGCACGGGTTCGTAGCTTTCCCCGGCCACGAAGCTCATCACCACCAGCGGCGGGACCTCCGGCGGTGCACCGGCATCGGTGCCGAGCACCTCGGGCACCATGACGCCGGGAGCATCGGCCAGGCCCCTGAGCACCTTGGCCTGGCGTAGCACGTCCCGATTGCGTATCGGTTCCAGCCCGGGCGGGGCGACCTTCACCACCACCTTGCGCGGCTCGCTGCCGTTCATGTGCGCGGAATAGGTAAAGCTCGACGACCCCCCGTGCAGCGCCTCCACCCGATCTATGCCGGCGCCCACCGCCGAGGACGCGCGCCGCGCCAGCTCGGCCGGATCGGGCGCGGTGACCTTACCCAGGCTCACCTTGGAAGCCGGTCAGTCGTCGGCGGGGGCGGTCACGCCGACGACATCCTCGGAAGTCACCACCTTGCCCGGCGCGTAGCCGCGCGGTGCGATGCCGGCCAGTGACCTCGGTTCCATGTCCACGTTGGAGGCCAACCTGCGCAGTGCTTCCACCGTGCATTTCTCGCGGCCGCCGGCCTGCTCCATGCCGTCGAAGTGCCATTCGCGGAACACGTTCCGATGCGAGATTCTGTCGATCTCGTCATCGGGAATGCCCCCCGGCACGCTTTGAATGCTGCGCCACAACCCTTCCGGGTAGTCGGGCCACAGGCAGTCCGAGTGCGGGTAGTCAACCTCCAGCGTGATGTTGTCGACGCCGATGAGATGGCGGTTCAACAGGCCTACGTCGTCTTCGATGAAACAGGTGATGATGTGCTCGCGGAAGACATCGCTGGGCTTCTTGCCACCGTAACTCTTGTTGGTCCAGGCGCCGTGGTGGCGATTGGTGAAATCAGCCCGCTCCAGCAGGTACGGCACCCAGCCGATACCCCCTTCGGAGAGCGCCATCTTCAGGTTCGGGTAACGCAGGAACGCCTCCAGGGTGATCCAGTCGGCGG
>CAZNFI010000177.1:0-2646 GCA_964572185.1 uncultured Pseudomonadales bacterium
CCGGCAGCATGTTTCGACTCCTGAGCGGTCTGATTGGCTTGACGGCGCTCGCCGCTTGCAGTGAACCCTTCGTCACCGTACCGGGTGGGGAACTGGCTGGTCAGATGCTGGAGCCGCCGGCCGAGTGGCTCGCCGTACCCGATACCATTCAACTCGAGACGCGGCCGCACGACCCCTATTCCATCAACATCTGGGGTGTCGGCGTGGGGCCCGACCTGTATGTGGCAACCAGCGCCGATGGCACGGCCTGGACCGGGTTCCTGGATGCGAACAGCAACGTGCGCGTACGATTCGATGACGGCATCTACCCGCTGCAGGCAGCGATTGTGGCGGACCTGGAGGAACGCGACCGCGTCGCCCAGGCGTTTGCGGACAAATACGAGGTTGACCCGGGCGATGGCTGGGTGATCGAGGGCATGATCATTCGGCTTGACCGGCGCTGAGCATGCCGTACTTGTTGGACGGAATTCGCGTCATCGATGCCGCGTCCTTTCTCGCGGGCCCCGGTGCGGCAACCGTGCTCGCCGATTTCGGCGCCGATGTGGTCAAGGTGGAACCGCCCGGCGGCGACGGCTACCGGCAACTGGTGGGTAACTACCCGGTCCCCTATCACTGGCAACTCACCTCGCGCAACAAGCGCAGCATCGGCCTGGACATCGCCAGGCGCGAAGGTCAGGACGTGTTGCACGAACTGGTGCGGGGGGCCGATGTCATTCTCACCAATTTCCTGGAAAAGCAGCTGCGGCGCTTCCGCATGACCTACGCGGAACTGAAAGCCATCAATCCGCGCCTGGTGTTCGCCCAACTGACGGGCTACGGCATGCAGGGGCCGGAGGTGGAGCGCAAGGGGTTCGACGTCACCGCCTGGTGGGCGCGGTCGGGCCTGATGGACTTCATTCGCGACCAGGGGCAGACGCCTCTGCCCGCATCACCGGGCATGGGCGATCATGCCACCGCCATGTCGATGTACGGTGCGGTCATGACCGGCCTCTACCGCCGCGAGCGAACCGGGGTCGGCTGTCATGTGTCGACTTCCCTGGCCGCGAATGGAGTGTGGGCCAACGGCATGGCGGTGCAGGGCGTTATTGCCGGTATCGATCTCGGCGCCCACAAACAGGAGCGGGGCTGGAAAAACCCCTTCACCAGTGCCTATCCCACCGCCGACGGGCGCTTCGTGGTGCTGGCGATCATCAATCAACGCAAGGAGTGGCCGCTGCTTGCCAAAGCGCTCGGCCACCCGGAGTGGTTGCGGGACGAGCGCTTCTCGAACCTTGGGAAGATAATGAAACACCGGCGGGCGCTGATCGCAGCCATCGAGCAAGCGACGCTGCGGCTAACCCAGCGCGACCTGATGAAATGTCTCGATACCCACGGCGTGACCTGCGGCGTGGTGGCGCCCATGGGCGATGTGGTCGATGACGAGCAGCTGCGGGCCAGCGGCATCGTGCTGGAAACCGGCGACCCGGGGGAAGACTACCGCTACACCGTCAACAGCCCCATCACCGTGGCTGAAGAAAACAAACGGCAACCGTCGCGCGCGCCGGATATCGGGGCTCACACGCGGGAGATCATGCGGGAAACCGGCTTCGACGATGCAAGCATCGAAGCGCTGCTCGCAAGCGGCGTGCTGGTGGCCGTAGAAGACTGAAGGCGGCAAGATCGAAGCTGCGGTGCCCGCCCCGGGTCAGCATATTCCGGTTCTCCCACCTGCAATCAAGGTGATGTCCGCAAGCCAATTCGGCCTGCGGCAGTCATAATCGGCACCGTGATCGAGCGCGCACAGCAGCTTCTGCATACCGTGTACGGCTATGCCGGGTTTCGCGGCGACCAGGAAGCCGTGATCGAGGCAGTGCTGAGCGGCCGCGATGCGCTGGTGCTCATGCCGACGGGGGCCGGCAAGTCGCTGTGCTACCAGATTCCGGCAGTGGTCCGCCCCGGGACGGGGCTGGTCGTCTCGCCCCTCATCGCCCTCATGCAGGACCAGGTCGCTGCCCTGCAGCAGTTCGGTGTGCGCGCCCGCTTTATCAATTCGACCCTCACCTACCGGCAGCAACAGGAAGTTCTCGAAGCCGTGGCGGCGGGTGGGCTCGACCTGCTCTATCTCGCCCCCGAGCGGCTGCTGCAGGAGGAAACTCTCGAATTCCTGAGCGGCGTAAAGCTGTCGCTGATCGCCATCGACGAGGCGCACTGCGTCTCCCAATGGGGGCACGACTTCCGGCAGGACTACCTGGGACTCGATGTACTGCGTGATCGGTTTCCCGGCGTGCCGCGCCTGGCCCTGACGGCCACCGCGGATGCCATGACGCGGCGGGACATCCTGGCGCGGCTGGCATTGAACGGTGCGGAGCAATTCGTCAGCGGCTTCGACCGGCCCAACATACGCTATACGGTACAGGCAAAGACCGACCCCTCCCGGCAGCTTGCCGGTTTCCTGGAAGACCGGCGCGGCCAGGCCGGCATCGTCTATGCCATGACGCGCAAGAAAGTCGAGTCCACTGCCGAAATGCTGGTGGGGCGCGGGTTCAAGGCGTTGCCTTACCACGCGGGTCTGCCGGCCGAGACACGCACGCGGAACCAGGCCCGGTTCCTGCGCGAGGAGGGCGTGGTCATCGTCGCGACCATTGCCTTCGGCATGGGCATCGACAA
>CAZNFI010000177.1:2686-5898 GCA_964572185.1 uncultured Pseudomonadales bacterium
CTACCAGGAGACGGGCCGCGCCGGCCGCGACGGCGAGCCTGCGCAAGCATGGATGGTCTACGGCCTGCAGGACGTGGTGCGCCTGCGTCAGATGGCGGAACAGTCGGAGGCCGACGAGGCGCACAAGCGCATCGAACGCACCAAGCTCGATGCACTGCTCGGCTGGTGCGAGGTTACCGCCTGCCGCCGCCGCGCACTGCTGGAGTACTTCGGCGACGAACTGGCCGAAGACTGCGGCAACTGCGATGTGTGCCTGTCGCCGCCGCGCACCTGGGATGGCACGGTGGAGGCACAGAAGCTGCTTTCCTGCGTGTACCGCACCGGCCAGGTTTTCGGGGCCATGCACGTCATCGACGTCTGAGCACCTACGGCATCGGCGAGGACCGCTCCGCAAACGAGTGGCGTTCGATCCTCCGGCAGTTGCTGGTGCAGGGCTACCTGCGCTCGGAGACAGAGCGCTTCGGTGCCTTGCGGCTGACGCGGAAGTCACGCGCGCTGCTGCGTGGAGATGAGCCGGTGCAGTTGCGCGAGGATGTGGCGGCGAAACGGCAGGCCAAGGTGGCCCGCTCGTCGTCCTACGACCCGCCAGCCGAAGACCTGCCGCTATGGGATGCGCTACGGGAGTGCCGCGCCCGGCTGGCCAAGGATGCGGGAGTACCCGCTTACGTGATCTTCCACGATGCGACGCTCAAGGAGATGGTGCGGTTGCGCCCCGCGTCACTGGAAGACCTTGCGGCCCTGCATGGTGTCGGCGACAAGAAACTGGAACGCTATGGCGACACGTTCCTGGGGGTGCTGCGGGCAGAGGCCGCCTCCGGAGCGGAAAGCGGGGCGCAGGCGGAGACGACCGCATAGGTTCCCGAATTACGGTGCATCCCCGGATGCGGGCACCGGCGGCTCCCATCGGTGCGGGTGGGCACGCAGGACGGCGCCGCGCGTCCACGCGCCGATAGTTGGCAAGACATGCGGGTCAACTTCCGCCGGAAATCACCAGGTCTCCAATCTTCAGATTCTGGAAGCGGGGCGGGAGCAGTCCGATCTCCCCGCTACGGAGCACCTCGGCAAGGTCCATGTCGGTGGGAATCTCCGGTTGCAGGCCGAGCCATTCACCCTTCCAGTCGCCGTCGTCTCGCGAGTAGCGCCACGCACTCACCCCATCGTAGCCGCCCTGTGTGGCCAGCAGCACGTACTCGGGTTCGTCGTCCGCATCGAGGTCGATACGTACCAGTACGAACTCGTCATACCGATCTTCGGGTCCCCAGCGCCAGATGGCCTGGCGCAGGCCGTGGGGCGCCTCGAAGGGTTCCGGCCTGAACACCGTGCGGCTCCAGATCCTGTCGATGCGGGTTTCCCAGGCGGGAAGCGGGCGAACCGGGTCGCGGATGCTTTGCGCCAGTTCCGGGTCGGAGTCGCCGATTTCCTTGAGCAGTGCCTGCATGTGCAGGTAGCCGGGGCGCGCAAGCTGATGCTCTGCAAAGTGAAAATCGAACTCGCGCCACTCGATCTCACCCGCTTCCACGCGCGCCACCTGGCTGCTCAGTGAAATTGACCGGAAATCGAGAACCGGGCTGTTGACCAGCAGCATCAGCACCAGCACCACCCAGCCCATGACGGTGTTCACCCCACCGAGATGCCGCGGCCAGGCGGTTCGCCGGCGCACGATGCACCAGGCATAGCCGACGGAGAACAGAGCCAGAACCAGGAACACGGTAAAGGCCCAGCAGCGCGCGACCGTCAACCCATACTCGTCGATACGCAGGTACAGCCCGTACAGGGCCAGTACCGACACCACCGGCAGCAGGGCGATGGCCACCGACAGCAGGCGGTGGACGATGGTCGGGTAGGGCAGGTTGCGGCCGGTCTGGTAGACGGCGTTCACGAAAAACAGGCTGAGTGCGTTCAGCCACAACAGCAGCGCCGTGCCATTGCCGGTTTCCCACAGCGGCGCCAGCCCGGTGAACGGCAGCAGGCAGACGAACATGACAACAACGGCGGCAATCAGCGGCAGCAGCAGCCGCATCAGACCTTCCAGGATGCTGGTGATGCTGTCGATCACATGCACCAGGCGCCGGAAGATCAGCACGCCCAGCCCGAACGCGACCGCGAGCACGGGAAACAGAAACCAGTCTTCGCGAACCAGTTCGCGAAAGAACTCGATGCCGATGACGGCGAACAGTTCCGCGGAGAGAAACAGGATCAGGGTGACGCCCGCGGTCATCGCGGCGGCCAATCCCGCCACCAGGAAGTTGCGCCAGGAATAGGTGAACAGCGCCTCGTAGGTCCGCTGCGCCCGCCAGATCCATTGCTGGCAGAGCATCAACCCCTTGAAACAGGCGATCAGGCCGGTGACTACGGTAACGAACAGCAGCAATCCAATGGGGAACTCGCCGTACGGCGTGGCCTGCCAGCCGACGTACGCCGCCAGCAGCGCCAGTACGGCGATGAACAGGCTGTTGGCCTTGAGGCTGCGGTTCAGGTTGCCGCGCTCCATGCTCAACAGCATCAACACCGGCCAGGCCAGCGCCAGTGTACACAGCGTAAAATTCAGCGCCGGAGTCTGGCTGGGCCAGGCCTGGTTGTCCAGGGCCCGCCACAGCAGAAACAGGGCGATGCCCTGCGCCAGGGAAATGGCCAGCATCAGGTTGCGCGGGAGCTGGATCTGGCCTGCTGGTGTATCGGACATCGCTGCTTCCCGTAATGAACGACAGGCCGCCAGCTTAGCCGGCGAATTTGGAAACGATAGCCGATTTCGCGGATTTCACTGGATGTTCGGACGCTTTTCCATTTCTCCTGCGAACTGTCGAGCCCGCTGCGCCGCGGCGGCGAGCCGTTGCGCGGCCGCTTCGTCGGCCAGTCGTCGTTCGCGACCAGGGTGGTGGCGACGGCGCGCTCGGCCATCAAGGTGCCCGAAGACCTGCCTCTCGAACATGTCCATTGCACTGCTGATGCCGGAAGACGTTCCGGCCTGGTGTGAACAACGCGACCACTTTGAACGTGAACACTCTTTATCCGCGCGTTTGGTCGACGGCCGGCGTGCCGAACTCCGCTCGACGCTCAAGGTCCACTGGCGGCATTTCGCCTTTCAATTGTCTGGCGATCAGCAGTTCGCGGGGCCTGGTGCTCAAGACGCACGTTTGGAAGCCGAGCGCCTGCTCGGGCCGCTAGTGTCCTGTGTCACAAATACGCTACCTTTCAGCGTGCCGCACAAGGTC
>CAZNFI010000178.1:0-5827 GCA_964572185.1 uncultured Pseudomonadales bacterium
AGAACACCACCATTCCCACCAAGAAGACCCAGGTGTTCTCCACCGCCGACGACAACCAGACGGCGGTGACCATCCACGTGCTGCAGGGCGAGCGCAAGCAGGCGGCGCAGAACAAGTCGCTGGGCCAGTTTGACCTGCGCGATATCCCGCCGGCACCGCGCGGCATGCCGCAGATCGAGGTGAGCTTCGACATCGATGCCAACGGCATCCTCAACGTGTCCGCCAAGGACAAGGCCACCGGCAAGGAGCAGTCGATCGTCATCAAGGCATCGAGCGGCCTGTCCGACGATGAAATCGAACAGATGGTGCGCGATGCGGAAGCGCACGCCGCCGAGGACGAGAAGTTCGCCGAGATCGTCAACCTGCGCAACCAGGCCGACGGCCTGGTGCACGCGGCCCGCAAGGCCGTGCAGGACGCCGGCGACAAGGCCACCGACGCCGAAAAGGAAGCCATCGAGGCTGCGGCGACGGCCCTCGAGGACGCTGTCAAGAAGGAAGACAAGGCAGCGATCGAAGCGCAGATGCAGGCATTGTCGGAGGCCTCCGCGACCCTCGCCCAGAAGATGTACGCCGAGCAGGCCCAGGATGCGGCCGCCGGTACGGGCGATGACGGTGCCGGCAGAGATGGCGACACGGTGGATGCGGAGTTCGAGGAAGTGAAGGACGACGATAAGAAGTAAACTCCCCCGTACTGCGCCGCGCGGGCCACAGGCCCGCGGTCCGGCGCGCCCGCGCGGTGCGTTACCCGCGGGTTGAGGCCCGGCGAGTCTGGAAGAAGGCATGGCGAAACGCGACTACTACGAGGTGCTTGGGCTCAATCGGGATGCTACCGATGGTGACCTGAAAAAGGCCTATCGCCGCCTGGCCATGAAGTACCATCCGGACCGCAATCCGGACGATGGCAATGCCGAGGAACGTTTCAAGGAGGCCTCCGAGGCCTACGAGATTCTGTCCGACGGGGAAAAGCGCGCCGCCTACGACCGCTTCGGCCATGCCGGCGTCGACCCCAGCGCCGGGGGCGGCCCGGGCGGTTTCAATGGCAGTTTCGGCGATATCTTCAGCGATGTGTTCGGGGACATCTTCGGCGCCGCCCGGTCCGGACGCAGCGGCGTCGAGCAGGGCTCGGATCTTCGCTATTCCCTGACCCTCGATCTCGAGCAGGCGGTGCGCGGCGACGACGTGGAAGTGTCCATTCCCGTGCTCGGCGCCTGCGAGGACTGCGATGGCACCGGCGCCAAGCCGGGTACCCGGCCGCAAACCTGCCCGGAATGCAACGGTGCGGGGCGCATTCGGGTCGCCCAGGGGTTTTTCTCGCTGCAGCAGACCTGTCCGCGCTGCCGCGGTGTCGGCAAGGTCATCACCGACCCCTGTCGCGCATGCGGCGGCGCCGGCCGTGTCGAGCGGCGCAAGACCCTGTCTGTGCGGGTTCCCGCCGGCGTCGACCGTGGCGACCGCATCCGGCTGAGCGGGGAAGGCGAGTCCGGTGTGCGCGGTGGCCCGCCTGGCGATCTCTATGTGCAGATCGATGTGCGCGACCATCCCATATTCGTGCGCGACGGGCGCAATCTTTACTGCGAGGTTCCGGTTTCCTTCGTACAGGCGGCGCTCGGCGGTGAACTGGAAGTGCCCACCCTCGATGGCCGGGTGAAACTCAAGGTGCCGCCCGAGACCCAGACCGGCAAGATGTTCCGTCTGCGTGGCAAGGGCGTCACGCCGGTACGGGGCGGCGGCATCGGCGACCTGCTGTGCAAGGTGGCGGTGGAAACGCCGGTGCGCCTTAGCGACGAGCAGAAGGAAATTCTGCGCGAGTTCGAACGCACCCTCCACGAGGGTGGTCAGCATAAGCACTCGCCGAAAGGCAGCGGCTGGTTCAAGAGCGTCAAGGACTTCTTCGACAAATTGACAGACTGACCGGCCGGCACCGGGAGGTGGCCGTGCGTCGCGGCGCGGGGTGATGCGGTTGCCGGTGGCGCTTTTACCAGCAAGGCCGGTCGCGACGTGAACAGGGGGGCCGGTCTTTGCGCCGGTTCCCGCGCAACAGGGAGGACATATGCGGCGTGTCGCGATTGCCGGCGCTGCCGGGCGCCTGGGACGTACCTTGATTCAGGCGGTCTCGGAAGACTCCGGCTTGAAACTCGGCGCGGCGGTGGAACGCCCGGGCCATTCGATGGTCGGTGCCGATGCGGGTGAACTGGCCGGCGTCGGCAGGCTCGATGTGCCGGTGGCCGACTCCCTGGCGGAAGTCGTTGAGGCGTTCGACCTGCTCATCGACTTCACCGTGCCCGCCGCCGCCTTGCGGGCCGTCGAGGTCTGTCGCGCCGCCGGCCGGCAGGTGGTGATCGGCACCACCGGCATCGATGCCGCCGGTGTCGAGTCCATTCGCGCCGCGGCGGGAGATGTCGCCATCGTCATGGCGCCGAACATGAGCGTCGGCGTCAACCTGGTGTTTCGGCTGGTCGAGCAGGCTGCTCGGGTGCTCGGCAATGATGCCGACATCGAGATCATCGACCTGCACCACCGGCACAAGATCGATGCGCCTTCCGGCACCGCCGTGCGGCTTGGCCAGATCGTCGCGGAAACTCTCGACCGCAACCTGCAGGAGGTAGCGGTGTACGGGCGCGAAGGCGAAACCGGCGCCCGCGATCGGCGCACAATCGGCTTCGAGACCATCCGCGCCGGCGATGTGGTTGGCGAACACACGGTTCTGTTCGGGGCAATGGGCGAACGCGTGGAAATCACCCATCGCGCCAACAGCCGCATGAATTTCGCACGCGGTGCGCTGCGCGCCGCCCGGTTCCTCGAGACCAGGAGCGCTGGCCTCTACGACATGCAGGACGTTCTGGGATTGTAACCGCACGTCCATCACACCGACTCTCGTCGGGGTGTTCCATGCTGTGCCCTGCAACCCGGCGTTCCGGTTCGGCGCGTTGCATGCTCCTGCTGGAGGCTTCGCCCGTAGCCGCACCCGTCGCGATTGGCTAAGCTGCCGCGCCTGATCCGAATCCAGGGGCGCTCATGAACAATCGCCAGATCATCATCGACTCACTGCCCGATGACAAACTCGCGGTGGAAGATTTCGCCTTGCAAACGGTGCCGGTTCCCGAGCCGGGTAGCGGTGACGTGCTTTGCCGCACGCTGGCGTTGACGGTGGGCGCCGGGCAGCGGGCCGGGCTGCAGGGCAGCGCCAGCTATGCCGGTGCGCCGAAGACCGGGGTTGTCATGGGCGCTACCGGCGTGTGCCGGGTCGAGCGGTCGAATGCGCAGGAGATTGCGGCCGGTTCGCTGGTTGTCTGCCAGTCGGGCTGGCAGGACTACTCGGTACATGGGGTTGCGGATCTTCGCCCGGTGCAGGCCGATGGTGACCCCGCGCACCATCTGGGCGTGTATGGCACCAACGGCATGACCGCCTATTTCGGTCTGTTCGATGTGGGCGAGGCGCGGGAGGGCCAGACGGTGGTTGTTTCCGCCGCCGCCGGCTCGGTGGGACACCTGGTGGGGCAGATGGCGAAAGTAATCGGGTGCCGGGTGGTGGGCGTTGCCGGCAGTGATGCGAAATGCCGGCTGCTCACCGACGAACTCGGATTCGACGCGGCGGTCAGCTACCGCTCGCCGGACTTTCGCCGGGAATTCCGCGACGCTTGCGGGCGCGGCATCGACATCTACTTCGACAACACCGGCGGCGAGATACTCGGCAGCGCCTTGCGACGCATGCGGCGTGGCGGACGCATCGTCTGCTGCGGCGTCGTGTCCCAGTACGACACCACCAATCCGGCTCCCGGCCCGCGCGGCATTCCGGGCCTGTTGATCGGCAGCCGGGTGCGCATGGAGGGATTCCTGGTGTTCGACTATGCCGACCGCTACGGCGAGGCGCTCAAGCGCATGCAGGGCTGGGTGCAGGCCGGCGCGCTCAAGCCGCTGAACGATGAGTTTCAGGGGCTCGAGCAGGCCCCCCGCGCCTTTGTCGACCTGCTGGCCGGCGGCAATGTCGGTACGCGCATCGTGCGGGTTGCCGACTAAGTGCTGCGCCGCCAGACCGCGCGATCAAGTTGCTGCGGCGCAGGCTCCTAGCCGCACGCCGTCCAGTAACAGGAGTCCGGCACCGTCTTTTCCAGCCCCCATACGTGGCGGATGATCTGCCCTTCGTGCATTGCTTCGTGCTCGACGATCCGGGCGAGCAGGTCCGCCTGCTGATCCGACCAGGATCCGATTGAAGCCGCGGTATCGAGGAACGTCCTGGCGGATTCCTCCAGTGCGGTGGCGAAGTCCTGCAATTCGAACCCGGTCATGGAACACTTCCAGTCCAGCGGCGCATCGGCGGCGATGGCGCTGGCGAAACTCTCTCTGGTGCCGACTATGCACCAGAGGTGTTCCCGGACACTCTTGTCGCGTGGTACATCGAGGTGTTTGGCCAGCGTGGTTGCATCGATGTGCCGAACCAGATCGTTGTACGATGCAAAGCGCTGTGCGAGGTTTTTGAGCAATGTTTCCCTCATCGTTTCCAAGCTCCTGCGGTATTGGCGTCGGGCCAGGTGCCGGGCTTGCCGCACAGGCAGCTCCGGGCGCGTGGCGGCCGCCAATTTACCAGCGAAACCGGTTGGCTGTCTTGGGCGCGCTGGTACTTGCGGTGGGCTGCGAGCAGCCGGTTGCGCCCGGCGGGGAGGCGCCGCAGCCCGCCGACCTGGTGCTGCGCGGCGGCAGGGTGGTGACGGTTGATCCGTCCATCGGCGAGGCCGGGGCCGTGGCGGTCAAGGGCTTTCGAATCGAGGCGGTCGGCGATGCGGCATCGATCGAGGCCCATATCGGCCCGGAAACCGAAATCATCGAACTGAACGGTCGACTTGCCATCCCCGGTTTCATCGAAGGACACGGACACTACCTGGACCTGGGCCGGGCAATGCAGATTCTGGACCTGACCAGGGCCTCGAATTGGCAGGATGTGGTCCGGCAGGTTGCCGATGCCGCGCGGGCGGCCGAGCCGGGCGCCTGGATTTTCGGCCGCGGTTGGCACCAGGAAAAATGGGCTGAACCTCCTGAGCGTCACCTCGACGGCATGCCGTTGAACGACAGCTTGAACACGGCGGCCCCGCACAATCCGGTGTATCTGACCCACGCCAGCGGCCATGCGGCGATTGCGAATCACTCGGCCCTCGAGGCGGCAGGCATCGCTACGGACACCCCCGACCCGCTGGGTGGTGTCATCGTGCGCGCCGGGAACGGTCGGGCGACCGGCGTGCTGCTGGAAAACGCCCAGCAACCGGTTGCCGACGCTGCCGCGCAAGAGCGGCACGGCCTCAGCAGGACGGAGGTTGAAAAGCGCACGCGGCGTTGGGCCGAGTTGGCGGCGGCTGAGGCGTTGCGCTTTGGCGTGACCTCGTTCCAGGATGCCGGCACACCCTTTGCGGCCATCGACCTGCTGCGCCGTCTGGAGGCGGAAGGGGCGCTGCCGGTACGCCTGTATGTCATGGTGCAGGGGGAAAGCGATATGGCGCTGGCGGCTCGCCTGCCCGATTACTACATGCCCGTGCAGGGCAATGACTTTCTCGCGGTCCGTTCCATCAAGCGGCAGATCGATGGTGCGCTCGGCGCCCATGGCGCCTGGCTGCTCGAGCCCTATACGGACATGGCGGACAGCCATGGGCTGGTGCTCGAGTCTGTCGAGGAAGTCGAGGCAGCGGCCCGAATTGCCCTCGAGCACGGCTTTCAGGTCAACACGCACGCCATTGGCGACCGGGCCAACCGGGAAGTCCTCGACCTCTACGAAAGGGTCTGGCGGGAGGCGGGTATGCCTGGGCGCGGCCGGCGCTGGCGCATCGAGCATGCACAGCAC
>CAZNFI010000179.1:0-5815 GCA_964572185.1 uncultured Pseudomonadales bacterium
ATGCCCAAGGAAATGCTGCCGATCCTCAACAAGCCCCTGGTGCAGTACGGCGTGGAAGAGGCAATGGAGGCCGGGCTCACGGACCTTGGATTCGTCACCGGCCGGGGCAAGCGGGCCATCGAAGACCACTTCGACCTGAGCTACGAGCTCGAACACCAGATACAGGGCACCGGCAACGAAAAACTGCTCGCCGGCATCCGCGGACTGATCGAGGCCTGCACCTTTTCCTATACGCGCCAGGTAACCATGCGTGGACTCGGCCATGCCATTCTGAGCGGCCGTACCCTGATCGGCGACGAGCCGTTCGCGGTGGTGCTCGCCGATGACCTTTGCTTCGGGTCCGGCAAAGGCGTGCTTGCGCAGATGGTGGAGGTGTACCGGCAGTACCGGTGCAGCATCGTGGCCATTCAGGAGGTGCCCGAAGCGGACCTCGAACAGTACGGAGTCATTGACGGACAGCCGGTCGGTGAGCGCACGTTCCGAGTCACCGACATGATCGAAAAGCCCGCCCCGGGACAGGCGCCGAGCCAACTGGCCATCATCGGCCGCTACATTCTGACGCCGGACGTATTCGATATTCTGGAGGCCACCGAACCGGGGCGAAACAACGAGATCCAGATTACCGATGCATTGCTGCAACAGGCCCGGCGAGGCGCCGTCGTGGCCTACCGGTTCGCCGGGCAGCATTTCGACTGCGGCTCCGTGCAGGGGTTCGTCAAGGCGACCAACCACTGTTTTCGGCACCGGCTACGCGACGGTTGAGCGGCATGCCTGCTTCAGTGAATCCGCAAATACCGGCATCCTCCAGGCAGGCCGCCGGAGCATCGGCCAACCCCAGGCAGCGGCTTGTCCCGCCTCTCTGGCGCATCGATGCGGCCGGCTCGGTCTTTCGCCCCGGGCGCGGTGCGTAGACGATGCTCGAGGTGATCAAATCCGGGGGCTGGCTGATGCTGCCGATACTGCTGTGCAGCCTGGTTGCGGTGGCCATTGCCCTGGAGCGTGCCTGGGCGCTGCGCCGCGCTCGGGTTCTGCCGGTAGAACTGGGGGAGCGGCTGTCGGATACCGCGCCCGGGGAGCTGGCCAGCGCCGTGCTTGCCTCGCCGCTGGCACAGAGCCCGCTTGGACGGGTTCTTGCCGCGGGCCTCGCCACTTCCGGCGGCGGCCGCGAGACCATGAAAGCGGCGATGCTGGACGCGGTGGACCAGGCCGCCCACGACCTGCAGCGTTACCTGACTTCGCTGGGCATCGTTGCTTCGATCAGCCCGCTGCTGGGTTTGCTAGGGACCGTGGTCGGCATGATCGAGGTATTCACGGCACTGATGCTGGACGGGTCCGGCGATGCGGAAGCATTGGCCGGCGGCATCGCCGAGGCCTTGATCACGACCGCGGCGGGACTGTCCGTGGCCATCCCCGCGCTGATTTTTCACCGTTACTACCTGCGTCGAGTTGACGACCTCACTTTCGACCTGGAACAGGGCGCCGCCAGCCTGGTCAGCCGTTTTCATGGCGAGACGGATTGACGGTGCAGCGGGTGTCGGAAAGGTTGGCTCGAGCCCTGCGCCGGCAGTCTGACGACCGGCATCGCCGGGCACACTCATGAGCAGGCGCCGGGCGCTGGCCGAGGCTACCGTCGAATTGACGCCGCTCATCGACGTGGTGTTTCTGCTGCTCATATTCTTCATGGTGTCCACGACCTTTGTCCGCGAGTCCCGGATCGGCATCGACCTGGCGAACGCAGGCGGCGAACCGCGCGTGCAACCGGATGCGGCCACCATAGAGATTGCGGTTCGCCGGGATGGCACTTACCTGGTCGACGGCGCGCCGGTCGCCGCTACTTCAGCGGCGGCCCTGACGCTGGCATTGCGCCAGGCGCAGGCGCATCGGGCCGGCATGGACGTGCGCCTGTCCGTCGCCGCCGATGCGCGCAGCACGCACCAGTCGGTGGTGCGTGCCCTGGAAGCGGCGGGCAGGGCCGGGTTGTCGCATGTCAGCCTGATCACGCGCCACCCCGGCGGCACCGCAACCGCCCCGGCGGGCTTCTCCGGTTCGGCGCGGCAGCAGGCTGGCGGCAAAGCCGATGCGCGTTGACGGTTGGGCCACCTACCGGCGCTTGCTTGGTTATGTGTGGCCGTACTCGGCAGCCTTTGCCGGCTCGATTATTGCCTTTCTGCTTGGCAGTGCGGCGGAAGCTTCTTTCGTCAAGCTGTTCGAACGCCTGATCGACAACTGGGAAGAAGGTCTGCCGCAGGCGGCGCTGTTCGTACCATTGGCCATGGTGGGTGCGGTGCTGGTGCGCGGCGTCGGCGAACTGGTGGGCGAAATGCTGCTCAGCCGTATCTCCTTTTCCGTGGTGCACAACCTGCGCGTGGCACTGTTCGAACAACTGCTGCACATGCCCAGCGCGTTTTTCGATGCCACGGCCCACGGGCACCTGGTGTCGAGAATCACCTACAACGTCGCCCAGCTTCACGACGCCGGAACCGTTGCCCTGCGCACCATTGTCCAGGATGGCGTAAAGGTACTGGTGCTGCTGGGCTGCATGGTTTACCTGAGCTGGGAGCTGACGCTGATATTCGTCGCAGCGGTGCCGGTCGTGGCCGTGGTGGTGCTGGCGGCGAGCCGCCGCTTCCGGCGCATCGCACGCCGCATCCAGGGTTCGATGCGCGACGTGACCCATGTGACCGGGGAGATGGTCTCCGGGTATCGGGTCATTCGCATTTTCGGCGGCGAACGCCATGAACGGGAGCGGTTCACCCGGGCCAGCCACGCCAACCGGCGGCAGAACCTCAAAATGGTAATGACCAAGGTTGCCAGCACCCATGTCGTCCAGTTCCTGGTGGTGACGGCGGTGGCCGTGCTGATAGCCCTGCTGGCGCGACCGGAGATCGCGCAGGGCCTGTCAGTGGGCAACTTCGCCGGTTTTCTGATGTTCGCCGGACTGCTGGTGCGGCCGGTGCGCAAGCTCACCGAGATCAATGCCCGACTGCAGCGGGGGCTGGCTGCCGCAGAGGATGTGTTCGGTCAACTCGATGCCGAACTGGAGACCGACAGCGGCACCCATACCGTTGACCGGGTCCGCGGGCGCATCGAGTTCCGGGATGTTCACTTCGCCTACCGGGGTGGTGCCGTGGACGTACTGCGCGGTGTCGACCTGGTCATCGAGCCGGGGCAGACGGTTGCCGTGGTCGGCAAGTCGGGCAGCGGCAAGTCGACGCTGGCCAGCCTGATTCCACGCTTCTACGATGCCGACCGCGGTGCAGTGTGTATCGACGGGGTGCCGGTGCAGGCCTATGCCAAGGACAACCTGCGCAGCCAGATCGCCCTGGTCGCCCAGCAGGTCACCCTGTTCAACGATACGCTGGTGGCCAATATCGCCTATGGATCGCTTTCCGGCGCCGACTCCGGGTCGATCGACGATGCCGTCCGGCGGGCCCATGCGGATGTGTTCATCGACCGGTTGCCGCGGGGGCTGGACACCGAGGTGGGCGATGACGGCGCGCTGCTGTCCGGAGGTGAACGGCAAAGGGTGGCGATCGCCAGGGCCTTGCTGAAGGACGCACCGATTCTGATTCTGGACGAAGCCACCTCGGCGCTCGACAGCGATGCCGAGCGGCACATCCAGGCGGCACTCGATGAGGTGATGCGCGGGCGCACTACGCTGGTCATCGCGCACCGCCTCTCCACCGTGGAAAACGCCGATGTGATCGTGGTAATGGATGAGGGCAGTATCGTCGAAACCGGTACGCACGATGCATTGATGGCATCCGGAAAAGTGTACGCCAGCCTTCACGATGCCCGCTTTGCCGATGCTGAACCCGCCGCGGTCGTTGGTGCCGTTGATGGGTGAGGCGCTGTCCAGAACGGTGCAGGCCAGCCGGCAGCCGGTTGATCCGGCGTCCCCGTTTCCGTTGCGTCTGTGGTACACGGAATCCTGGCAGGCGCGGGCGCTTGCACCGCTGTCGTGGCTGTTCGGTTTGATAGCGAAACGGCGGCGCACCGCGGTTCTGTCCGGCAGGCGTGTTCCCTGGCGGGCTCCGGTGCCGGTGCTGGTGGTCGGAAACCTGACGGTGGGGGGAACGGGCAAGACACCGTTCACGATCTGGCTGGTACGGCAACTGCTGCAGCGCGGGTTGCGGCCAGGGGTTGTCTCCCGAGGTTATACCGGTCGGGGCGCATGGCGACCGCTTGCCGTGTCGGCAGACTCGGACCCGGAAACGGTCGGTGACGAACCACCCATCATCGCCAGGCAGACGGGCGTGCCCGTGGTGGTGTGCCGTGGCCGTGTACAGGCGGTACGTCATCTGACCGACGAATATGATGTGAATGTGGTCGTCAGCGATGACGGGCTGCAGCATTACGCGCTGGCTCGGGACATCGAAATTGCCGTCATCGATGGAAGTCGCGGTTTCGGCAACGGCCGCCTGCTGCCGGCCGGGCCGATGCGGGAACCGCCGCACCGCCTCGCCGAAGTCGATTGGGTCATCAGCAGCCGGCAGCCATCGGGCCTGGCCGGCAGCGAAACGGTCATGCGCCTGCAGCCGACGTCGTTCGTCAATCTGCACACCGGCGCCAGCATGGGGCCCGACCGGTTCCGCCGTCGCAACCCGAATGTCCACGCGCTGGCCGGCATCGGCAATCCGGATGCTTTCGCGCGATCGCTGCGGGAACTGGGATTGCGCGCGTTACTGCACCCGCTGAAGGATCATCACCGGTTTTCCGGTGAGGAGGTCCGCTTCGATGACGGCTGGCCGGTGGTCTGCACGGAGAAGGATGCCGTAAAGCTGAAGCGGCTGGATACCGAGCTTGGCCACTGCTGGTGCCTGCAGGTGACACCCGAGGTCGGCGAGGCGGGACGGCAGCGGCTTGACGACCTGTTGCGAAGGCACTCGATCCTGGCATGACTGATTTCAAGGTTGTCATTCCCGCCCGCATCGGTTCCGCGCGCCTGCCCGGCAAACCGCTGCTGAGCATCGGTGAGCTGCCGATGATCGTCCACGTCGCCCGCCAGGCGGCGCTGTCCGGCGCCGGCGAGGTAATCGTCGCGACGGATGACCATGGCATTCGAAGGGCGGTAGCCGGTGCTGGCCACCGGGCGCTCATCACCCGTTCCGATCACCCGGCAGGTTCGGACCGTGTGGCCGAGGTGGCCGCATCGGAAGGCTGGCCGGACAACACGATCGTCATCAACGTACAGGGCGATGAGCCATTGCTGCCGCCGGATGTCGTACGTCAGCTCGGTCGGGCGATGGCATCCGATGAGACCATCGAGGTCGCCACCTTGTGCCAGGCATTTGCCGAAAACGCCGACATTGGCGACCCGAACAGCGTCAAGGTGGTGCGCGACGCACGCCAGGATGCACTGTATTTCTCCCGGTCGCCGATTCCGGCTGTCAGGGCAGATCGAACGCGGGTAGCGCCCGTGCCGCATTTGCGGCACATCGGCGTCTACGGTTTCCGGGCTGGCGCGTTGCGCCGGTTCGTGGCGATGCCGGTGGGCGCCCTGGAACGTGCCGAGGGCCTCGAACAACTGCGCCTGCTGGAACAGGGCGTGCGCATCCGCGTTCTGGATGCCTGTCGCGAGGTGCCCAGGGGCGTCGACACCGCCGAAGATCTGGAACGCGTGAGAGGCATCGTTGCGGCAGACTCGGCCGCAGGGCCGTGACCGGCAACGGCTGCGGCGCCGCCAGCTGGCGCCACCGTGCTGCAGGTTCGGTTGTATCGTGAAGTGCGGGCCGGGTCAGCCACGCCGGCTGGTCTACGGCTTGCCGGCAAGCCGCAGCCCGCCGCCCGCCGCGACATCGGTGCTCTAGGAGTC
>CAZNFI010000180.1:0-5695 GCA_964572185.1 uncultured Pseudomonadales bacterium
TGTGCAGGACCAGCGCGCCGTACCAGCCGTAGTTGGCCATGTCGGCGATGGTGTACTGGTCGCCGCACAGGTATCGGTTGTCCGCCAGCCGCCGGTTCAGCACATCGATCAGGCGTTTCGCTTCCATGGTGTAGCGGTTGATGCAGTACTCGATCTTCTCCGGCGCATAGGCGTAGAAATGGCCAAAGCCGCCGCCGATGTACGGAGCGCTGCCCATCTGGAAGAACAGCCACGACAGGCACTCGGCGCGGGCGCCGGGTTCGGTGGGCAGGTAAGCGCCGAATTTTTCCGCCAGGTAGACGAGGATGGCGCCCGACTCGAACACCCGGGTGGGCGGCGATGTGCTGTGATCGGCAAGCGCGGGGATCTTCGAGTTCGGGTTGAGCGCCACAAAGCCGCTGCCGAACTGTTCGCCCTCGCCGATGTTGACCAGGTAGGCATCGTATTCGGCTTCGGCGATGCCGAGTTCGAGCAGCTCTTCGAGCATGATGGTGACCTTGACCCCGTTGGGCGTTGCCAGGGAGTGCAACTGCAGGGAATGCTTGCCGACGGGAAGTTCCTTGTCGTGGGTGGCGCCGGCAATGGGGCGGTTGATGCTGGCGAACCGGCCGCCGCTTTCCATTTCCCACTTCCAGACCGGTGGGGGCGCATAAGGGGTTGAGTCGGTCATGATGGTCTCTTGTCAGGTTGAATGGGTGAAATGGTTACGAAGCGGAATTCGTCCGAAACGACGCTGGGCTACTCGATGACTCCGCCTTCGTTCCACCAGGGCTTGTCACTGAACGACCTCAGATCGAGTTCGAACGTCCAGGTGGACCGGTGTTGTTGGGCCAGGTGCAGGTAGGTATCCGCGATCTTCTCCGGCAGCAACAGCCCGTCGTGTTCCATGCCCCGCGTCTCCCGGAACTTCCGGAAGCGTTCCGCGCCCAGCATCTTGCCGAGCGTGTCGGGGGCATCCACGGCGCCATCGACAACGATATGGGCGATGTGGACGCCCTGGGAAGAGAATTCCGCGTTCAGGCTCTGGCAGAGCATGCGTCGGCCGGCCATGGCGGCGGCGTGGGAGTGCTGGCCGGCATTGCCGCGCATGGCGGCGGTGGCCGAAGTGACCAGAATGGTGCCCGTGCCCCGTTCGACCATGAGCGGGCAGACCGCCGACGCCAGCCGGAACAGGCCGAATGTCGCCATCTGCCAGCCGCGTTCAAATGCCTTGTAGCTGGTGTTGGCCAGCGACCGGTCACCGATCTGGGCGCCCAGATTGTAGATGGCCACTTCAATCGGGCCGATGTCGGCTTCGATGGCGGCAACGCGCTCTTCGATGCTGTGCTCGACCACCGCGTTCAGCAGGAACCCGGAAGCGGAGTTGCCATCGTCTTCGATGGCAGCGACCAGCCGCTCCAGGCCATCTTGATCCGTGCGCCGGCACAGCACCGCGTGATAGCCCTCCCGGGCGAACCGGCGGCCCACGTTGCCGCCGATGCCGGCGCCTGCGCCAATGACCAAACAAACCGGTTGCATCCTTCGTTTCCCGTTGCCGGTGCCCCGAAACGACCGGCAATCCTAACAGAGTTGCGCGTTTCGGAGTTGCCGGGATACACACGGCTTTGGATTCCTCGACTCTCGGCCTCGTGTGCCGCAGAATTCGGCGACTCCCATTCGGAGAGACCAATCGATGTCGACGACCGTGAGCAAATTGCTATACATCAGCGTATCGCCACGAGGCGAACTGTCGGCCTCCAGGCAGGCGGCGCGGGTATTTCTGGATGCGTTGCCCGAGGGCGTGGGTGTCGAGCACATCGACCTGTTCGAGCGCGAGTTGCCCGCGGTTACGCTGGAGATCACCGCGGGTAAACAGAAAGCCTTCATGGGCATGGAGTTCACGGCCGAGGAAGCGCGTCAGTGGGCCGCGATCGTCGACCTTGTCGACGAATTCAAGGCGGCCGACCACTACCTGATGGCGGTTCCGATGTGGAACTACAACGTGCCTTACAAGTTCAAGCAGTACATCGACCTGCTGACGCACCCGGGCCTGACCTTCACGAGGGACGAGAATGGGCCGCGCGGATTGGTTGCCGGCGGTGCAACGCTCATCTACTCCCGGGGCGGCGACTACTCGGCGAAAGACGGCCGGCCGGATCCGTTCGACTTCCAGTCGCCCTATCTTCAGGCCTGGTGCAAGTTGATCGGGCTTGGCCCGGTCGATGAGGTTTTCGTGCAGCGCACGATGTTCGGGCCCGACGGTGTGGCCAACAGCGTCGCCGGCGCAACCGTGGAGCTTCAGGCACTGGCGGCGCAATTGGCCACGGGCTACCCGCCCCGCAGGGCACGCTGAAGTACAAGGAATCAACCGGCCGGGATCCGGTCTCCATCGGCAAACGCTGGTCGCGCAGCTACCCCCGGTCAGACCAGCGTATAGCCGGCTTCGTTCAGGGGCATGGATCGCACGCGCTGCCCGGTCGCCGCGAAAATGGCGTTGGCCACCGCCGGAGCGAGCGGCGGCAGGGCCGGCTCGCCGAGCCCGGTCGACGGGTTGTCGCTCTCGATGAAGTGCACGTCGATCTCGGGCGTCGAGGCGATTCGCATGACCGGGTACTGATGGAAGTTGTCCTGCTCTATGACGCCCTGCCGCATGGTGATCTGCTGCAGTGCCATGGTGCTCAGGCCATCGACGATGGCGCCCTGCACCTGGCTCAGGGCACCGCTTCTGTGGATGATCGGGCCCACATCGACCGCCACCCAGACCTTCTCGACGCTGATCTCCCTGTCTGCCGTGACGTTCACCTCGGCGACCTCCGCGACGTGTGCGGCATGGCAGAAATAAAATGACAGGCCGAGACCGCTGCCTTGCGGCAGCGGCCTGCCCCAGCCCGCCTTTTCAGCCGCCAGCTTGATGACTTCGATGGCGCGGCCGGTATTCAGCGCATTGATGTTGCCTTCCTCGATCCAGCGCGGCTCGCCCATGAGCTCGAGCAGAAACTCGAGGTGATCGCGGCCGGCCAGCACCGCGAGTTCATGGATGAAGCACTGCTCCACGAAGGCGTTGGTGTTCGACCCGGGAGCCCGCCAGGGGCCGCAGGGTGTGGCGATCTCCTTCAGGCTGAGCTTGATGCGGGCGTTGCGGAAGGCCACCGCCGGAAACTCGTTGCCGCGCAGTCCGGACCCCATGACCGGCCGGCCGTTCCTGCCGAACCCGATGTAATGCTGCTCCCAGGCAACGAGCCTGCCGTCCGGGCTCACGGCACCCTTCATGTTCTCGAATCCACCGACGCGGAAATGGTCGTTGTGGATGTCGTCGGTACGTGTCCAGGTCAGCTTCACGGGCACGCCCGCGCGGTGCGAGATGGCCATGGCTTCCGTCGCAAAATCGTGCAGCGCCCGCCGGCCAAAGCCGCCGCCCATGCGCAACGGATGCACCCGTACCTGCTCCGGCTTCATGCCGAACAGCAGACCGGCAATGCGGGTGACCTCGGCGGGAGACTGGCTGCCGAGCCAGACCTCCAGAGAATCCGGCTGGCCTCGGCTGCCTCTCCTGTAGTCGGCGGTGCAGTTCATCGGCTCCATGCACACATGGGCGACATAGGGAAACCGATAGAAGGCCTCGATCGAGCGGTTGTTCTGATCGGCAAGCACCGCATCGACACCCTCGCTTTCGGTAACAACCCGGCCGCCTCCTTCCTGAGCCGTTCGCTCGGCCCAGGCGACCATTTCGGACCAATCGTCTGTCGATGCCGAGGATTCGTCCCACTCGACCTTGAGCCTGCCGCGGGCATCGAACACCGACCAGGTATCGTCGCCGACGATGGCAACGCCTCCCTGCAGGGCCGACACACCGCTGAAGAACCACACGGCGGACTCGCCGGCCGCCGCGTTGGGTTCGAGGATGAAGGCATCCGTGACACCGGGCAGGCCCTTGATTTCGCTTTCGTTGAAGCGGACGGCGGTGCCCCCGAACCGCGGACAACGCACGTAGGTGGCATACTTCATGCCCGGCACATCGACGTCGATGCCGAACTCGGAGAGGCCCGTGGCGATGACAAAATTGTCCACGCCGCTGACGGAGGTGCCGATGATCGTGTACTCGCTCGGGTCCTTGTAGGTCAGCGTCTCCGGGTCGGGCACGGGTTGCTCCGCCGCCAGTGTGGCGAGCTGTCCAAAGGAGCGACGCATACCGGAGGTGTGCACGACCTGGCTGTCCCTCGCTTGCAGGCCTTGCCGGTCGACCTCCATCAGCAGCGCGGCGGCGCCGATGAGCATCTCGCGAGCCGATGCGCCCATGCGCCGCATGGTGCCGATATTGCGCGGCACCGAGGTGGAGCCCCCCGCGGACTGGCGCCCGAACTTTTCCGCATCGAGCGGCGCGTCAATGACTTTCACGTCCTCCCAGCGTGCGCCCATCTCTTCGGCGATGATCATGGGCAAGGTGGTGCGGATTCCCTGGCCCATTTCCGGGATGCTCGAATAGATGGTGATCTGGCCGTCACGGTCGATCTGCACGTAAACGTTCAGCTCTTTCGAGCCAACCAGCGTATCGTCGGGCGGCGATGCCATGGCTGCCGGCAGCGTGGCTTGCAGCAGCAGGCCGCCCCCCGCGACCGCCGAGACTTTCAACAGGCTGCGCCGGGTGAGCCTGGAAACGGCCGTCACCCTGGAGTTCCCCCGTCTGCTGCGTAGGACAGGGCGGCGCCATGCACCGCCTGGCGAATGCGGATGTACGTTCCGCAGCGGCAATAGTTGCCGGCCAGCGCCCGATCGATGTCCGCATCGTCGGGCCTCGGATTGCTTGCGAGCAGCGCCGCGGCGCTCATGATCTGCCCCGATTGGCAGTACCCGCACTGCGGTACGTCATGTTCGATCCAGGCCGCCTGCAGGGGATGCAGATCGCCCTCGGCGGCAAGCCCCTCAATCGTCGTGATCTCACCGGCTACGGCCCGCACCGGCAACACGCAGGAACGCATCGGCACTCCGTCAACCTGTACCGTGCAGGCGCCGCACTGCGCAATACCGCAGCCGTACTTGGTGCCGGTGAGTTTCAGCTTGTCGCGCAAAACCCACAAAAGCGGCATGTCCGGCCGGGCCTCCAATTCCCGGTCTCGGCCGTTGACGCGCAACTTGTAGCTGACCATGCGATGTGCTCCATCGAAAACAGGATGCGGAAAGGTTACCCGAACCCCGGGCGATGCGCCTGGCGCCCGGTCATGGATTCCCGAATCTCGCGCCGACCTCGAACCCGAACTGCCTCGGCAAACCGTAGGAAGCCATGGTCCACAGCGCCGCCACCGCCAGGTTGCCGGTGCGGTAGCGTTCGTCGGCCAGATTGCGCCCGAATACCCGCAGGTAGTAGGCGCCGTCCTTGGTGGTAAACGTGGAACTCCAGTTCAGCAGGTTGCGGCTGTTGGACAGGGCGTCGTGTTCCGGGCCGAGATCCGAGTAGGTAAACACGGAGTCGTCGACGAACGACCAGCTCAGCGTGTGCGTGAGATCGCCCATGGCGCCCGCGGAATGGTCCACGGTGGCCATCAGGTAGGCGGTCCACTCAGGCGAGCGGTTCACCGGCCGGCCGCTGAAATCCACGTCGATGGTGCCGTCGAAATCGGTGTCGGCCTCGTAGGCGGCGAATTCCGCGTCCTGCCAACTGAAGTTGCCGCTCAGTGTCAGGTACTCGTTCACCGCCAGGCTGCCTTCGAATTCAATGCCG
>CAZNFI010000181.1:0-5638 GCA_964572185.1 uncultured Pseudomonadales bacterium
GGAGTGGCCTACGACACGGGCGACAGCGATTTCCTGATCGACATGTTCGCCCCCGACGACCCGGTGTTCGAGATGACCATAGCCGGCGGCGACCCGATCCGCTTCGAAGGATCGCAGGCCATCGCCGGACTGTTCGGCGGCGCCATGCAGGAACAGACCGACCAGCGCCGCCACGTGGTGACCAACCTCTACTTCGACAGCGAGACCGACGACTCGGTTACCGCCATCAGCTACCTGGTGCTGATCAGCGTGGAAAACGGCCAGCTCAACGTGCTGTCCACCGGTATCTACACCGACGACTGCGTTCAGGTGGACGGCGCCTGGAAGATACAGAAGCGGGTTCTGGCGCTGGACCTGCCGTATTGACTAGGTGCCTCGCCTGGCGGCAAGGCGGTCCGCGGCATCGAGCGCATCGATGACGATTTCGGGCAACAGGATCTGCGGCAGAATGGTGGCATCGCCCAGGGTCGAGCCTGACGGGAAGTACAGGTACAGGGGCACGCCGACACGCCCGTAACGGCCGAGCCATTCGGTGATGGTCGGGTCCTCGTTGGTCCAGTCGGCTTCGATCACGCGGATGCCGCGCTCCCGGAAAGCCCGCCCGACCGCATCCGAGGCCAGCGCCACCCGCTCGTTCACCTTGCAGTTTACGCACCAGTCCGCCGTGAAATAGACGAAAACCGGCTGGCCGGCACTGACGTAGTCGCCTACCCGTTCCGGCGTGAAACGTTCCAGGCTGATCTGGCCGAGCGTGCCGGCATGGCCCTCGGCCAGTGCTGCCGGGTCTGTCCGGTAGTCCGCGACCCTGGCGCCGATGATGAAGGCGGCCAGCAGCCCGGCCAGCGCCAGGGTGCGCCATAGCCAGGGCCGCGCGCCCGCGAATGCCTGCCCGTAAGCCCACAGCGCGAAGCCCAGGGCCAGTGCGGCCAGCAGTGCCACTGCCATGGAATCGACGCCGAGCTGCTTGCCGATGATCCAGAACAGCCATACGGCGGTGGCCAGCATCGGAAACGCGAGGATGTTGCGGAACCGGCCCATCCAGGGGCCGGGCCTGGGCATGATGCGGCCGAAGGCCGGGACGAAGCTGACCAGCAGGTAGGGAAACGCCAGCCCGAAGCCCAGCACCACAAAGATGCCCAGCGCCACCGGCGTGGTCTGTACCAGCGCGTAGCCCAGCGCCCCCGCCATGAACGGCGCGGTACAGGGCGTGGCCACCAGCACGGCCAGCAACCCGGTAAAGAACGCTGCCCGGCGCTCGCCGCCCGCGGTCAGCGACTGGCCGACCCCGGCAACGCGGGTGCCGATCTCGAAAACGCCGAACAGGTTGAGGCCAATTGCCAGCATCAGCAGGGCAAGCCCCAGGTTCACCAACGGCGACTGCAGTTGAAATCCCCAGCCGACCGCTTGTCCCGCTTCGCGCAGGGCGACCAGCGCACCGCCGATCAGGGCAAAGGCGACCAGGATGCCGGCGGTGTAGAGCAGGCCGCTGTGCCTCGCCAGCCGCGCGTCGGTGTGCCCGGTGGTGACCAGGCTGAGTGCTTTCATGCTCAGAATCGGAAACACGCAGGGCATCAGGTTCAGTATGACGCCGCCGATGAATGCGAAAACAAAAGCGGTGGCCAGCGACATGCCGGTGAAGGGCGCGGCGGTTGCAGGTGGCGCCGGCGATTCGGCAGGCGCCGCGGACAGGCCCGCCTGCTTGACTTCGAGCCGCACGGACTGCCCGTTGCCGTCACTGTCGGTGAAGTTCAGCACCGCCGGAAATTCGGTCAGGCGCTCCGGGTCGTTCCCCGCATCCATCGTGAATACCAGTTCGCCCGGTGTGGCCGAGGCGGTTTGCCGGCCGTACCGGACAACGTCGCGTGGCGTGATGAACAGGTAGGGGTCGCGCGCGCCGGCGGGCTGTGGCGCTTGCACCGTGACGCGCAGTTCATCGTCCTGGCGTTCGAAACGGGATGGCCAGCCGGCTGCAGCCGGCAGTTTTGCGCGCGCCTCGTCGAACCGGTCGGCCTGGTTGGCGTCGATGCCGCCGTCGCCGGGCGGCAGGGCAAGCGTCAGCGAGGCTTTGTCAGGGACGCACAGTTGGTCGTCGCAGACCACCCAGCGGGCATGCCCCTGCAACAGCACCGGCTCGCCCGGCGCCAGGTCGGCGGGTACGGCCACCTCGCTCAACAACAGAATCGGCTCATCGAAGCCATAAGTGACCAGTTCGCCGAAGGGAATAACCTGCGGTGTTGGAAACTGAAGTTCGGATGCCGCGAATCCAGCGGGCAGCGTCCAGTCGATGGAGGGCGGCAGGCCGGCATCGCCGGGGTTGATCCAATAGGCGTGCCAGCCCGGCTTCGGCTCGATGTACAGCCCAACGTTCACCGCGCCGCCGTCGCCGGGCAGCGTGGCGTGCTCGGCAACCAGTTCCGCCAGGGAGTACTGTGTGCGCACGGCCTCGGCAGCGGCCAGCGATGCACCGGCACAGCTTGCGAGCGCCAGCAGCAGCGCTACCCGGGAGCGCAGGCGGCAAAAAGAGCGGCGGGGACGCGCCCGGCGCAGGTCGAATCCGGAACCAATCCGGGAAGTCCGCAAGAAATCGAGCCAGAACACGCGACAGTCGGCAATACGACACGCGGCTTGGTGCGATGTGCGGGCCTGGTTGCCGCGCAGGTTCACGGGGTCGTCCTCGAGCAACGGGGTTGCCGGCTCGGAGAACCGGCCGGGTTGGCCGGGGCTGTGTTTTGAGCGGTCATTGTCGGTGCTATGGCGTAGCCGGGGTGAGAATCCGGTGGAAGCGCTGCCTGGTGCCGGTGGGCGCGCCGGTCATGCGGCGGCGTCCGGCCGAGTGTGCAGTTTACCACGGGCGGCAATGGCCACCTCCCGGTGTCGGCGGCTCGCCGAGCAGGCGCTCCACCCGGGCGAGCGAGGATGATCGAGGCTGCAGGTGTGCAGCCACACGCGCCGCGGCCGATAGCTCCACGCCCGCTCGAGCCTCCAGTCGAGCAGGCCGGCGCCAAGCCCGTGCCGGCGGTGGAAACGCTGATCGCAGGCCTTGTAGAAGTGGTCGAGGTCGATGCCGAGGTTCCGGTCACCGGGCTTCATGGGTACGCCGTTTTTGGGTTGTCGTCATGGCCGGCGGCCAGGCGATGTACGGCATTGCGCGAATGGTGCCGAATGCCCGCACCGCACACCCGCTCTCTTCGCAGCGCCACGCGTGCATTGCTTGCCTGGGGCGCAACGTTTGCGGCCTGGTGGCAACCGGTCAGCCGCGTCCCGCGAGTTCGGAAACCGCGCGGTGGGCCTCTTCGATAGCGGCTTCCGTCATGGCGTTTGAGGCGGCGTCGGTTGCGGCGATGGTCATGTTGCCGAACCGGCGGCTGGCGCGCTTCCAGTGCCGCTTGTCTTCGGGCCATTGGCTGGGCTCGAACACGACACGGTCGGATTGTGCGTCGTAGGCATAGGCATAGCCGTGCGGCCAGCGGTTGACGGTCATCGCGGCGATGTCGCGGGCGGCATCGAACCCGCCATCGCCCAACACCCGGTTGAGCAGGTCCCTGGTGTTGCGCTCGAAGGTTGCGAAGGGCATTGCCAGCAGTTCGCGCTTGCCGGCGTTGAATTGGTCGCGGGCGCTCAGACCCGGTTGCAGGGGCGCGCGGATCAGGTGCACGAGAATCGGCTCGTCAGGGTGCTTGGGGCAGGCGTAGTCGCCGAGGCTCACCGGGAAGTCGAGGGCCAGGCGATAGTGGAAGCTGCCGGCGCAGCGGGCACGCTGCAGGCCGAGTTCGACGAAGCTTCGCCAGTTGCGCACCAGCACGTTGCTGTAGACCAGCGGCGCGCGCAGGGAACTGCCAAGCAGCGCCCGCTGCGCCGTCGGCATCTCCGGGCAGAGCAGGGGAATGATGGCGTGGTAGCAGGCCATGACCACCTGGCCGCCGGTAACGGTGCTTGCCCTGCCGCCACGAACGTAGGTGATTTCAAGCGGATTGGCGGGCTTGTCGCCGATGTGGCGGGCGCGCACCACGGTGCTGTTCAGGCGCAGGCGCACCGGCGAGCCGGGGTCATCGAGTTTGCCGTAGTCGAAGCGGGCGGTGACGATGTCTTCCATGTCGCCGCCGGGCGCCGAGCCGGGAATCATGGCGCGCACCAGCAGCCGGGCGACCGTGGCGTTGCCGTCCGGAAAATGGAATATGTGGGGTTCCTCCACCCATCCCGAGTCGTCATGGATGTCGAGGTCGAGGTCGCCGAACCCCGGGTAGTCGCTGCTCCAGGCGGTGCGCGCCGGCAGCGCATCGATGCCGATGTTCCAGACACCGTGGGGCAGCGACTCGATGGCGCGCAGGGCTTCGTCGCCGATGCCGGCGCGATCTTTCAGGTAAGTGCGGTAGTCGGTGCCGGCGAGGTACTCGATTTGCGCCTCGGGCGTCATGCCTTCCAGATAGTTGCGCTCATCGGCGTACAGGCGCGCCAGGTCGGCCTTGCCCTTGGCGGACAGCGGCAGGCCTTGCACGACCTTGGGGTCGTCCAGGCTGCCGATGGCAAGGTGATCGGTGCCGAACGCCATGTGGTCGAAAAAGGTGCCGCCTGAGAGCCCGAACGAGGAATAGAGGTCGTGGTCGTAGGCGGTGTAAAACCGCTTGGCATCGAATCCGAGTTCGCGGATCAGTCGTTTCGCCACCGGGGGATAGCTGCCCGGCGACTCCATCAGCATGGTGCCGCCGTAACCGATCATCAGGCGGTCATCGATCTGAAATTCGTTGCGCTTGGCGTGGCCGCCGAAGTCGTCGTGGTTGTCCAGCACGAGGACTCTGGCAGACTGGCCCATCGCCTGGCGGTAGAAATAGGCAGCCGACAGCCCGCTGATGCCGCCGCCGACCACCACCAGGTCATAGTGCTCGCCGGTGCCCGTCCCGGTCCAGCGTGCGCCGTCGCGCAGCGCGTGGGCGATTTCGAATGATCCGGGGTGGGAACCGCGCAGGCCGGTCAATGCCGGTGGGTAGTAGCCGGCAAGATCCTGGGCGCCGAGGTCCTTTGCCTGCGCGGCATGCGGCAGCAGCGCGGCGCCGATGGCGATGCCGGCCCCGTCCAGGAAGTCGCGGCGCGTGATGGCCGCGTTCATGCCGAGTTCCCGGTCGCGGGCGTTCATGTCCTGTCGGCTCGGGCCGGCGCCGTGCTGCGGCTGTGGGGCGTCGCCACCTGACCGGTCAGGCGCCGACCGCCTCGCCGGCGTCGCTGCCGGCCCGCCTGCCTGTCGCACGATTGTTCGAGCGCAACAGGTAAACGCCGATGCCGATGACGGCCAGTGCCAGGAAGGGTTCGAAGGGCCAGTAGGGGAGATAGAGTTCCGGTATTTCGGTGAGCGTGTGGCCGTACAGGTACTGGTCCGCCATTCCCCGCAGTGCCGAGCCGATGCCGGCTGCGACCAGGCCGATGGCGATGAGCGCAACCCCGGCCGACCGGGCCAGCGGTCGCGCGGTGAGGTCCCGCGATTCCCTTGCCGCTGCCCTGGCCCGCTTGCTGCTCCAGGCGGCGGCGCGCAGCACCCAGGCGACCAGGCCCGCACAGTAGTAGACATGGTCGAGCGGAACCGGGTTGGAGTAGTAGAACAGCGCCCACCAGTAGACGCTGAAGGCGTAGGCCCACAGAAAGTAGA
>CAZNFI010000182.1:0-5632 GCA_964572185.1 uncultured Pseudomonadales bacterium
CTGAAACGACGGCATGCGCATCACCCTGTGCGAGCCGTTCTCGCCCAGGTTCGCGTCGGCTGGTGCGCCATATTCGTCCGACTCGATGGTCGGCAGGGCTACAGCCAATTCACATTGGCCGCCCGCAGCGAATCCGCCAGGTAAGGGGAAGACAGGGAACCCATGCAGGGCGACTATTGCGAATCTCCACTACTTCTCCACATCCAAACCCAAAAACGCTTACCGGCTTTGGTGGTGGTGGTGGTGGTGGTGGTGGTTGGTGGTCGGGGCGAGAGGATTTGAACCTCCGACCACTTGACCCCCAGTCAAGTGCGCTACCAGACTGCGCTACGCCCCGAATGCGCCTGCCGCACAACCCGCGCATGATAACGAGCGCGAACGGCGTTTAGAAGAGAAGCAGGGCTGTTGCCGCGCGGCCCCATTCCGGCGGCAAGGGTACCTCCATGCGGCAGTGTTTCAGGCTTTCAGAAGCTGCAGCAGGCTTTCCATCTCGGCGATCATCTGCTTGACCAGCAGCTTGAACTGGGTTTGCTCCTGTTTCGCCTGTTCGCCTTCCAGGCGCTGGCGCGCGCCGTTGATGGTGAACCCCTGGTCGTAGAGCAGCGAGCGGATCTGCCGCACGACAATGACGTCCTGGCGCTGATAGTAGCGCCGGTTGCCGGTGCGTCTGACCGGCTTTATCTGCGCAAACTCCTGCTCCCAGTAGCGCAGGACATGCGGCTTTACGTTGCACAGCTCGCTGACTTCGCCGATCTTGAAGTATCGCTTGCCCGGTATCGGGGGTAATTCATCCGTCCGGGCCGGGTCCACCGTAACCTTCCACTCTGGCTTTCAGTTTCTGGCCCGGCCGGAAGGTGACCACGCGTCGCGCCGTGATCGGGATTTCTTCCCCGGTCTTGGGGTTGCGGCCCGGCCGTTCTCCCTTCTCGCGCAGGTCGAAATTGCCGAAACCCGACAGTTTCACCTGCTCGTTGTCCTCCAGTGAGTTGCCAACCTCATCAAAGAACAACTCGACGATTTCCTTGGCCTCACGCTTGTTCAGGCCAAGTTCCTCGAACAGTCGATCCGCCATCTGTGCTTTGGTAAGCGCACCCACCGAACTTCTCCCATCCGCACCGGCCAGCGGTGCTGAAACCGTTTGCCTCCTTGCCAGCGCCGCCCAACCCGGCGCTAACGGAGCCTGGCTCCCAGCTCGCTTTGCAGAGCCGCCACGGCTTTTGCCATGTACCCCGATATATCCTCTTCGGTAAGGGTCGCCGATGCATGCTGCAACGTCAACCCTACAGCCAGGCTTTTTTCATTAGAATCAATACTTTTTCCTCGATACACGTCAAAGAGTCTTAACTCTGTGAGAATATCGCCCAGTGCCGCTTTCAGCGTCGAATGCAGTTCGCCCGCGGTGACCGTTTCCGCCAATACCAGGGCGAGGTCGCGGCGGACGCTCGGCACCCGGGAAATTTCGGTGAAACGCCGCAACGGGTACGAGCGGGCCACATCGGCAGACAGCTCGAACACATAGACCCCCGGCCCGACGTCAAGGCGATTTTCCAGCTCGGGGTGCAGGCGCCCCAGCCGCCCGACCGCCTGTCCGCCGGCGGTGACCGATGCCCGTTGGCCAGGATGCAGAACCGGGTCGTCGACGCTCGCAAAGTCGATCGCCCCGATACCTGTCCATTCCAGAATGCGCTCCACCTCTCCCTTGACGTCGAAGAAATCCACTGCCGCCGATTCGCCGTGCCAGCTTTCCGGGTGGCGCTCTCCCCAGAGCAGCCCGCCCAGCATCGACACCTGTTCCAGGTCGTGCTCCTGCAACGGACCCCTGGGATGGAAACACAGACCCAACTCGAACAGGCGCGCCCTGCTCTGCTGGCGCTTGACGTTGAACCGCAAGGCCTCCACCAGCCCGGGCAGCAGGTTGGTGCGCATGACCGACTGCTCCACAGACATGGGATTGGCGAGCGGCAACGCCACGCCCCGCGGGCCCAGCAGGTCCTGCACAACCGGGTCGACGAAACTGTAGCTGACGATTTCCTGAAACCCGTTGGCAGCCAGCAGGCGCTTCAGTTGAATCTCCTTGTTCCGTTCCAGTGGCACCGGCCGCGGCGCCAGGTCCACGGAAGGCAGCAGGCTCGGTATGCGGTGGTATCCGTGAATGCGGCATACCTCCTCGACCAGGTCGGCTTCGATGCGAATGTCGAAGCGGTGGCTCGGCGCCCTGATCTTCCAGACCACGGTATCGTCGTCAGCAGCACCGCGCTCCATGAGTTCGAAATCGAGGCGCGCCAGTATCCGGTCTACCTCCGCCGCCTCGATGGCAACGCCGGCCAGTTCATCGAGCCGTGCCTGGCGCAGCGTCACTTCCGGGCATTCCGGCAGGTGCCCAGCTTCCACCGCTTCCCGCAGCGGCCCGGCGCGGCCGCCGACGATGTCCAGCAGCAGCGCCGTGGCCCGCTCCATGGCTCGGCGCTGCAATTCGAAATCGACGCCGCGCTCGTAGCGGTGCGAGGCATCGGTGTGCAAGCCCAGGCGGCGGGCCGCGGAGGCGACCCGCAGCGGGTCGAAGAAGGCGCATTCCAGGAACACGTTGACCGTTGTGGCGCCGACGCCACTGCGTTCTCCTCCCATCACGCCGGCGACCGCCACCGGCCCGGCCTGGTCGGCAATCAGCAACACGTCCGGGTCCGGGGTTATCTCCTGGCCGTCCAGCAGTGTCAGGGTCTCACCGGCCCGGGCGCGCCGTACCCGGATGCCGCCGTCAAGCCGGTCGAGGTCGAATGCATGCATGGGCTGGCCGAGTTCGGCCATGACATAGTTGGTCACATCGACTACCGGGTCGATACTGCGGATGCCACAGCGGCGCAGTCGCTCGGCCATCCAGAACGGGGTGGCGGCACCGATGTCGATGCCCTCGATCACCCGGCCCATGTAACGAGGGCAGCCCGCCGAATCTTCCAGGACGACCGGCAATTCAGCATCCACCGTCGCCGCAATCGCCGGCACTTGCGGGCTGCGAACCGGCAGGTCATTGAGTACGCCGACTTCCCGCGCCAGCCCCCGCAGGCCCAGGCAATCTCCGCGGTTAGGGGTCAGGTCCAACTCGATGCAAACGTCGTCGAGAGACAGGGCGCCGACCAGGTCGGCGCCGACCGCGGCGCCGGTATCGAGTTCCAGGATGGCATCGGCATCGCTGCCCATGCCCAGTTCGATCGCGCTGCACAGCATGCCTGCCGAGCGCACACCGCGCAGGTCCGCTTCCTCAATGCGCCGATCGCCCGGCAGCACCGCGCCGACCCGCGCAAAAGCCGACAGCAGGCCGGCGCGCACATTGGGCGCCCCGCAGACCACCTGTTTCTGCCCGGCGCCGTCCGATACCGTGCAGACCTTCAGTTTTCCGGATTGCGGGTGCGCCTCGACCGCGTCGATGCGCCCCACCACGACGTGCTGCATGGGTGCGGAGACCGGCTCGATGCCGTCCACCTCCAGGCCGGCCATGGTCAGTTGCTCGAGCAGTGTGTCGCGGCCGATGTCCGGATTCACCCACTCCCGCAACCAGGCTTCGCTGAATTTCATCGATCGTTGCCGCTAATTGAACTGCCGCAGAAAACGCAGGTCGTTTTCGAAGAACAGGCGGTTGTCGTTGACTTCGTAGAGCAGCATGGCCAGGCGGTCGGCGCCCATGCCGAAGGCAAACCCTGACCAGTTCTCCGGGTCGATGCCCGACATCTGAAGAGCATTGGGATGCACCAGGCCGCAACCCATGATCTCCAGCCACCCGGTGTGGCTGCACACGCGGCAGCCCTTGCCCAGGCAATTGACGCATTGCACGTCCACTTCAGCGGATGGCTCGGTAAACGGGAAATAGGAAGGTCTGAAGCGCAAATCGAGGTCCCGGTCGAAAAAGCGCCGCACGAAGTCGGTGACTGTGCCTTTCAGGTGAGCAAAGCCGATGCCGCGATCGACTACCAGGCCCTCGACCTGGTGAAACATGGGTGAGTGGGTGAGGTCGCTCTCGCGCCGGTAGACACGCCCGGGGCAGATTACGCGAATGGGCGGCGCCTGGTTTTCCATGACGTGCACCTGCGCCGGCGAGGTGTGGGTTCGCAGCAGCGTGCCGTCGGCAAAATAAAAGGTGTCGTGCATGCTGCGCGCGGGGTGATGGGGGGGAATGTTGAGCGCCTCGAAGTTGTGGTAGTCGTCTTCGACCTCGAGGCCCGCGAACACCTCGTAACCGGCGCCGGTGAATATTTCCTCGATGCGGGCGATAACTTGGGTAACCGGGTGCAGCCCGCCACCCGAAGAACGACGCCCCGGCAGCGTCACATCCACGGCCTCGGTGGCCAGTTCCGCTTCGAGCTGTTCCGCCTGCAGGGCCTGCCGGCGCGCCGCAATGCAAGCCTGCAACTGTTGCTTGGCTGCATTGATGGCGGCACCCGCCTTCGGGCGCTCGTTCGCGTCCATGCGGCCGAGCGATTTCAATAGCGCGGTGAGTTCGCCTTTTTTGCCCAGATATCGCACCCGCACATGCTCGAGACCAGCTTCGTCCCGTACCTGGCCGACTTCAGTCTCGGCGTTCTTGAGAACCTGCCCGACGTTCATGGCGCGCGATCACGGGAAACATCAAGGGGGTGCCCTGAACAGGGCCTGAAACGCATCGACCTGCCGCGATGCAGCCGACAGACCCGCCCGGTTCCGCGCCTCGCACGAGGTGGCGCGAGCAGCGAATACGGGCGGCCGGCAACCGGTGTCATGCCGCCAGGGCGGCCTTGGCTTTTTCCGCGAGCGCCCCGAACGCCTCTTTCTCGTGCATGGCCAGATCCGCCAGAACGCGGCGGTCAACCTCGATTTCAGCCTGTTTCAGGCCGGCGATCAGGCGGCTGTACGACAGGCCGTGCAGGCGCGCGGCGGCGTTGATGCGCACAATCCACAGCGAGCGAAACTGCCGCTTGCGTTGCCGGCGGTCGCGGTAGGCGTACTCACCAGCGCGGATGACGGCCTGCTTGGCAACCTTGAAGCTGCGGCTGCGAGCCCCGTAATAGCCCTTGGCCTGCTTGAGAATCTTTTTGCGCCGCGCACGCGAGGCGACGCTACGGCTTGCTCTAGGCATTGCTGGTGCTCCTGTTTCCGCTGGCCGCTAACGCGCCTTCTTGGGCAACATGCGCTTGAGGCTTGCGGTATCCGCCGCGGATACGGGCTCGAGCCCGCGCAGCCGCCGCTTTCGCTTCTGCGGTTTCTTGGTGAGAATGTGGTTCCTGTTGGTTCGACGATGCTTGAACCCTGAACTGGTACGCCGGAACCGTTTGGCAGCGCCCCGTTTGGTCTTCAGTTTCGGCATGACCTGCTCCGTTACCTGTGCTCTTTACCTTGCCGGCAGTCGCCGGTTACCTTGTCGGCAGTCGCCGGTTACCTTGCCGGCAGTGGCCGGTTACCTTGCCGGCAGTGGCCGGTTACCTTGCCGGCAGCGGCCGGTTACCTTGCCGGCAGCGGCCGGACGCTGAGCCAATTTCGTTTCCCCGAACGCCCGCCTGACCGCGCCTGGTTAATCCAATCCATGAAAAGGCCACCCGTTTCCACAGGTGTGGCCAGGAGCCTGCGCCGTAGGAATTCACGGCTGCAAATCCGCTCTCATCCGCCC
>CAZNFI010000183.1:0-5627 GCA_964572185.1 uncultured Pseudomonadales bacterium
CCGGTTCAGTGCCGATCCCGCCAACGATGCCTTGAACAACGAGTATGTCGTGGAAATCGAGGCGCACAGCGGCACCGGTGCGCGCGCCAGAACGTCCGACCCGAAGCCGGTTACCGTCACCGTCAACGACATCGACGAACCGCCGCAGCGCCCGGACCGGCCCGCCATCGCCAGTTCAACGCTCGACAGCCTCACCGTCAACTGGCAGCCGCCGGTGAACACCGGCCCGGACATCACCGGCTACGACTACCGCCACCGCGAGAACCGCTCCGGCGCCTCCTGGACGGAAGTCTTCGACATCACCGGCACGCAGGCGACGCTGACCGACCTCGAGGCGCAGACCGAGTACCGCATCGAGGTGCGCGCCAGCAACGACGAGGGCACCAGCCCCTGGTCGCGGAATGCGCTCGGCACCACCGACAACAACCAGGCGCCGGTGTTCCGGGACGGCAGCCGGGCTTTCCGGTCGGTGCCGGAGAACACCACGGGAACGGTCGATATCGGCAGCCCCGTCACCGCCGACGACAACGACGGCGGCACCCCGGCCTACAGCCTGGAGGGGGCGGATGCCGCCAGGTTCCGCATCGATGCGGGCACCGGCCAGCTGCGCACCGCCGCCGGCGCCAGCTACGACCACGAGGCAGACCCGCGGCACGAGGTGACGGTGCGCGCCGAGGACGGCCAGGGGGGCAGCGCCACCATCGCGGTGAGCATCGATGTGCAGGACGAACTGGAGCCGCCCGCCTCGCCGGCGCGTCCCCGGGTGAGCACCCTGTCCACACCGCATGGAGACACGAACTGGCGCGTTGCGGTGAACTGGTCGCCCCCCGCCAATGCCGGCAAGCCGCCCATCCTCAGCTACGACCTGCAGCGCCGCATCAAGGACAGCGGCGACAGTTACGTGATCTCCAACACCAACGTATCGGGCCTCGGCGCCACCATCGAGAACCTTGAAGCGGAAACGGAGTACGACGTGCAGGTGCGCGCCACCAACGACGAGGGTTCCGGCGCCTGGTCGATGCCCGGCAACGGCGCCACCGACCTGACCACGCCGGAGGCGGTGTCGGTGTCGATCACCTCCGATGCCGGCACCGACGGCTACTACAAGCTCGCCGACAGCATCGCGCTCACCGTCACCTTCAGCGAGGCGGTGTCGGTGTCCGGGCAGCCGCTGCTGGCGCTGACCATGGGCAGCGAGCCGCGCCAGGCGCGTTATGCGCGCGGGTCGGGCACCACGGAACTGGTGTTCGAACACGCCGTGACGGCCACCGACGAAGACGACGACGGCCTGAGCGTCCCGGCGGACGCATTGCGGCTGAACAACGGCCGCATCCGCAAGAACGGGCACAACCGCGACGCCGTGCTGACACTCGGCAGCGTCTCCGACGCATCGAGCCACAAGGTGGACGGCATCGCGCCCGTGCTCGAGTCCGCCGAGGTCAGGCAGGACAAGCTGACGCTGGCATACAGCGAAAACCTGATCAGCACCGCACCGGCGAGCGGCGACTTCCAGGTCACCGTTGCGGGCGCCACCCGGTCCGTGTCCAGTGTCGATGTGGTCGCCAGCGACGTGGAACTGATACTGGCCTCCGCCACGACGCTCGGCGAATCGGTGACCATGAGCTACCCCGGCACCGGCACCGCCCCCATCCGGGACCCCGCCGGCAACCCGGCCGCAACCTTCAGCAACCGCGCCATCGACAACGTCACCTCCGGCGTCTGCGGCCGCACCCAGGCGGTGCAGGACGCCATCGTCGAGGAAGCGGAGGTGGGCACCTGCTCGGATGTCACCGCTCAGCAGGTCGCCGACATCGCGATCCTGAACCTGCGGGACAAGAGCATCACCGGGCTGCAGGCCGGCGATTTCCTGGGAATGTCCGAACTGCGCGTGCTCTTCCTGGACGAAAACAGCATCGCTTCCCTGCCGGCCACGATATTCGCGGGCCTCTCCAAGCTGGTGGCGCTCGACCTGGACACCAATCAGCTCGACACCCTGCCCGACGGCATTTTCGCCGGCCTCACCAAGCTCGAAGAACTGGACCTGGGCAAGAACGCATTCACTACACTGCCGAGCGTGTTCACCGGGCTCACGGCGCTCGAGCTCCTCGACCTGAACGGCAATCAGCTCACCACGCTACCGTCCGGCGCGTTTTCCGCGTTGACCAGCCTGGAGTGGCTGTGGCTGGCCGACAACCAGATCGGCAGCCTGACAACAGACATGCTCTCCGGGCTTTCGAACCTCACCTGGCTCGACCTTGACGGCAACCGGCTCAGCGACCTGCCGAGCGGCATGTTCTCCGCGCTGACGGATTTGCGTCGGCTGTGGCTGGCCGAAAACCAGTTCAACGAACTGCCCGAGGGCCTGTTCAGCGGCCTGGCCGCTCTCACCCAGGCCGACCTGAGCGGCAATCTCCAGGATCCCCTGCCGCTCACCGTTTCGCTGGAAAAGACCGCCAGCGGGCAGTTTCGCGCGATGGTGCCCACGGGCGCACCCTTTGAAATGCTGTTGCCGATACGGGTCAGCAACGGCACGGTGAGTGGAGGGCACAGCCACATCACCATTGCGCAGGGCAGCACCGAGGGTTCGACCTACCGCGTCTCGCGCAATTCCGGCTCCACCGCCGCCGTCGGCGTCGACATCAGCGCCTTGCCGACCTTGCCCGGCACCGACCTCGGCTACCAACTCGTCAAGTCGGCCGACCTGCCGCTCGAGGTAATCGCCCCCACCGCCCAGGTCAATGTGCACCCCCGCTCGCTGACCGTTCGGGAAGGCGGCGAAAACGTCTATTCGGTGGTTCTCAATTCCGAACCCACGGCGGATGCCACCGTGACGGTGACGGTTCCCTCGAACACGAACATCGATGCCAGTCCCGACACGCTGCCCTTCACCGCGGACACCTGGCGAGACCGGCAGTGGGTGACCATCACGTCGACGGCCGATGCCAACACCACCAACGAGACCGTCACCGTCAGCCACGCCGTCGCCGGCGGCGACTACCAGGGGCTGACCGTACCGAGCGTCACGGTGACGGTCGCGGAAAACCTGGCGGCCACGAACACTGCGCCGGAAATCACCAGCAATGCGGCATTCGAGGTGACCGAGAACGATGCGAAGGTGGGCACCATTGTCGCGACAGATGCCGATACCGACGACTACATCACCGGCTACTCGATTACAGGCGGGGTCGACTCGAGCGGGTTCGAGATCGCCGATGGGGGCGAATTGAGCTTCAGGGAGCCACCCGACTTCGAAACGCCCCAGGACCAGGCCAGCACCTCGCCCGCCAACGATGCGGACAACAACGAGTACATCGTCGAGGTAACCGCAACGGGCGGGGCCGGCACTCGGGCGATGACCGCGAGCCAGACCGTCACCGTCACGGTGCAGGACGAATCCGAACCGCCCGGCACGCCCCCGACGCCCATCGTGGAGGCGGGGACATCGCGCAACGCCCTGTATTTCCAGCCGGGCCGGCGCCAACTCATCAACACCGGGCCCGAGGTTTCCCACTACCGGTTGCGACTTCGCAAGAAAAACACGGGCAGCTTCCGTGAATTGCCGGCTGACCTGCCCAGTTTGATCGGCAACGTCTCCGGGCTGGACGCCAGTTCCACCTACCAGGTTCAAGTGCAAGCGGTCAACGACGAAGGGTCGAGCAACTGGTCGCCCTCCGGCGAAGCGACCACGCCCGTCAACGGCCTTCCGGTCTTTGTGAGCAGCCGTGTCTCGAACGTGGAAGCCACCGCTGGCGGCGCCGCGGTTCTGGTCGCGGCTCGCCGCCTGTTCTCCGACCCGGACCGTGATCCGCTCACCCTGGAAGCCTCGTCGAACAACACGAGCATCGCCACGGTGGAACTGGCGGCCCTGAACGTGGCCGTCAGGCCGCTGGCGGCGGGCACGGCAACCATCACGCTCAAGGCCAGCGACGGGCACGGGGCCGTGGCCCAGGGGAGTTTCCGGGTGCGGGTACGCTCGGCCACCCTCCCCGACCCGGCGCTGACCATCGACAATACGGCCAAGACGATCACGCTGGCATTCACGCAGTCTTTCGCGGCGAACGAAATACGCGCCTACCGCACCAGGGTTCGCCAGAAACAACCCTTCAGCGGCTGGACCACCTTCTGCGGCACCTTCGAGAACAGCGGGGCCACCCGGCGCGACATCGACGTGTCGTCGATCCTGCCGATCGATGAAATCCATGAACCGGGCATTACCTATGAGCTGGAATACCGGTACGCCGGCACCTCCTGCGCCGACACCACCACCACGCCGAGCCCCTGGTCGCGGGTGGCCGAGGTGACGGCGGGCGGGACGAGCTCTTTCGACATCGAGCTGGTCTACGTCGGCGACGAGCCTTCCGCCACGGTCAAGCAGGCATTCACCGACGCCGTCGATCGCTGGGAGGAGATCGTCACCCGCAGCCTGCAGGACATCGGCTACGCCACATCGCCACTGTCGGCCAATGCCTGCATCAGCGGGCAACCCGAATTCACCGGCACCGTGGACGACCTGCGCGTGTACGCCAGGGTGACGACCATCGACGGCGAAGGCGGCACCCTGGCAACGGCCGGCGTCTGTAACCGGCGCCTCTCGTCGACATTGCCAATCATCGGCAGGATCAGCCTCGATTCGGCAGACATCGCCGTCAGATCCACCGACGACATCGAGTCGATCATCCTGCACGAGATCGGCCACACCCTGGGCATCGGCACGCTCTGGCATCACCACGACCTGCTGCAGAAACCGTCGCTCGACCCCTTCAACGACCCCTACGAACCGACTCCCGATACCCACTTCACCGGCACTCTGGCCACGGCCGCCTTCGACGATGCGGGCGGCATGGACTACGGCGGCGACAAGGTGCCCGTGCAGAACCGCGGCGGTTCGGGCAGCGCGGACACACACTGGCGCGAGTCGGTGTTCGACAACGAGCTGATGAGCCCGTTCATCTCGAGCGGCCAGACCGAGCCGCTGAGCGCCATCACGATACAGTCGCTGGCGGACATGGGCTACACCGTGGATGTTTCCCAGGCCGACACCTACATGCTGCCGTCGGCCATGTCCCGCGCCCCCGGTCTGGTCAGGAAGGACGCCGGGGTTTCCATCCCCCTCAACTGCATCATCGAACCGGTCGGCGGCACCGTGGACGACAGCCGGCGCGAGCCTGTCATCCTGGCTCCGCAGCGGCTTTGAACCGCTGCATGCGAACCGACTCCGCCACATAGGAAGCGCGCAGCAGCCGGGAAACCACCGGGTGGCGCCGCCCGCCGCGTGCTCCCTCGAAGATGCGGCGGGCTTCGATTTCCCGGTGCGGGGCCACGCCCAGGAAACCGAATACACGCTCCAGTACCGCATGGTGGTGCCGCGCCAGCTCTTCGCTGCGCACCAGCAGCACCTGGTCGGCATCGAAGTGCCGGAAGACGTTGCGCAACTGCAGGCTGTACAGCCCGCGCCGCCGGTAGGAGTGCCGCCGCCAGGCGGACCCGGGCCGGCGGGCATCCCGGCTCCGCCGCAGCCGCCATGGCTCGCCGAGCAGCGCCAGCCACAGCGGCAGCTGCTCGTACCCCTTGGCCTTTTCCATGTAGTAGTGCGACAGCGCCCGCTGCACCGGGTCGCGAATCAGCAC
>CAZNFI010000184.1:0-5620 GCA_964572185.1 uncultured Pseudomonadales bacterium
GTGCTGTCCCAGGAAGTGACCCTGATGGTGGCGCGGCGGACCTGAACGCGCCAGCGGGCTCAGCCGTTGGGTGGGTTTTCCTGGGTGGGTTCTCCTTGTTCGGTTTTGTCTGAACGACTATGGTTCGCGTTTAGACTAACAGTAAATTTGACTTTCAACCGGAGACGATTATGCGAATTCGATTTTGGACGCTGGCTCGGGTCGCTTCATGGGGGCTTGCGGTTTGGGTTGGCGCACTCGCACAGCCGACCATGGGGCGAGATCATGTGTTGCCATTGTTTCTGTCCGCTTCCAATGTCAATCAGCCTTCCGCGTCGGGCGTCCATCAGGAAGGTTTCGTTCGCATCATCAACCATTCCAACGAGGAGGCCAGGGTGAATATCTCCGGCTGCGATGACGCCGGGTGGTGTGGCCTCCACGCGACGCTGGCGTTGGGAGCGAAGCGGACCGTTCACCTTAACTCCCGAGACATTGAAGAAGGTAATGCGGACAAGGGTTTTCCGGAAGGATTGGGCGCACCGACAGAGGGCGATTGGGTTCTGCTTTTGGAAAGCCGGCAGGACATCGAGCCGCTGGCCTACATTCGCACCCGTCCGGACGGTTTCCTCACGAGCATGTCCGCAGTCGCCCCGTCGGGTGCGATGCGATATCGGGTGTCCATATTCAACCCTGCCAGCAACTTCAACCAGCGCAGTTGGCTGCGTTTGGTGAATCCGGGCAGTGACGATGCCAATGTCACCATCAGCGGGATCGATGATGCAGGAGTTCCTGCTCCGGGCGGGGTGGTGGAGCTTACGCTGGCCAGTCGAGAGGCTAGGTCGGTGACCTCGCAAGCGCTTGAATCCGGCGCCAGCGACCTAACCGGCAGCTTCGGCGAGAAGGAAGTTGGCGGCAAGTGGCAACTGACGGTCGCCTCCGATCAGCCCTTGATGGTCATGAGCCTCTTGGACACCCCGACTGGGCATTTGTCCAATCTCTCCGCCCCAAAGGCTGACTACCGAGGCCCTGCGGGCGTCTGGGAGGTGGCGTTTGACGATGGCGTCACCGGTGGCTACCTCATTGCCACGACGGACAGCCGCCTGTATGGATGGTGGCCACTAGCGGACGGCACGGTTCGAGTCGCGGACGGCGGCTATTTCGCTTCCGGGTCCGATTACTTGAGCGGTTCGGGTGAGGTTTACGAATCCGGTGAGGTCGAGATTCGGGGGGCGGGCATCGGTGGGGACAGCGCAGTATTCGGTATTTCAGCCGACTACCGCCAAGGTGACTGGATTAAAGGTACCTACCACGTTGAAGGCGCGGAAACTCGGGAGTTCTACGGCTGGGCCTTCACTGGCTTCGACCGTGGAGCCAACGCCCCCGCGTTGGCAGGTGCTTGGACCACCACGGACAGCGATTTGTCCTTTTCGGTCAATGCCGATGCTGGATTCAGCGGATCGCTGGAGGTTGATTCCTTTGAGTGTGATCTAACCGGAGCCTTGGAGGGCATCCACCCCGCATTCAACCTCTACGAAAGCGCAGTGGAGGTGGATTGTGGGCTCCTACAGCTAGACGTGGAGATGATCCTTGCCATCGGCGACAAACCAACCGCACCCGGCGGCAACGACCATGCGCTGGCCTTGGTCATCGCCCGGGACGACGAAGTCGCCGTTGGCACTACCGCAACGCGCTAATCCTCCTCGACAACGACCGTCTCACCGATCTGCGCGGCGCTGATTTCCGCTTCGCAGTAGGGGAAGCGCACCCACGCCTTGCGGCTGTAAAGCTCGGTTTGGTCGGCGTAGTGGGGCGACTCCGGATCGTTTGATTGGGACGACACCAAGAGGGTTTCGGCGATTGGGCAATCGCCATCGTCCCAAGTCACGGCTTGGAGGTGGGAGTTGCCGCCGTGGGCCACGTAGCTGCCATCCCCAAGGCGGGACGAGATGGCGCCATAGACCCCGAGGTCGCCGTCGGCGCCGTGGATGGGGATGCGCAAGTTGTTGCGAACGGCGAACTGCACATCGCCCCAAGGCGCATCCAAGGCGATGCCAGCCTCTTGGAGGGCCAGCACTGCCTCGCTTAGAGAGTCGATGACCAGCGCTCGGTTGCGCGTTTGGCTGAGGTCGATGCCCCGGGGTGTGCCGAGCGGGTCTGCCGGGTCGAAATCCACCGCCCAGAAACGGTCGCTGTCCACCACGTTGGTGAAGTCGTCCGCCAGCTCGCGCCGAATCTGGCGCCAGAACTCGCGGAACACCTGGACGCCGCGGCTGTCAACGTCCGCCTTGCGGTCCCAGCCGGTGAGTGCCTCGCATCCGGCAAGCGCCCGCCGCTCGGCTGGGTCGCTGGCGTCGGCGGGCAGTGCCGCGCACACAGCAAGGATGTCGTCCAAGGTCAGTTCGGCGGCGAAGACGCGGTTCGTGAACATCAGGCCCTTGAGCGAGTCGAGCGTGAAGCCGGGTGCGCTGTCCAGCCCGTCGGTTGCGTTGCGCCGTTCCTCCACCATCAAGTGGCCGATGCGGGTGCGCAGCATTTGCTGCTGGCCCTCGCCGCCCAGCCAGCCAAACACCAACGGGTAGCCGGTAAGCGGGTTGTTGGGGTCGCTCAGCCAATAGCTGTCGTTGCTGTTGCCGACGTAGTCCCGGGTGCGGATCTTGGGCCGTGCGTCATAGCCGTAGAGGTTGGTGTCCGGCGGGCTGTCCCGGTCCTCGCCCCACTCGCAATCCGGGTCGCTGCCGTCCAGAACCAGCGCCGCGTTGTTGGCGAGCCCGGCCAGCAGCCGCCCGACGCGGGTGAGGCAGTCGTCGAGCTGGGATTGGGTGACGTGGGGAATGGCCGCCACCTCCCCATAGAACGCCTCGCCGTTGCGGTCCGCTGCCAAGGTGTGGAACACCGGCGTGGCGATGCTCTCGAGCGCCTCGGTGAACTGGTCCAGGTCTTCGGCCTGCCCCATGCGCCGATATTGCTCAAAGAACGTTTCGGCCCGCAGGCTGTTGGCGTCGCGCAGGGCCAGCACGCTGCCGTTGGCGAGGGGCCAGGTGCCAAACAGGGGGCTGATCTCCTTGAGATTGATGATGGGGCCGAAGTGGGAGCGGTAGAAGGTGTGGGTGCGCTCCTCCAGCGAGCCGTCCGCCAACTGCACCTGAATGGCCACGTCATCGGTGGTGATGTCGCGCCATTCGCCGTCGTAGCGGTACTGCATCAGGTCCAGGGGGTTGAGTTCGAGTTCGTAGAGGGTGAAGCGGGTGGCGAAGGAGGTGGTGTGGGTCCAGGCCAGGCCGCCATTGAAGCCGATGCCGACCCACGGCAGCCCTTGCAGGGCCGCGCCCGCCACGTCGTACTCCCCAGGCAGGGTCAGATGCACTTGGTAGAAGCTGCCGTCGCCGCTCCAGGATCGATGCGGATTGCCGAGCAGCAGCCCCCTGCCGCTTTGGCTCAGATGCCTTGGCGAACTGGCTTAAGCCTTGAACCAGCGCGTCCTGGTCCGCCGCCTCGAACCCCAAGGGGTTGTCGAGGCTCGGGCCGTCGGTGTTGAAGATCGCGCGGCGCACGATGCCCTCGTCCGAGCCGCCCTTCAGGGGCAGGCGGCCAATCAGCATCCACAGATCCGTCGCGTCGATTTCATGCACCCAGTCAGCGTCCCGGCAGCCGGATTCGCCTTCAGGCAGGTTGGCCACGCCCGTTTCCCGCAGGTGGCGGTTCATGCCGAAGGAGAAGCCCTCCACTAGACGGTGGACGTCGCTGTCCGCATCGGGCAGGAAGTTGGTTCGGAAGTCTTCCTTGCCGCCGAACAGGAAACGCAGCACGAAGTCGGTGACCGGATCGCCCTCCGCCTCGCCGAGCAGTTCCGCGGAGCGGCTGGTGGCGGCGACGATGCCCCGCATCGCCATGCAGAATTGGTCTTGGGCGTAGGCGTAGCCGTAGCCGTAGCCAAGGCTGCCCCAATCGTCCGCCTGGATGTGGGGTATGCCGTACTCCGTGCGCCGGATGGTGGCGCTGAACCGGGGCTCGGGTTCGGGCGGCATTTCGGGATCCGCCTCGGGCGTTGATGATCCGCCGCCCCCGCAGCCAACGTTGGCCAGCAGCAGGGTGAGGGCGACAATCGACCGGATTGGCCGGAGCAATGGAATCGAGCGCATTGAAGGTGCCTTGAAGTGGATCGTAGCGGGGTGTTGTTGCGACCTAGGGCAATCATAGCAAGGCGGTGGTTTTAGTGCGCCTTCCAATTGATAATTTCACGAAACTACGGGTCGGATGGGACACTGCAATGGGGTCGGACACGGTTGCCCGGGCGGCGGGTTTTGCGCAGGAAATTCGGGAGCGGGCGGCGGACATCGAGGCGGCCCGCCGGATGCCGCAGGACCTGGCGGCCCGCATGGCTGGCGCGGGTCTCTTTCGAGCTTTGGTGCCGGCCTGCTACGGCGGCGGACAGGTGCATCCGCGGGCGTTCTTCGATGCGGTCATGACCACGGCCGAGGCAGACGGCTCGGTGGGCTGGTGCCTGATGATCGGCGCCAGCACGGGATTGCTGGCGGCGTCCTTGCCGGACGACGTGGCTCGGGCGATGTTCGCCGCCAACCCGGACGCCATTGTCAGCGGCGTCACCGCGCCCATTGGCCGGGCCGAAGTGGTGCCGGGCGGGATGCGCGTCAGCGGGCGCTGGCCATTCGGCAGCGCGTCGCAGGTCTCGCAGTGGATTTGCGGCGGCTCGGTGGTGCTGGAGAACGGCGAGTCGCGCCGGACGGCCGAAGGGGGGCAGGAAGTGATCCTGCCGTTGTTCGAGGCATCGGAGGTGAGGATCCATGACAGTTGGCACACGTCCGGGCTGTGCGGAACCGGCAGCAATGACATCGAGGTACGCGATGCGTTCGTGCCACAAGGCCGTTGGGTGACCCTGGGCGCGCCGCCCCGGGTGGATGCGTCCCTGTACCGCTTCCCGTTCTTCGGCCTGTTGGCGCTCGGTGTCTCCGCGGTCAGCCTAGGCATTGCGCGCCATGCCATCGGCGCGTTCACGGAACTGGCGGGCGGCAAGCGGCCGAGCGGCAGCCGGCGCACCTTGGCCCAGCGGGGCAACGTCCAGCAGGACCTGGCACGGGCGGAGGCGCTGGTGGCTTCGGGCCAGGCGTTGACCTACCAAGCCATCGACCGGGCTTGGCAGCAGGCCGAGCGTGCGGGTCGCCTGGATCGGGAAGTCAAAGGCCAACTGCGGCTGGCGGCCACCAACAACGCTTGGTCGGCGGCCGAGGCGGTGGATCGGCTTTACCACGCCGCCGGCGGCACGTCGATCTACCGCAGCAGCGTTCTGCAGCGGTGCTTCCGGGATGTGCACGTCGCCACCCAGCACATCATGGTGGCGCAGCCGACCTATGAGGTGGTGGGCCGGGTGCTGCTCGGCATGGACCCCAAGACGCCCCTGTGACTCACTGGGCGAGATAGTCCTGCTTAACTTGGGCCTTGATGGTCTTGCCGGAGGCGTTGCGCGGCAAGGGGCGGCGCTGAATGCGCACCTGTTTGGGCGCCTTGTGCTTGGCTAGGCGGCTGACGCAGTGGTCGATCAGTTCGGCTTCGGTCAGGTCGCTGTCGGCATGGGGCACGACGGTGGCGACCAGCTTTTCACCGAGCCGCTCATCGGGCAGCCCGA
>CAZNFI010000185.1:0-541 GCA_964572185.1 uncultured Pseudomonadales bacterium
GTTACCGCCGGCACAGGCGCACCGGCGGGCGCAGGGCCAATCGATGGAAAGTGAGGAGTAAGCATGGACCCATTCACAATGACGGTGCTGATCGTACTGATAGCCTGCGGCGCGGGTATTGCGGGCAAGTACGTTCGATTGCGTCAGCGCCAGCTCGGCGCCCGACTCGATGACGACGTTCGTGACGAGTTGCAGGCCGTCAAACAGCGCGTCGAAGTCCTGGAAAAGATCGTAACCGACAGCAAGTTCCGGCTTGCCGATGAGATATCCGACCTCGAACGGCGTTGACAGCATCGACGATTCGCGTTGATGGTGGCGGCAGTCCCGATTGGCCACACACCGGCATGCGTGGCTCGCATTTGCGGTGTTTCACATTCGAGAAGTTTCGACTGAACCGGCGAGGCGGTCAGGATAGTCCGTGAACACCCCGGCCGCGCCCCAGGCGAACAGGCGTTGCGCGGTTTGCGCGTCGTTGACGGTAAAGACCAGCACGCGCCCCCCGCCGTCCCTGACGAACCGGATCCGCTTCCTGGTGGCGGCG
>CAZNFI010000185.1:551-5611 GCA_964572185.1 uncultured Pseudomonadales bacterium
GGGGCCACCATGAAGCGCCCCCCGGCAAGTTCCGTGAATTGCCCCAGTTCCGCCAGGTCGAAGGAAGACACCAGCAGGGGCCGCTGCCCATGCCCGAAACGCTCCAGAACCTCCAAGACCGGCCCGGCGGTGCCGGCACCCTTGAGTTCCACATTGACCCCCACGTGTTTCGGCAGGGCTTCCAGCACTTCTTCCAGATAGGGAATCGCTTGCCCGTTGCCCGCATCCAGGGCGCGCAGCGCCGCCAGATCCATGCTCGCCAGCGCACCGGCACCGGAGGTGGTGCGATCGAGGGTTTCGTCGTGAATGACCAGCAACCGGCCATGCACGCAGTGAACGTCCAGTTCAACGGCCCGAACGCCAAGTTGCGCCGCGAGCAAAAAGCCCTGCAGGGTGTTCTCCGGCGCCAGCCCGGCGGCGCCGCGGTGGCCGATCACCAGCGGCTGCGCAGCGAGACGGAACTTCCACAACAGCGCTAGAATAGTCACGATGAGCTACCAAGTGCTAGCCAGGCGCCTGCGGCCGGGCAATTTCGACGGGCTGGTGGGCCAGGATCACATCGTCCGCGCCCTGCGCAACGGGCTCGACTCGGGCCGGGTACACCACGCTTACCTGTTCACCGGTACCCGGGGCGTGGGCAAGACCACCATTGCGCGGATTCTTGCCAAGTGCCTGAACTGCGAGGCGGGCGTTACCTCGGCGCCATGCGGAAGCTGCGGTACCTGCCGCGAGATCGAAGACAATCGCTTCATCGACCTGATCGAGGTGGACGCCGCCTCGCGCACCCGGGTCGACGACACCCGGGAACTGCTCGACAACGCCCAGTACCTGCCGTCCCGCGGGCGCTACAAGGTGTACCTTATCGACGAAGTGCACATGCTGTCGGCATCGAGCTTCAATGCCTTTCTGAAGACCCTCGAAGAGCCCCCCGAACACGTCAAGTTCCTGCTCGCCACCACCGATCCGCGCAAGGTTCCGGTAACGGTGCTTTCGCGCTGCCTGCAGTTTCAGTTGAAGAACATCGGCCGCGACGAAATCGCCAGCCATATCGGCGATGTGCTCACCGGCGAGGGCGTCGAGTTCGAGCCGGAGGCGGTGCGTGTGATCGCCAAGTCGGCGCGGGGCAGCATGCGCGATGCGCTGTCGATCACCGACCAGGCCATCGCCTACAGCGGCGGCCGGCTCACAGCCGCGGATGTGGCGGCGATGGTGGGGGCGGCAGGCCGCGACGAAACCGCCGCGGTGGTCGAGGCGCTGGCCAGTGGCGACCCGCGCCGCATTCTTGAGGTGAGTGCGGCGCTGGCCGAGAAATCAGCCGACTTTGGTTCCGTACTCGAGGAACTGCTCGAAGCGCTGCACGACATGGCCGTAAACCAGGCACTGGGTGCGGCGGCGGATGCTGCGTTCAGCCCCGAAGTGGTGCAGCTCTACTATCAGATCGCCCTGATCGGTTTTCGCGACCTGCACGTCGGCCCCGATCCGAAAACCGGTTTCGAGATGACCCTGTTGCGTATGCTCGCCTTCGCACCGGATGCGGCCTCGGCCGCCAGCGTGTCCGGCGCCGTTGCTACACAGGCAAAGCCCCCGGAAGCGTCGCCGGTATCGGCTGCCGTTGCACGACCGTCAGCGGCTGCAGCCGACCCCGCGCGGCCCCCCGATGCGGCAATGGCCCCAGCCAAGGAACCGGTGTCGGCGGCTACGCCCGGCGAGCCTGCGGCGATAGACGAAGCAGCAGGCCGTGCGTCCTCTGCGACCGACGCACCGGCTCTCGGCCATGGTTTGGCGCAGGAGTGGTACGGCATCGTCGAGCAGCTCGACCTGCAGGGCATCGACCGGCTGCTGGTGGAAAACGCCATGCTCGTGGCGCGCGATACCGGCAGCTGCCGGGTAGTGCTTGATGCGAAGCACGAAACGCTGCTGAAGGCCGGTCAGACACAGGGCGTGGAACAGGCGCTGACTGTTCTGTTCGGAGAGGCGACGCAACTCATCGTCGAGGTGGGCCCGCCACCGGCAGAAACCATTGCGCAGCGCGATGAGCGGCTGCGCGATGAACGGCAGGCAGCGGCGCAGCGGCATCTCGAGGAGAACAGCACCGTGCAGTCGCTGCTGAACATGTTCGAGGGTTCGCTCGATGGCGTACGGCCCTTGACCGTTGACGAACCGGACGGACAAAGGGCGCGAGGATGAGCATGAAGGGGTTCGGCGACCTGTTCAAACAGGCGCAGCAGGTGCAGGAAAAGCTGCAGGCCATGCAGTCGGAGCTGGCCACCCTCGAGGTCACCGGCGAGAGCGGTGCGGGGCTGGTGAAGGTGGTGCTGAACGGCGCCAACGAAGTAAAGCGGGTGCATATCGACCCGGCCGTGCTCGATGAGGGCAGGGAAATGCTCGAAGACCTGATTGCCGCCGCCTTCAATGACGGGGCGCGCAAGGTGGAGCGCGCGCGCAACGAGAAGATGTCCGGGATGGCAGGGGGTATCGGGTTGCCGTTGGACAAGTTTCCGTTCTGACCGTGTTGAGCCCGCTCATTGACGGACTGATCGCCGCCTTCCAGGTGCTGCCCGGTATCGGGCCCAAGAGCGCCCAGCGGATGACACTCGACATTCTGCAACGAAATCGGGAAGGCGGTGTGCGGCTGGCCGAAGCGCTGTCCGCGGCGGTGCAGCAGGTCGCCTATTGCCGGGATTGCCGTACGCTAACGGAAGGTGGCCAGTGCCGACTGTGCGCCGATGAGAATCGCGATAACGGGCTTTTGTGCGTCGTCGAGTCTCCGGCGGACATCCTGGCGATCGAGCAGGCGGGCAGCTATCGAGGCCGTTACTTCGTTTTGAACGGCCGCCTGTCGCCCATAGATGGCGTCGGCCCGGAGCAGCTTGCGCTCGACAAACTGGCCGGGCGCGTACGGGCGCTGGGGGTCGAGGAAGTGATACTGGCGACCAACCCGACGGTGGAAGGCGAAGCCACCGCGCATTACATCGCCGGCCTGCTCGAAGACGAAGTCGCCAATGTCACGCGCATCGCACACGGGGTGCCCATCGGCGGAGAATTGGAGTACGTCGATGGGGGCACCATCGTGCATGCGTTGCAGGGGCGCCGCCGTCTCGCCTGACCAAGCAAATCGCTGTGTCTGGGTGGGCTCGAACGGTGACCTCGCCCGGGCTGCACGCCAATGGGGCGACATCGTCGGCCTGGACACCGAATTCCAGCGCACCGACACCTTCTACGCGATTCCCGGTTTGTATCAGGTTGCCGCCGATTCCGGCATGTGGTTGATCGACCCGCTGGCCATCGATGACTGGGCGCCGCTGGTCCGTGTTCTTGACGATCCGCATATCGTCAAGGTGCTGCATGCCTGTTCGGAAGACCTGGAGCTTTTCTATCATCACCTGGGCGTGCAGCCGGAGAACCTGTTCGATACGCAGGTTGCCTATGCATTCGTATCCGAGACCTTCAGTTGCGGGTATGCCAACCTGGTGGAGAGGCTGCTCGGCACTGTGCTGCCCAAGCACCAGACCCGCTCCAACTGGCTGAGACGGCCCCTGTCGGAGGCGCAGCATCGCTATGCCCAGGAAGATATTGCCTACCTGCTGCCATTGCACGAGTCGCTGTCGGCCAGGCTTGAAGCCTGCGGGCGCCTCGGCTGGTTCAAGGAGGAGATGCGCCGTCGTGCCCGCTATGCGCCGCGTCTGCCGGAAGCCTATTACCAGGGTGTCAAGAAGGCCTGGAGGCTCGATGGAGCGCAACTGGCGGTGCTGAAACACTTGTGCGCCTGGCGTGAACGGCGGGCGATGCACGAGGATGTGCCGCGCAACCGGGTGGTATGGGACGACCACCTCGTCGAGCTGGCCCAGCGCGATGATGTCAACATGTCCGACATGCGGCGGATGCTGCCGCCCTCGGTGGCGCGGCGTTACGCAGGTGCATTGATCGAGGCGCATCGCGCCGGGCTCGAGGCTGTGCCGGAGGCGCCGCTGCCCCGGCCGCTGAGCCAGCGGCAGGGTGGCATGCTCAAGCGCCTGCGGAAAATAGGCAGCGATCGGGCGGCTGCCCTTGGGGTGGCGCCGGAACTCGTCACCCGGCAACGCGACCTGGAAGAGTGCATTCGGCGTTTCCGGGCCACCGGCCAGTACTCGGAGACCTTCCAGGGCTGGCGCAGAGCCCTGCTGGGGGATGAATTCGCAGCCGTTCTGGGTGAACGGGGATGACTGAGCCGGTTGCCTGGCTGGTCGCCGCTATTGCCGGTCTGGCGACGCTGTATGGCGTTATCGTACTGACGCGCCCGCTGCGCAGCGGCTTTCTGAAAGTCTGGCTGCGCTGCATGGCCGCGGTGCTGCTGCTGTTGCCGGCGCCGGTTCCCGGGTTCGATGCCTACTATGCGCCGGCGTTCGTGGTGGCGCTGTTCGAGGCGACGTTGCAACGCGACGGCCAACCGGCGTCGGCCATGGGTCTTCTGTTGGCGGTGATCGTGGTGGTCACGGTTCTGGTCTGGCTTGTTTTCCTGTTGAGGCGCCGCGGGCGGTGGCCCGGCGATGGCTGAATGGCCACGCTCGCGGCGCACATGATGCCGCTGCCTGGCCGCGGCGGTGACCGCGAGGCGCCACGATACGGATTCGAAAAGTCGGCGCCGCTTGATCCGACGCTCGGGCGTCCTATACAGTACGCCGTTTGCATGGTCGGGGGGTTGTCGCCTGTGCACCCGCGGGGAAGGCCGGGCCGAGGTCCGATTCCCCTGGTTCCACTCAAGTTTTCAAGAGAAGTTGCATGATTTTCGATAGTACCGACACCTATATCTCAACCGACGAGTTGAGTATGGCCGTGGACGCGGCAGTCAAGCTCGAGCGGCCGCTGCTGGTCAAGGGCGAACCGGGCACCGGCAAGACGCTGCTGGCCGAGGAAATTGCCAAGACGCTGGGGCTCAGGCTGATTCAGTGGCACATCAAGTCGAGCACCAAGGCGATCAATGGCCTGTATGAATACGATGCCGTGTCGAGGCTGCGCGATTCGCAGCTTGGTGAAGAGCGGGTGGGGGACATTCGCAACTACATCAAGAAGGGCAAGCTCTG
>CAZNFI010000186.1:0-5588 GCA_964572185.1 uncultured Pseudomonadales bacterium
GCCGGAGTCCCGCACCTCACGCCCGCTCTCATCGGCGTACTCAATGCTGTTCCCTGCGCGTCAGCGACCCGGCGCCGGGTTTTCTACCTGACGGAAATGGTGTTGTGCTGAGAAAGCTCCCCGTGGCTCCGAGTGTGCTGGCGGGGCTCCCCTTCCGGCGCAGCGGCCAACTTGGCGTTGGGTGCGGTCGGTGATTGAACGAGCTTTAACGCGCCGGAAGTGGAGCCCCGCCAGCACACTCTCATGCGTGGAACCGATGCTCTCTGGTGCGCGCCGCGTTCCGGACTTGCCTGGACAACGGTTGTGCCCAGGGTGATCAAGATCGCATACTTCGCGCCTCAAGGAGGCCGACATGACTGATCAGGTGTCGATCAGCGAGCGCGTGCTCGAGCTTACCGATGACGGGCCCCGTTTGCTCGGTGCGAAGTGCAACGACTGCGGAAACCATGTGTTTCCCGCGCAAACCGGGTGTGCTCGGTGTGCGGGGACAGATATGGAAGCTGCCTACCTGGGCACGGAGGGAATCCTCTGGGCCTGGACGGTACAGGGCTTTGCGCCCAAGTCGCCGCCCTATCGGGGCGCCAGCGACGCGGAGGGTTTCAGGCCCTATGGGGTTGGGTATGTCACGCTGCCGGAGCAGCTGAAGGTCGAAGCCCGGCTCACTGAATCCGACCCGCGGCTGCTGCGCGAGGGGATGCGCATGCGCCTGACCGTGGTGCCGCTGCACAAGGACGAACAGGGCAGGGAGGTGGTCACCTTCGCCTTTGCGCCCACAGACAGGGGAGGCCTGCAATGAGCGATGTGGCGATCGTTGGCATCGGCATGCACGCGTTTGGCCGCCATGAGGGCGTGTCGGGGATGGAACAGGGCGCAGTGGCGGTGCGCCGTGCCTGCGCGGATGCGGGCATCACCTGGAAAGACGTGCAGTTCGCCTATGGTGGCAGCCGGTCATCGGGCGATCCCGACCGCATGGTGTCCATGCTGGGTCTGACCGGCATTCAGTTCATCAACGTGGCCAACGGCTGTGCAACCGGAGGCTCGGCGCTCTATTCCGCGTACAACACCATCGCCTCCGGCGCCTTCGACCTGGGTGTCGCCATCGGCTTCGACAAGCACGAACGCGGTGCCTTCCGGCCGCGCTTGCCCAATACCGATGGCGATGACTGGTACGGAGGCAGCGGCCTGGCGCTGACCACCCAGTTCTTCGGCATGAAGATCAACCACTACATGCAGGTGCACGGCATCACCCAGCGCTGCCTGGCCCGGGTGGCGAACAAGGCATTTCGCAACGGCTCGATGAACCCCATGGCCTGGCGCCGCCGGCCGCTCTCCGAAGAGGAAATCCTGCAGTCGCAGATGCTGTCCTACCCGCTCACCCAGTACATGTTCTGCTCGCCCGGAGAGGGCGGCGTGGCGCTGGTCATGTGCCGCGCCGACCAGGCGCACAAGTACACCTCGAAGCCGGTGTACCTGCGCACCTCGGTGGTGCGCAGCCGCCGCTTCGGCAGCTTCGAGGTCATGGCCCCGCACCTGGCGCTGGAGCACAACGACGGGCCCACCATCGAAGCATCGCAAACCGCGTTCGAGAAAGCCGGCATCGGCCCGGAGGACGTCGACGTCGCGCAATTGCAGGACACCGAGTCGGGTGCCGAGATCATGCACATGGCGGAGAACGGCTTTTGCGAGCACGGCGAGCAGGAACGCATGCTGGAAGCCGGCGACACCGAGATCGGCGGCCGTTTTCCGGTCAACACCGACGGCGGCTGCCTGGCCAACGGTGAGCCGATTGGCGCTTCCGGGCTCCGGCAGGTGTACGAAAACGTACTGCAGTTGCGCGGCGATGCCGGGCCGCGCCAGGTACCGAACGATCCGAAGATTGCCTATACGCATGTATATGGGGCGCCCGGCATCAGCGGGGTTACCATATTGGGCCGTTGAACGCAGACGGTCCTTGCGGCTCGCTGGTTGCGTTGAGCGGTGGCGGCACGCGGGCCGGGCTGAGGCGGGCCAGCGTCACAGCAAGCCAGCAAAAGATCGAGCCAAGGCAAAGAGGGTGAAATGAAGAAAACCATGTCATGGGCCGCGAGCGTCCTGCTCGCTTCCAATGTTGCCGTTGCGCACGCGGACACCGAAAGGGCGGTTGCGGCGCTGATCGGCCCCGATGGCGCCACGATCGGCCAGGCCACCTTCGAACAGGCGCCGTCCGGCGTGCTGATGGGCGTTGAGGCAGCCGGGCTGACGCCGGGCGCGCACGGCATCCACCTGCATGCAGTGGGCGCCTGCACGCCGGACTTCGGCGCGGCCGGCGGCCATATCAATCCGCGGGGCGTTGCCCACGGGTTGCGCAACCCCGACGGGCCGGACAACGGCGACCTGCCGTTGCTGCATGTCGGCGTGGACGGTACGGCACGGGCGGAGTTCTTTACCGCGCGCGTGTCGATTGCCGGCGGTGAAGCGCCCGCGCTGCTCGATGCAGACGGGTCGGCTGTGGTCATCCATGAGCACCTCGACGATCACCGGACGCAACCGATCGGTGGCGCCGGCGGACGGGTCGGTTGCGGCGTCATTACCGAGGTGAACGCAGCGCGGCAAGCCGGGGGTTAGCCCGGCCCCTTCCTGATCAGACGACTGCGCCATGCAATGGCAGCGAATTCACTGGCCGCGCTCCCGCCACCTCCCGGTGCTGCAAGCACGGCATGCAGGCGCTGTTGCCGCGTGCACCCGGTGCTGTCACCAAGCTTGCCTGCCGGGCTACGTTGGCTCATGAATAGGGCCGGCTAACAGCGGGCGGCAATCTTGCGCATTCTGGTCCTGCAGCATGCGGACAGCGAGCACCCGGGTGTGCTGCGCGGGTTCATGGACGACGGCGGCCATGTCTGGGAGGTGGCGCACCTGGACCGGGGCGATGCCGTTGGCGAGGTGGACGACTACGACAGCCTGCTGGTCATGGGCGGGCCCCAGGACGTCTGGCAGCACGCCGAGCATCCCTGGCTGATCGAGGAAGTCGCCGCCATTCGGCGGTTCGTTGTCGAGTTGCGCCGGCCCTTCCTGGGCGTGTGCCTGGGTCATCAGTTGCTGGCCGCGGCCATCGGCGGGCGCGTGCGCACCGCAGCAGTCGCCGAGGTGGGTCTCATGACCGTGGACCATGCCCCCCATGCACGGTCGGACCCGTTGTTTGCGCGTCTGGAGAATCCCCTGCCGGTGCTGCAGTGGCATGGGGCGGAGGTTGCCGAACTGCCGGAACAGGCCGTGGTGCTGGCCCGGTCGCCTGACTGCGCCATTCAGGCGTTCCGTTTCGGCGAAAACGCCTACGGGCTGCAGTTCCACGTGGAGATTACCGGTGAGACGGTGGGCGACTGGCTGCAGATTCCCGAATACGCCGCGTCTCTGGACAAGGCCCTGGGGCCAGATGGCGGGCGCCGGCTCGATGCCGAGGTGCGGCGCAACCTGCCTCGCCTGGAGCGTGCGGCGCGCGCGATTTACGAAGGTTGGACGCGTCTGCGCTGAGTGAAATCGCGCCGCTCGGTTGCGTTCCGGCCCCCGCTTGGGCAATCTTCGCCGCTCGCTGAGCAGTCAGGCATAACAAAGGAAGCACTCATGGCACATACGCACGATCACGAGATCGTCTCGATTTACCCCTTTACCGACGAAGAAGTCGATCAGCTGATGACCAACGCCGGTGAGTGCGTGCTCATGTGGGGGACCAAGGACCACTGGCCGGTCGGCGTTACCCATGCCTTTGTGTGGCACGAGGGCAAGATCTGGATCACCTTTGCCGCGCACCGGCACCGTGCGGCCGCCATCCGGCGCGACAATCGCGTCTCGGTAAACGTCAGCAGCGCCAGTTACCGGCCCGATGCGTCCGAAGAACTGCCCCGTGGGGCGATCACCTTCAAGGGCACGGGTGAGTTCTTCGAAGACGCCGAGACCAAGGGCTGGTTCTACCCGGCACTGGCCAACAAGGTCAGCCCCGACAGCGACGAAGGCGCTCAGGCATTCCACAGCCTGCTCGACTCACCGTTGCGCATCGTCCTGGCGGTGACACCGGTAAAGAAGATCATGTACAACGGCAAGACCGCGGGCGCGCATATGGCCGGTGTTGCCCGTGAAGAGGACCTCGGCGAACGGCTTGCCGTCGATCAGGATCGCATGAACGCCGAGCGGGCCAGGCGCGGATTGCCGCCGCGCTAGACTCGCCGGTGAGCCCGCGGTCGCCAGGTCGGAGTCGGTTTACGGGCCGCAGGGAGCGTTCTGCGGTCGCAGCTTGGAGGGATTGATTTGAGCGGACAGCAACTCGCAAAAATGCGCAGCGCCAGCGGCTTCATCGCCGCCCTCGACCAGAGTGGCGGCAGTACGCCGAAAGCGCTGGGCCTGTACGGTGTAACCCCGGACGCCTGGTCCACGGAGCAGGAGATGTTCGACCTCGTGCATGCCATGCGGTCGCGCATCGCCACCAGCCCGAGCTTCACCGGCGCACGCATTCTAGGCGCCATCCTGTTCGAAAAAACCATGGACCGGGATGTCGCCGGTCGACCCTCGCCCGCCTATCTTTGGGAAGTCAAGAACGTCGTGCCGTTTCTGAAGGTCGACCAGGGCTTGGCCGATGTAGAGGACGGCGTGCAGGTAATGAAACCCATGCCGGAACTCGACGCGCTGCTGCAGCGGGGCAAGGCCAAGGGCATCTTCGGCACCAAGATGCGCTCGGTGATCAAGCAGGCGAACGCGGCCGGCATTGCCCGGGTGGTGGAACAACAGTTCGCTATCGGTGAACGCATACTCGATGCCGGGCTGGTGCCCATCATCGAACCCGAAGTGGACATCCACTGCCCCGAGAAAGAGGCAGCTGAGGACATTCTCGTGGAGGAGATCATGAAAGGCCTGAACGCACTGGGTTCAGGGCGGGAAGTGATCCTCAAGCTGACGCTGCCGGAACGCGACAACCTGTTTGGCGGCTGCGTGGCACATGCCAACGTGCTGCGCGTTGCGGCGCTGTCCGGCGGATACAGCCGCGAAGAGGCCAATGCGCGCCTCACCCGCCAGAACGGCATGGTGGCGAGTTTCTCCCGGGCGCTGACCGAGGGCCTGGATGTCGGCCAGACCGATGCCGAATTCGACGCGCTGCTGGATAGCTCCATACAGGGCATATTCGAAGCATCGGCTACCTGACCGCCCGGCATACGGGCCGCCCGCTACCCGCGTGGACCGCGCCAGGCTGGGGATGGGCGACAGCCGCCAATCCGTGGGCACTGCCCAGGGTGCGGTCTGGGGAAGTCGAGGGGGCAACAAGCAGTCGTAACAAAAGGATACTGAGACGCTATGAACGCATTTCGGTTGGATGGCCAGGTGGCGGTGGTTACCGGGGCCGGCAAGGGCATCGGACGGGGTATAGCGCTATGCCTGGCCGAGGCGGGAGCAGACGTGGTGGTCAGTGCTCGAACGCAAAGCGATATCGACCAGGTGGCCGAAGCGGTACGGCAGACGGGCCGCAACGCGCGTGCGGTTGCCGCCGACGTGACCGATGGCGGGCAACTGGACGCGGTCATCGCCGCGGCCGGCGAACTGGGCGAGTTGAGCATCTGGGTAAACAA
>CAZNFI010000187.1:0-5492 GCA_964572185.1 uncultured Pseudomonadales bacterium
TTCTGCGCGCACAGGCTCCCGCCACCATAGGCGGGGCTATGCTTGGGGTCGCGAGCACGCGCAGAAGGGCAAAATCCGGCGCGATGATCGCGGCCCTTGGCGCAATTTGCGGGCTATCGCGAATCAGGCGGTTGCGCCGGGGCTCGACCCCTCAGCCACGCACACACGCCCCCATCCTGTGAGCCAGACGCGTCCGAACGACGACTGCCGTGCATTGCCTACCCCCGCGCCACTATCGGCAGGGCGCGATCCCCCTTAAGCTTGAACAGGAACGGTCGGCAGAGATTGCAGGTTGCATCCGGAACTGAAAGAACAACTGCACGGCGGCCGCATGTCCTACTTCCAGGTGCGTGCGGTGGCCGTCTGCCTCTGCATCAACGTCCTGGACGGTTTCGACATTCTCGTCATCGCCTTTCTCGCCCCTGAAATCGCCCGGCAATGGAGCCTGTCGCCCGAATCGCTCGGCATCCTGTTCAGCGCCGGGCTTGCCGGCATGACGGCCGGTTCGCTGTTTCTGTCGCCGCTGGCGGATGTCTATGGCAGGCGCCCTGCCATCCTGGCAAGTCTGGCGGTCACCAGCGCCGGCATGCTGGCAAGCGCGTTCACGGCCGACCTCGCGCAACTGGCGGCCGCAAGGGTCGTTACCGGGCTGGGCATCGGCGCGATGATCGCGAGCCTTACCACCATCGTGGCCGAATACTCGTCCGACCGTCGCCGGGCCGCCGCGATAGGCTTTTCCATGGCCGGGTATCCGATCGGCGCCATATTCGGCGGCCTGGTCACCGTATACCTGCTCGAGGCATTCGGCTGGCGGGCCGTTTTTCTGTTCGGCGGCCTGGTCACGGGCCTGATGATTCCGCTGGCGCTGGCGTTTCTGCCTGAATCGATCGAGTTCCTGTTGACGCGGCGGGACGCAGACAGCCTGGGCCGCATCAACCGCGTGCTCGACAGCATGAAGAAGCCGCGCCTGGCCAGCCAGCCGGACACCCCACCTGAACCCGTTTCCGTGGCCCGGCGTGTCACCGAACTCTTCTCACCGGTGTTTCGGACACCCACGGCCCTGCTCTGGGGCGCCTTCTTCCTGACCATGTCGGCACTCTACTTCGCGCAGACCTGGACACCCAAGATCATGGTCGATGCGGGATTCGACACCTCCGTGGGCGTATCTGTCGGAGTCATGATCCAGGTTGGGGCGCTGGCCGGCATCGTGGCCATCGGGGTACTCACGGCGAGGATATCCGTCTACGCGACCGCTGCGCTGCTGATGGGATTCGGATTTGCCGCCATGGCCCTGTTCAGCCTCGCGCTCGGGCAGATCGATATTCTGTATGTGCTGGCCGCCTGCATCGGCCTCGGCGTAAACGCGGCGATGATCGCGCTCTATGCCATCGTCGCGGACGTCTACCCCGCCGGCGTGAGAACCACGGCCATAGGCTGGGCGATCGGCATGGGGCGCTTCAGCGCGGTGCTGTCTCCAGCCATCGCCGGGGTGCTGCTGGGCCTGGGGGTCGGCGTGACGGCGCTGTTCCTGGTTTTCGCCGTGCCCATGCTGCTTGCCGCCGGCCTGGTGCTGGCGACACGGTCTCGAGCAACGCAAACCGTTCGCCCCGGCGGCGGGTCTGCGGGCCTCGACGGATAGCCGGCAATTACTTTCCAGCCGCCCGCAGGCTGCAGCCGGTCACCGCAGCTTGTTCAGACCAGGCATCGCCCTCGTAAACTGGTTTCACCGCCCAGGCTGTCGAGCAAGCGGACATCGCACCCGTTCCCCGGTATCGACCCGTCAGCGATGCACCGAAATCTCCACCGCGTCGGCGATTTTCGTGTACTCGACGGTCGCCGAGCGGTGCTCGCTGTCGTAGTGCCCGCAGCTTCGCACGTAGTCCAGGTACTCGCCCGGGTCGAACAGCGCACCCACGTTGTCGGCCACCACAATCGTGCCCGGGCCCACCAGGCCGTGCTCTTCCATCAGCATGAGGTCGGTCTTGTACAGGTCTTTCCAGTGATCGAGAAACACCAGGTCGCACTGGCCCTGCATGGTTTCGAGAACCTTGGTCGACGGGCCGTGCACGAAGGTGATGCGGTCACTGAACCCGGCCAGCTCGACGATTGCACGCGCGCTGTCGACGCAGGTTCGGCTGATCTCGATGGAGGTGACGCGCGCCTGTTGCCCAAGCGCGCTCGCGAGCAGGATGGATGAGTAGCCGCAGTATGCGCCCAGTTCCAGAACCCGGGCCTCTGCCGGCAGGCGCGCGGCCATTTCCTCAACCAGTGGGCCCTTGTCCGGCCCCACGTTCATCAGCCAGCGCCGCTCCCGCGCAAAGCGGTCGATGGTGCGCAGCACATGCTCCGGGTCACCGCGCCGGGCATGCGCCGCGACGTATTCCGCAACCCGCACCGGCCGCGGCGGTGCGCCGCTGACCTTGTCAACAAGCGCATCCACCGTGTTCTTCAGCGTAAAGCCAAGTGCACTTGGGGCGAGAAATCTCCAAAGCGCCATGTGCGTATCCCCGATGGCCGGATTGGAAGCGTCAGGTCAAGGGTAGACAAGCGCGGGGCGTCGCGCTACATGGTGGTGCCCCGGCAGAAATCGGCGATGCTGCGCGCGCTCTCCCTGCTGATTTCCGGGCACATGACCGGAATGATCTCCGTGCCATGCACGGTGCCCATTAGCTGGCGGCACTGCGCCTTGACGCCGGCCTCGAGCAGCAACCGATAGAAACTGATGCCTTCGTCGCGCAGCGGGTCGCACTCGTTGACGCTGATCACCGTGGGCGGCAGGCCGCGCACATCGTCGGCGCTGGCAAAACCGGGCCAGGCGAGCGGGTTCCGGCTTTCGAACGCCTCGATGCCGTAAACCACCGTGCCGCGATTGTTGTGCAGGTCGAGCAGGATGCCGTTGTTGTCGGTGGACGAGGGATTTTCCGGCAGCGGCCACTGGCCGGCAATGTACGGGCACAGCGCGTAGAGGCCGGTGACCAGGCCGACCTCGCCATCCTTCAGCAGCCTGAGCCCGGTCGCCAGTGTCAGGTTGCCGCCGCCGCTTTCACCGGCGACGATGATTCGGCCTGCATCGATGCCGAGCGTCGCGGCATTGGCCGCTACCCACTTCAGGCCGGAAACACAGTCATTCAGGCCAGCGGGAAACGGCGCGACTTCGGGCACCGAAGATGGCCTGAGCGCATTGCGGAAATCCACCATGGCCACGGCAACGCCTTGGGCGGCAATGATCTTGCCCCAGGCCCGGTAGTTGCCCAGGTAACAGGAGAGCATCATCATGCCGCCGCCGTGGATGTAGTAGACGCACGGCAGCGGCTCGTCGGATTCCGGGCGGATGAACTGAATTCTGATGGTGTTGCCGTCCGGTGCCGAGGTCACTTCATGGGTGGCGATCGACAGCCCGGCCGAGGGCGCCACTTCTTCGTTGTCGGCCATCTCCATGAACGCCGCCATCGCCTCTTCAGTGGCCTTGGCCTCCGGCGCGTTCGCTTCCGCCAAGGCCGCTTCACGGTTTTCGACATCGTTCATCACGACCGGTGGCATGGCGGCAATCATGGCTCGAAGCCGCGGGTCGATGCGTGGATCGTTGCTGCCTCTCGGTTCGCTCATCGGTCGGTTACCTCCAGGGTTGGAAACAAAACTCCGACTGACCCCGACCAGGGCGTGGAGACGGTCTGTGGCATTCCAGACGCCGGCCGGCCTGACGGCATGTCGCCGCAACCGGCTCCGGCAGGTCTGCTTTGCTCACTGGATGCCCAGCGCAAGAGTAGGTTCAAAGCCCGGTTTTTTCCAGCCCGCGCCGGTGCGAAGGCGCCCCATCGACTCCGACCGCGGGGCCGGTGGCGCCCCCGTGCGCCCGTTTATGCGAACACCGCTGCCGTCGTGCCGCGCCGCGTCGGTGTATCGCAGGGTAAACACGCCAATGGCTTACGCCACCCAACAATCCGTTGCCGTGCTATGTCACAATCGCCGCGCCAAGCAGCGGGAAGCAGCATGTCGGAAGCCAGGAACAGCAGCCGGAACCCGGGCCCGTCGATTCGACACGGAATTCTCGAACGTCGGGACGCCATCGCCAGGACACCGATCCTGGAGCGCATCGCCAACATGAAAGAATCCCTTGCGGCGGCGGGAGATGAAGCGCAGCGGATTCGCCACCTGCCCGCCTGGGCGTCCCGTGAAATCGCAGACCAGGGCCTGTACCGATTCGCTCTGCCGCGCGAGCTCGGCGGCGAGAACCTGAGCGCACGCGAACAGATCGAGGTGGTCGAGGCGGTTTCCGCCATCGACGGGTCGGTCGGGTGGTGCGTACAGATATCCTCCGAGATCAATGCACTGGTAATCCGCCGCATGGGGCTCGAACTGGTCGAGAAGATTTTCAATGACTGGGATGTGCTGGTGTGCTCGGGCCACGGCCCCGCCAACGGGCCCAACCCCGGGCGCAACGCCCGCCGGGACGGCGCCGGCTGGCGGCTGAACTACCAGGGATCGTTTGCAAGCGGCTGCCACAACGCCAACTGGAACTACCTGATGGGGCCGATGGTGACCGACGAACAGACCGGGGCGCCGGCACGGGCGTCGTTCATGGTACCGCGCGGCGAGTTCGACATCGTCGACACCTGGGACACCGCCGGAATGCGCGGCTCGGGAAGCCACGACGTGCTCATGGCCGATTGTTACGTTCCACCCGAACACCTGCTGCCATTTCGATCGCTGGCACCCAGCGAGACCTGGGCCAACCCCACCTACCGCAATCCCACCCACGCCATCTACAACAAGTCGGCAGTGGCGCTCGGCGTTTGCCGCGGCGCGGTCGAGTCGTTCATCGAGCTCGCCGGGGCCAAGACGCCCTGGGGTACCGCGTCGAAGCTAAGGGACCAGGCTCAGGTGCAGTACCGGCTCGGCCAGGCACAGGCGACACTGCTGTCCGCGCGCACCTTCGTACTCGACACCCAGGACCGCCTGGAGGCACACCTGGGGCCGTTGCCGGCAGAAGGCGGCCGCCTGGCGCCCGAGTGGGAGTTCTTCTGGCCCGCCCTGCTGGCCTGCGCCCATGCCGCGCAGTCATGCCGGGAGGTTGTGGGCATGCTCAACAATACGGCGGGCACCACCGGGTCGCGCATGGACAGCCCGTTGGAGCGACAGTTGCGGGACGCACACCAGGCCGCCACGCATTCCCTGATTTCGTACCGGCACTTCGAAGACCTGGGCAAGACCTTTCTGGGGCACGAGCCGCCGGATGGGTACATGGAACTTACGCGTGCCTGACGCGCATAGCCTGCCGGACGCCTGTCGCCTCGCAAATGTCCATGCGGTGTTATTGGCATTCGTACCTTTCAATCGGAAATGTTCCGTGTACAAACTCAGCAGGCCGCAGGGACGGCGCAGCGCGCGCCGGTCTCGATCTGGAAGAAATGGACGCGCGCATCGCCCTGGAGTCCGAGCGGCTCGAAGCCGTCATCCAGGACAACGAGACCGCCCACAACGCCGCCGGGCAC
>CAZNFI010000188.1:0-2854 GCA_964572185.1 uncultured Pseudomonadales bacterium
GTTCATCCATGTACGGCGGCCGCTACCTCGATGAACTGGAAAAGCGTAACGGCGAGTGGCGCATCTCCAAGCGCACCTACATCCTGGACTGGAGCCATGAGTTTCCGGATGCCCTGGAAACCTCCACCGGAGAGGATTTCGCGCTGCACGTGCTCAATATCGAGGAAAGCGGTCACCCGATGTACCGGCCGCTATAGTTCGATACATGCGCCTGAACGCTGACCTGCCCAAATCAGCATCAGGTACACCTATGTGAGCGGGTATGGGGTACGGGGCTCCCTCACCCTGATAGCAATTCAGCGCGTTGCCATCTTGCAGGACAAAGCCCGCTTGGCGTACCGGAATCGCGCACCCCACGGCCGCTTGGCACCCGGCAAGGCGAAATCGTCAGCAATCGCTCCAGACGAGGCCCACCGGGGCGAGGTCGCAGTGACGACCGACGCTACCGCCTGGACAGTCAGTAACGACTGTTTTACATTCGCCCGCTGGTTTGCGCGCCGCTGGGATGGGTGTCGATGCTGCGTGGGAAGACCGGACATCCGGCGCGCAAGCGCCACAGACTCGATGCCAGACCCTGCGGGGGATCTGCGGAATCGGCATGGCCCGGAGGGAACATGACCTCGCAACAGACACACTCGCAATGCACCCCACCGGCCGGCCGCTTCGGCGCCGGTGCAACCCTGGCCCTGTGTTTCGGCGCCGCGCTGCTGGCGCTCGCCGGCTGTGGCGAACAGGCTGCCGAGAGCGAGGTGGCCGCTGCGCAGGAGGCGGCGGAAAGCCTCCCGGAAAGCGAGAGCTCCGCCCAGTCGATGCTCGACCTCTTCCGCGCCAAGCAGGCCATGCCCGGGCGCCCCATCTATGAAACCGCATGCGCCGCCTGCCACGACGGCGCCGTCAAGAAAGCGCCGCACCGCGACATGCTCGGCCTGATGCCACCGGAGATGATCCTGCGTTCGCTGACCGACGGCATCATGCGGGAAGAAGCCGCGGCGCTTGACGACGAGCAGAAGGTACTGGTCGCGGAGTTCATCGCCGGCGCCGAGATCGGCGCCGCCGAGTCCACCATTCCCGCCTGTCCCGAAGACACGCCGGGCATCGATTCGCACGCTATCGGCAACGTGCACAACTGGGGTTTCGACACCGGCAACAGGCGACACATTCCAGCCGCGACGGCAGGACTGGCCGCGCCCGACCTCGACACCCTGCAGACCCGTTTCGCAATCCGCTTCCCTGGCGCAAACCGCGCCCGTTCACAGCCGACCATGGCGGCGGGAACCCTGTTCGTCGGTTCCCACTCCGGCCACGTCTACGCCCTGGATGCGCAGACCGGTTGTGCGCAGTGGTCCTATCCCGCCTCTGCCGAAGTGCGTACCGGCATCGTCCTGGCGCCGGGCAACGGAGACGATGCGCCGCCGCTGGCGCTGTTCGGCGATGTACTCGGCTATGTCTACGGGGTGAACGCCCGCACCGGAGCAGGCATCTGGAAGCAGCGCCCGGACGACCATCCCAACGCCACCATCACCGGCACGCCACGCTACCACGATGGCCGCCTGTACGTGCCCGTTTCCAGCCTGGAAGTCAGTCTGGCCATCGATCCCTACTACGAGTGCTGCACCTTCCAGGGTTCGGTCGCCGCCTACGACGCGCGCACCGGCGAGGCTCTCTGGAAGACGCACACCATCGCCGAACCCGCCGTGGTGCAAAGCCAGAACCGGGCCGGCACCAACATGCGCGGTCCGTCCGGAGCGGTAATCTGGAACAGCCCGTCGCTGGACGTGCAGCGCAACCAGCTCTATGTCGGCACCGGCGAGAACATGTCGTCCCCGGCCACCCTCACCAGCGATGCCATCATGGCCATCGACCTCGACAGCGGCGCGGTCAACTGGTCGTTCCAGGCGACCGCGAACGATGTCTGGAACACCGCCTGCGACACCGAGGCGGATCACAGTTGTCCGCCCGAGGGCGGGCCGGATTTCGATTTCGGCGCGGCGACCCTGCTGGTGACCACCAGCGACGGGCAGGATCTTGTGCTCGGCGGGCAGAAATCGGGCGTCGTTCATGCCCTGAACCCGGACAGCGGCGCGGTGATCTGGCAGAACCAGGTGGGCCGCGGCGGCATTCAGGGCGGCGTGCACTTCGGCATGGCCGCATCCGGCGACACGCTGTTCGTGCCCATTTCCGACATGCCGGACGGCCGCGAATACCCGACTCGGGCAAAGCCCGGCCTGCACGCCGTCGACCTGCGCACCGGCAAACTCAAGTGGTATACGCCGAACCCGAACACCTGTGCGGGCCGCAGGTACTGCAACAGCGGCATTTCCCAGGCGATCACCGTGGCCGGCGACCTCGTCTACGCGGGCGCCATGGACGGCGTCCTGCGGGTACACGATGCTGAAACCGGCGTCGTCCTGTGGGAAATCGACACCACCCGCAACTTCACCACGATCACCGGGGAGGAGACGTTCGGCGGGTCTTTCGGAGGTTCCGCCGGCCCGGTGGTACACGACGGCAATCTGGTGTTGTCGTCGGGCTACGGCCTTTACGACCACATGCCCGGCAACCTGTTGCTGGTACTCGCCCCCGCCGCTACGCCACAGGGATAGCGCCGGGCCTACAGCGCCAACGAGGCAGACTGCAGATGACCGCACAGCGAATCGACGAACTTCGACAGCAGATCTTCGAACGGGTCGATGAACTGGCATCGCTCATGAAGCAGAGCCCAGGCGTCGAAGTCCCCAACTACACCTTTGCCACACAGGACGGCGAGGTCAGCCTGCTTGGGCTGTTTGCCGACAGCGATACTTTGCTCGCAATTCACAACATGGGCCAGGGCTGCCGTTACTGCACGGTCTGG
>CAZNFI010000188.1:2864-5448 GCA_964572185.1 uncultured Pseudomonadales bacterium
GGTCTGGGCGGACGGCTTCAACGGCTTCCTGCCGCACCTCGAGAACGCCATGGCGGTTGCGCTGCTGTCGAAGGATGCGCCCGAGGTGCAGCGGCGATTCGCGAATTCACGAGGGTGGCGCTTTCGGCTGGCATCGCATGGCGGCGGCGACTACATCCGCGAACAATCGGTGGCGGGGGGCCAGGACAACTATCCGGGCGCAGTCGTTTACAAGCGCGATGGCGACCGGATTCTGCGCTACAACGACTGTGCCTTCGGGCCCGGGGACCTGTACTGCTCGCTGTGGAGCCTGCTCGCCCTGGCAGGTCTGGGCGAGCAGGATTGGACCCCGCAGTTTTCCTATTGGCAAAGGCCGCAGGTACTCGAGGACGGTGGGGAGAACGTCCTGGACTAGTGTCGTGTCAAGCCTGTTTTGTCGCTTCAGCGATTGCCACGTGGTTCGTGGCAAGGCGCGGTCCGCAGGTAATATCGAGCATATTGGCAAGGGCCGCAACACTGCCACGGGCCGCGTGGTAATCGCCCTACGGGAGCACGCACAAGGCGACACTGCTGCGTTGCGACCCTTGGCAATACGCCCGGTATTCCCTGCGGGCCGCGCCTTGCATTGTCGCCTTGTGCGTGCTCTGAAGCGACAAAACAGGCTTGACACGACACTAGCGCTTCTCCCCGGATGACGCCCTGCCCGGCCGGCGCCGCTCGCTGGACTGCCCGGACATGAATCCGCAATCGCGCTGGCTGTTGCTGTTCGGCGTCTGGCTGCTGTACGGCTCGTTCGGCCTCGTGGCCACCAGCCTGGCGCCATTGGCGGCAATCATCATCGTCGACCTGAAGATGTCCTATGCGGAAATGGGACTGGCGATGGGCGCATGGCAACTGGTGTACATCGCCGCCGCGGTACCCGCCGGCATTTTCCTCGACAAGATCGGCGCCCGTACCGCACTGGCCATCGGCGGCGTGCTGGTCGGCCTGTCGGCTCTGGCCAGGAGCTTCGCCGTCGACACCACGACACTGGTGCTGGCGGTCATGCTGTTCGGGCTCGGCGGGCCGATCGTCTCCGCCGGTGCGCCCAAAGTGGTTGTCTCCAACTTCGATGGGGCGAATCGGGGCCTGGCGATGGGCATCTACATGACCGGCCCCGCAATCGGCAGCATCATCGCCCTGACGGCAACGCACCCGGTATTTCTGCCCTGGCTCGGTGACGACTGGCGTGCGGTCATGCTGCTCTGGGGCGGCATCGCGGCGGCCGCGTCGCTAGCCTGGTATCTGTTGGCTGGTCTTGGGCCCCGGGCCGCAGACCCCGGCACGGCGGTGGCCGGCCACTCGCAGCTTCATGTGATCGGCGCCCTGCTGCGAAAGCCCACCGTGGTGATCGTGCTGGCCATGAGCCTGGGGGTATTCCTGTTCAACCACGCGCTCAACAACTGGCTGCCGGAACTGTTGCGCTCGCACGGCATGAGCGCGGCAAACGCCGGCTACTGGGCCGCCGTGCCGACCGTGGTCGGCATCGCCGGTTCGCTGCTGATCCCCAGGCTCGCCACGCCGCAACGCCGCTTTCACATCCTGATCGCACTCAGCATCGTCGCCTGCCTGGCCAGCCTGCTGCTGCGCTTCAGTCAGGAAGGCGCATTGCTGGCCGGCCTGTTGCTGCAGGGTATCGCCCGATCCAGCCTGATGGCCGTACTGATTCTCGCCCTGCTGGAACTGCCTGAAATCGGCGACAAACACGCCGGCACGGCCAGCGGCATCTTTTTCTCCGCCGCGGAAATCGGCGGCGTACTGGGTCCGCTGCTGCTCGGCCTGCTCTATGTTCCCGGCTCCGGATTCTCCTCGGGCCTATGGCTGTTGAGCGCCGTATCGCTGACCCTGATCGCCGGCTCCGCCTGGCTGCAACGGCGGCCCGCCCCCACCCCGCCATGATCGGCATCGGAGCAGTCGCCGGACAGGATAATCAACCGGGCATGCCCTACCGACAGCGCCACGCCTTGACCAGATGGACGGCGCCGGGTGCTACCCGGGAGACTCATCAATCAGGATGGCACCGGCCGGACACACCTCCGCTGCCTGGCGGGCGTGCAATTCGAGGTCCGCCGTACCAATCTCCACCACCTTGACCACGGGGTCGCCGGCCTCGCCCATCTCGAACAGCTCCGGGTGGTTGTAGTAGCACTCGCCCGACAGGTAACACTTGTCGAGGTCGATGCGCACTTTCACGGCCGCACTCCCGTCGCACCGCTTTTGCGGGCAAAGCGCTCGGTCGGCTCGGGCCCGCGCCCCATGGCAGTTTTCATGTCGGGCGCTGCAGCCGTCTGCTCAGAACTCGAGCCATAGCTGTTCGGGAGAGCGGAAGCCGCCGGAGTCGATGGACGGCGAGTTGATGCCGGGGTGCTGCGCACGCTTCGGTCGCGGCGTACCGAGCACATCCATCAGCCTGGTGCAGGCGATCATCGACTCCTGGCGGGCCATGGCGTAGCCCATGCAGAAATGCTGGCCGATGCCGAAACCGAGGTGCCCCGGTTTGCCGTCCTTGTAGCGGCCGGAACGGTTTTCCCGGCCCATGTGCAGGTCGTCGCGATGGATGTCGAAC
>CAZNFI010000189.1:0-5395 GCA_964572185.1 uncultured Pseudomonadales bacterium
GGCCGCAAGTGCACTTTCACGCTGGTTCCCAACGGCGACCGCCCCGAGCAGTGGCGCAACTGCCTGGAGATCGTCGAGCAGGCCAATGCATCCGGCTGCGAGTTGCGGCCGCAGGTGCCGAGCCGCCCCATCGGATTCGTGACCAGCCTGCGTTCCTACCACATGTTTCAGCGGCGCAAGACCTACCTGGAACTGGCTGCATTGCCGTTTTCGGAAAGGCTGGAGCGACTGCGCAGGCCTGAAGTCAGGGCAGCGATCCTGAGCGATGTCGACGTGCCGCCGGAGCAACCGGGAACCATGGCCAATATCTACGCGTTGCTGGCGATGGCGGCGCCGATCATGTACCCCATCGAGTTGCCCATCAACTACGAACCGGAGCCGGCGGGCAATTTCGGCGCACTGGCCGCCGAGGCGGGCCAGGGCATCGCCGAGTACATGTACGACTTTCTCACCTCGGGCGCCGGTGACCGTTTCGCCATCGTTCTCGGCGGCAACTACAGTCACGAGACGTTTCGCATCCTTGAAGAGTTGCTGCGGCACCCGCATACGACCATCGGGCTCTCCGACGCGGGCGCCCACGTCAACCTGATATTTGACGGCGTCGGGCCGACCTATCAGTTGACCCATTGGGCCCGGCCGCGCGGCGGAGCGGCAAAGCTGCCCATCGAACTGATCGTGCACAAGCAGACGCAGAGCAACGCGGAACTGTTCGGCCTGAATGACCGGGGCCGCATCGCCCCGGGGCTGCGCGCCGACCTGAACCTGTTCGATCTCAAGCGACTGGAACTCGGCCGCCTGCGCGTGCACGAAGACCTGCCGGCCGGGGGCAGCCGCATTCTGCAATCGGCGAGCGGTTACCTGAACACATTCGTGGCCGGCACCAAGACCCGGGAAAACGACCAGGACACCGGGGCGCGTCCCGGCCGGGTGATTCGAGGCCATCGCCTGGGCGCCTGAACGGCGGCACGCAACCGGCCCGGATCGCCGTCCGGGCCACAGCTACGCGGCGCTCCGGCTCCGTTCAGGCTCGCGCCGCGGCGGCTTTCCGCCGTTGCCGCCTGACGCGGGCGTCAAGCAACCGGTCGCCATACAGCATTGCCAGCCACCCGCCGTGGAACAGCACTTCGCCATAACCTGCCTTGGTCAGCCACCAGAAATGCAGCAGGCCCAGGGCAGCGGCCAGGTAGACGAACCGGTGCAACTGCTGCCAGCGACGGCGCAGGCGCCGCTGCCAACCGCTGGTGGAGGTCAGTGCCAGCGCCAGCAGGATGAGGAAGGCGGCGAAGCCCACGGTGATGTAGGGCCGCTCGGCGATTTCCTCGACGATCAATCGCCAGTCGAATTCAGTGAAGAACCACAGGTAGAAAAGCAAGTGCAGGGCGATGTAGGTGAAGGCGAACAGGCCCGCCATGCGCCGCACTCGAATGATCGGCGCATAACCCAGGCGCCGCCGGATGGTCGAGACGCTCAGGGTGAGCAGCAGTGCGCGCAAGCCCCATTCGCCCAGATGCAGCAACACCGCCTCGGCCGGGTCGGCTCCGAGCACGGAACCCGGGCTCTGAATTTCTCCGGCAATGGCGTAGGCAAGCCAAGCCAGCGGCACGCTGAACAGGACAAAGGTAATGATCTTGAGAATGCGTACCGTCACCTGAGCACCTGAGCTCGGCCAACCCGGTTCAGAAGTTGCGGGTCAGGTCCATGCCGGCATAGAGCTGCGCAACCTGGTCGGCATAACCGTTGAAGGGCAGCGTCGGCCGCCGGTTGGGCTCGAAAAAGCTGCTCGGCAGGCGCCGTTCGGTAGCCTGGCTCCACCGCGGGTGATCAACCTCGGGGTTTACGTTGGCGTAGAACCCGTACTCGTTCGGAGCGGTCAGGTTCCAGGTGTTTTTCGGCTGCCGCCTGGTGAAACGGATCCTGACGATGGACTTGCCCGACTTGAACCCGTATTTCCACGGCACCATCAGCCGCAACGGCGCACCGTTCTGATTGGGCAGTTCCTTGCCGTACACGCCGGTGACCATCAGCGTGAGCGGGTGATAGGCCTCGTCCATGCGCAGGCCCTCGACATAGGGCCAGTCGATGCCGCCGAACAGGGAGCGCTGCCCGCGCATCTCCTTGGGGCGGTGCAGGGTGGTGAATTCCACGTACCTGGCATTGCCGGTGGGTTCGAATTGCTCGAGCAGGCGCTTCATGGGTATGCCCCGCCAGGGCACCACCATCGACCAGGCCTCCACACAGCGAAAGCGGTACACACGGTCCTCGGCAGTATGCCCGGCCAGCACGTCCTCCAGCGCAAATCGCCCGGTCTTGTTCGCCTCGCCCGCCACCTCCACGGTCCATGGATGAATGGTCATGGCGTGGGCGTGCTTGGCCGGGTCTTCCTTGTCCTGCCCGAATTCGTAGAAATTGTTGTAGCCGGTGACAATCGCTTCCGGGGTAAGGGGTTCGTCTTCCGAAGGCAAACCCGAGGCGGGCAGATTGGCGCGCGCGGGCACGCTTGCCGCCACCAGGCCCGCACCCATCGCCAGGCCCAGTTCCCTGACGAAGCGGCGCCTTGCAAGGAATACGGACTCCGGCGTGATTTCCGAAGCGGGAATGGCATAGGGGGTGGACGATCGTATGAGCATGGCGTCTGAAGTCCTGTAGATTTCTGGTTTGCCTGGGCCTGTACTGGAGTGTGCCGTGTACCTTTGGGATACCGCCTGACCTCGGTTTGCCGAGTACGTTCGGTGTGACCTGTACCTCGAGTCGGGCCTTTACCCCTGGCGCGCCACCTGTCTTTGGCGTGCCGTGTACCAGCCGCACCTATTCATGAATAGGTGCGGCTGGTGTCCTGTTTGTTAGACGATCAGATTTCCGCGCGGTTCCGCTCCCGCCACCGGCGCCACAGGTGCTCCGCGGGCGCCGACAGCGCATACAGGCAGAACAGCGCCAGCAGGATACTCGGCGGGTCGGCCAGCAGCACGGCGAAAGCCAGCACCACAAGCACCAGGGTCACGAACGGAACGCGCCCCTTGAGGCCGAGTTGCTTGGGCGAAAAATAGCTGAAATTCGACACCATCAGCAGCGCGATGGCGATGGTGATCAATCCGAGCATCGAGGAGGCGAACAGGGACGGATCGCCCACTGCGTACTCTTCCCAAACCCAGACCGTGCAGGCAATCACGGCCGCCGCCGAGGGGGAAGGCAGCCCGGTGAACTTGGCATCGTCGCTGTGCGTGTTGAACCGGGCTAGGCGCAAGGCCGTGCAGGCGACGTAGGCAAAGGTGACCACCCAGCCGATCTGCCCCAGGTTGGCCAGTGCCCATTGAAACGCCAGCAGCGCTGGCGCCACGCCGAATGCGACCAGGTCGGAGAGGCTGTCGTACTCGGCGCCGAAATCGCTCTGTGTACGGGTCATGCGCGCCACCCGGCCATCGGCGGTGTCGAGAATGATCGCCGCCAGAATCGCCAGGGTGGCCGCTGCGAAGCGGCCGTTGATGCCCGCCACCATGGCATAGAAACCAGCGAACAGCGCGCCGGTGGTCAGCACGTTGGGCAGCAGGTAGATGCCGCGTCGCCGTGCCGCCGCGGCGCGCTGCCTGGCGCGCGCCGAAACGCTCGCAGCGCTCGCCTCGGCCCCGCTCTGCGCGGCATCCCGGGCGGGCCCGGCCGCATCGTCGGGCTGCACGCCATCGGGCGCCCCGTCGTCGAAGCGCCCTCCTACGGGCCGCAGTTGCGGTTTGTTCGGCTCAGCCATGCCGTGTCAGTTCTTGCTCCTGTCCACCAGGCGGTTCTCCTGGATCCAGGGCATCATGCCCCGCAGCCGCGCGCCCACCGCCTCGATGTCGTGGGCGGCGGTGAGGCGGCGCCGTGCCTTGATGCCCGGCGCGCCCGCCTGGTTCTCCGTGACGAACTCCCGGGCGAACTCACCGCTCTGGATTTCTTCAAGCATACGCTTCATTTCCGCCTTGGTCTCGTCGGTGACGATTCGCGATCCGCGGGTCAGGCCGCCATACTCGGCGGTATTGGACACCGAGTACCACATGTTGGCCACGCCGCCCTCGTAGTACAGGTCGACGATCAGCTTCAGTTCGTGCAGGCACTCGAAATAGGCCATCTCCGGTGAGTAACCGGCTTCCACCAGTGTTTCAAACCCGGCCTGCACCAGGGCTGCGCTGCCGCCGCACAGCACCGCCTGTTCGCCGAACAGATCGGTTTCGGTCTCTTCCCGGAACGTGGTTTCGATGATTCCGGCCCGTCCCGCGCCGATGCCGCAGCCGTAGGAAAGCGCCAGGTTCTTGGCCTGGCCGGTGGCGTCCTGGGCAATGGCGATCAGGCTCGGCACGCCGTTACCGGCGACATAGGTGGAACGCACCGTGTGACCCGGCCCCTTTGGCGCAATCATGATGACATCGAGGTCTTCCCTGGGTTCGATCAACTCGAAGTGAATGTTGAAACCATGAGCGAACGCCAGCGCACCGCCCTCCTTGAGGTTCGGTGCGATATGGTCGCGATACAGCGCGGGCTGCAATTCGTCAGGCGTCAGCATCATGACCAGGTCGGCGCCTGCCGCGGCTTCCGCCGCCTCCGCCACCTCGAACCCGGCGTTTTCGGCCTTGACCCGGGAGCCGGAGCCGGCGCGCAGGCCAACGACCACTTCGTCCACGCCGGAATCGCGCAGGTTGTTGGCGTGGGCGTGGCCCTGTGAACCATAGCCGATCACGGCCACCTTGCTGTTCTGGACGATCGACAGATCGGCGTCCTTGTCGTAATACACTTGCATGTTCAGTCCTCTATCGAATTTCAATCCGCCATCGGCCACACGAATCGCTGTCCCGGTGGCCCAGGAATCGCTGTGGTCACCGTATCAGGCGCTGAGTACCTTCTCGCCCCGGCTGATGCCGGAAACGCCGGAACGCACCACTTCCAGTACCGTGGCCTTGCCGATGGCCCGGACGAACGCATCGAGCTTGTCGCTGGTGCCGGCCAGCTGCACCGTGTAGGCGGTCGATGTGACATCCACGATCTGGCCCCGGAAAATGTCGCTGGTGCGCTTGATTTCCGCCCTGCCGGCCGCCTCCGCACGTACCTTGACAAACATCAGTTCGCGCTCGATGTGATCGGTTCCGGACAGGTCCATCACTTTCACCACCTCGATCAGCCGATGCAGGTGCTTGGTGACCTGCTCGATCTTCTCGTCGCTGCCGGCGGTGACGATGGTGACTCGAGACAGCGTCTCGTCCTCGGTCGGCGCCACGGTCAGGCTCTCGATATTGTAGTTGCGCTGGGCAAAGAGCCCGATCACCCGGGACAGCGCGCCCGGTTCGTTCTCCAGCAGCACGGCGATGATGCGGCGCATCACATGTAGTCTCCCTGCTGGCTGGTGGTGATCTTGTTCAGGTACATGTCGCGC